>JAYTEX010000216.1:0-6402 GCA_043734785.1 Pseudomonadota bacterium | reverse complement strand
CAACGGATCGACTACACCGTCAAAGACGGGATCGCCATCATCGGGATGAATCGTTCACCGGTGAACGCAATCGATCATCCGATGATCGATGCCATTCATGACGCGCTTCGTCTCGCCGATAGAGACGACGAAGTTCGGGTAATTCTGATCACCAGTGCGCTGCCCGGCATGTTCTGCGGCGGCATGGATCTCAAGATGGTGGCCCGCGGAGACGGGCTCGCGCTCCGCGATTTCGTCTACAAATTCTATTTGGGCACGATGGATATTCAGTATCGACTGACCAAGCCCACGATCGCCGTGATCAACGGCCCGGCCCGCGGGGCAGGCATGACCCTCGCCATCACCTGCGACATGATTCTGGCCGCCGATGACATCGACCTCGGATATCCAGAAGTTGATATCGGTTTGATTCCCGCGATTCACTATGTGCATCTGCCACGCCAGATCAGCCGGCACAAAGCCTTTGAGCTACTGTTCACCGGCACACCGATATCCGCGCAGGAAGCGGCCCTCACAGGCCTCATCAATCACGCGATACCGCGGAGCGAACTGATGCAACGTGCCGGTGAACTTGCCCAGGTGCTCGCGAAAAAATCACCGACCATCATGGCGCTTGGGCGCGCCTCATTTTTGCGTGCCAACGACCTCGACTACCGGCGTAATGTGGAGAACCAGATCGAGACGCTCTGCAACGTGTTCGAAACTGCCGATGGCAGAGAAGGCCTGCGCGCGTTCATCGAAAAGCGCCAGCCCGAATGGGCGAAACCGCTCCGCGTAAACTAAAAGAGCGCGACTTCCACCACAATACCCGATGACTTGCCCTTCTCCGTATTCGCCACGGCACGTGGCCCCGTACCGATTTTATCGGTGACGTCCTGGATCGTAAGGTAGCGGCGCAACCGGGCCGGGGAACGCGCACCGCAAGTTCATCGATAGAGCCAACGGAGCCCGCGACTCACTGCCGCCGGGATGGTCGAATGGTGAAGTTCACCGTCAAGGATGGTTAGGGTAGTGTCGAAGTCACCACAGCACCTTTCAGCCAGCCGCGCATACAGCATTTCGGTGTTGGTGAGCATGGGGATCTCGCCCACCCGGCTCTCCTGTGCGCCTACCGAGAGAAACACCCTGCCTTTGGGCGGTGGCCCATGTGCCCGGTTGCGTTCCTCGAACTCAAAGATGAGACGATTGTCCCACCACGATGAGGGGCTCGCGAGCAGCCATCGCGTGAAGGCTTGAGGTCGGGTAAACAGCGTGTAGAGCCCGAAGAGACCGGATAATGAATGGCCGATCAGTGTCCGTTGTTCGGTATCGATACAATAGATGGTCTGCATATCAGGCAGCGCCTCATCGAGCAGCCAGCGCTGGAATTCAGGCGCACCGCCGAACACCGTGGCACCCGCCATGTTGCGTGCCACGGACGCTGGAATGGGGGCTGAGGTAGGTGTGTAGGACGCGGCCCGGGAATGAACCACCTCCTTGGCAATGTTGCTGCTCCACCCTACCCCGATCACGATCACCCGCGGCAGCAGGC
Organism: Pseudomonadota bacterium; assembly: GCA_043734785.1. Taxonomy (GTDB): domain Bacteria; phylum Pseudomonadota; class Gammaproteobacteria; genus CAIKBL01. Next base: position 4,871 of record JAYTEX010000216.1, on the reverse strand, counting down.
GGGCCAATCCCAGGTTCAGCGCGACGTCACAGACGGTGCCAAAGATCCATTGCGCATCCAGGCACACCAACACGGGATATGGCTCGCCGCGCGATCGGTACCCTTCCGGCAGCGCCACGTGAAGCACCCGCCCTTTATCTTCGTAATAGTGCACCTCCCGCTGCCACAGCATCCGTCTAAACCTTTCGTTCCTCGCCGCAGCCGAACGCGACCGTGTGCGGACACGATAACCGCCCTGCGCGGCCGAGTCGAGACTACTATGCGGATAAACCGAAAGGATGAAGGATATGAAAGATGGATAGGCAGCATTTCGATCAATTGATCAAAGGCGTTCGCGAGATGAAGCGCCACCGAGCGGGCGGCGGCGTGCGCGGCGCGCGTACCACAGAGCTTACCGAGCCGGACGATCGCGCAGTTCGCGAGGCGGCAAAAATCAGTCAAGCACAGTTCGCGAAACTGATCGGCGCCTGATATACAGGGTATAAATGCGCTTATTGAGGCACTGTTGTCCGCCAGAAAGAGACCTGCGCGTGGCGCTCGCCCCCCGTGCATGCCTGCACTAATATGTGAATCCCCGGTCCGGACGACGCCCCAGATACTGTCCCCGGATTTCCGCACATTGAGCGCGCGCAGCGCCGGTGCGCGAGGGCGGTTCAATGCAAGAAGACCCACTACGGAGACACAATGACCATGAGCGCCAAACCCATCACCACGCAGCCCGATTGTGACCTCTACGATCACGAGATCGATTGGCAGCCCTTCGCGGGCATCGAGAACCTCGAACTCACTTTGTGCGATATCGACGAAGAACGCCACGTGGTCGATCTCATCGTGCGCTTCGCGCCGAACAAGACCGTGACCATGCACAATCACCTCGCGCAGACCAACATGCTCATCATCCAGGGTGAACTGCGCATGTACGAGCCCGACGGCAGCATCCGCGAAGTGCGCCCGGCCGGGCGCTACTATCGCGGCCGCACGGATGACACGCACAGCGAGGGGGGCGGCCCGGACGGCGCGGTGGTGTTCTACAGCATGCGCTGCGACGGCGCGCGCAACGTACTCGAAATTATGGACGAAGCTGCCAACGTGCAGGCGACGTTGACCATGGACGATGTTCGTGCGGCGTGGGAAGGGCAGCAGCGAGCGCGTTCTGCCTGACGAGTGTGCGCATCGTCACTGCTTAAGTCTCAGCATCTCCTTAAAAAAAACTGGAAGCCGGGGTCGCGGGACGGCAAGTGGGTCGAACGCCCGCCTGCCTTGTTCCAGATCGGTCGCTGGCGAAAACTTCTTCTATCGAGCGACAATCAGGCCGAAGGACATGGTTGCGCTCAAGGGCAAAGACGACATCGGCGACAAGATCAACACCCAGGTCATCCAGCCGCTGATTGACGCCAACTCCCGCTTGGCCCGTAGCGACTTCCCCGATTTCAACGACTCGAACAAACTCGGCGACGGCGCGCAGAAAGTTGAGAAACTCGGCAACCTCATCGCCATCTTCGAAAACCCCGCGCTCGATTTCTCGAAGAATCGCGCCGAGAACGACGACATCCTCGGCGACGCTTACGAGTATCTTATGCGGCACTTCGCCACGGAGAACGGCAAGAGCAAGGGCCAGTTCTACACCCCGTCCGAAGTCAGCCGCATCATGGCCAAGGCCATCGGCATCTCGCCGGCCAACTCCATCGCCGCCACCACCGCCTACGACCCCACGTACGGCTCGGGTTCGCTGCTGTTGAAGGTCGCTGCCGAGGCGGGTAAGCACATTACGCTCGAAGGGCAGGAGAAGGACGTGACCACCGCCGGCCTCGCCCGCATGAACATGATCCTGCACGATTTCCCAACGGCGAATGTGCTCTCGGGCAACACGCTCTTCGATCCCAAGTTCAAGGACGGCGAGCAGCTCCGCACCTACGACTATGTCGTTGCCAATCCACCCTTCTCCGACAAAGCGTGGTCTAATCGAGCTGGGTCTCGCTCGTGGCTGCCGCCATCCCCTTCGCCGCCAACGCTTTCGCGAGCTGCTCGCGTTCCTGGTCGAATAGATCCGACAGCCGCTTCAGGAACAACATCCCGAAGATGTATTCCTTGTACTCCGAGACATCCATGTTGCCGCGCAGATCATCGCAGGCGCGGCACCACAGGCTCGAGAGCTGGCTTAAGGTGAGTTTCGTCATAGGCCTGCGCTCACGAAATTGTGCGGGAGTACAGCGAACCGCTTAATACTGGCCGCATCGAACCGCGCGCGGTTAAACGTCGACCTAAACCGTATCCGCTGCTCACCAAACCGCGCACCATCGCGCGTGCCTGTGTCAGCAAACACGGGCACCCCAAAAAGCTTAAGTAAGTGCCATTCGGGTCTGTCCCCTATTTCCATGGAGCGACTTACTCAAGTGGGCGCTCGCGATGAGGTTGGTTTCCACGGATCCAGCAGCTCTACTCCTGTGCCTTTGAAATCTCGCGCGTTGCGTGTGGCGAGGATGAATCGTTGTGTTGACGCAATCGCCGCGATCGCGCAATCCGCGAAATCGATGGGATTGCCGGCCGCCTGCGCGCTCGCATGGATGCGCCCAAAAGCCTCCGCCGCGTGGTGGTCGAACGCTAGTACACGGCCCTCGAAAAGCGACAATATTTGAGTAGTCATCGCGTGCTGTAATTGAGCGCGGCGCTTACCGACAGGTAGGGTTTCAATACCCGACCAAAGCTCGGCAAGATTGATAGTTGTTAGATAAAGCGTGGCCGGTGTCTGACGATCCAACCATTCCAACACGACCGCGTCGGGTTTAGGCTTGAGTGGTTCCGACACGATATTCGTGTCGAGAATGATCATGCTTCAAAACGAGCCGGCTTGACCGGGCTGCGCTTGCGCCGTAAGTCCAATTCCACGCCACCCAACGCACGACCTATCGCCGCCAACGCAGATCCCAGGCCAATTTGCGAACGCACGGCGTTTTCGAGAATAGCGCGAATCTCTGCTTCGGTACTGCGGCCGCGCTGCGCTGCGCGCAGTTTAAGCGCCCGAAGGGTCTCGTCCGGAATGTTCCTTACGGTCACTGCAGCCATTGCTATCACTCCGATTGAATGATTTCAATGATAGCAAAATGGACGTGACAATTGCCGAGCAAACGAGCGCGGCTGGTGAAACACGGGGAGGACTCTGAAAAACGGCACGCCTTGCGACGGGGCACACACTAAAACCGAGTCCGTACTTTAGTGCTGGAACACCAGGGCGTTGCTGGAAGAGTTTCTGGTGCCTGATGAGGGTTGGAACCTGTCCGCGTCGCTTAGCCCCGATCTGGCTCTGGCCCTTGGATTATCTTGGTCGATTGGATAGGGAGAATGCCGGATGAGGGACTCGAACCCCCGACCTTCGGTTTACAAAACCGCTGCACTACCACTGTGCTAATCCGGCATGGGAAAATAATGTCTCGCGTGCGGCGGCGCTATTCTATTGGCTAGTGGTCGAGTCGGCAATTTTTGCGCAATCGATGGTCTGCACGGCGGCGCCCGCGAGTTGCTCGCGCGGGATGGCGCTGGCGGTATAGCCTACGGCCAGGTTGGCGCGCAGCCATTCGAGATCCATCACTTCGATGCGGGGCACGACCACCGGCTGAAAGCCTTGCCTGTTCATCTCGGACAAGCGACGGTTTACCGCGTCCTGTGTACTGAACAAGCCGAGCGAAATCGCGTTCTGCAAGCCGCCTCGCTGCACCAGCAGGAAATCGCGCACACCCTTACGCTTTAAATCGGCCACATTTGCCCGAGCCTCCTGCGCGTTCTTCGGTTCGAGATACACCCAGAAGAACTGTCGCTCGCGCACCACCTGCGTCACCCGCTGCAGCGCGGTGGCGCGCGAGGCGAGCCAGGCCTCGATCGCGTCAGCATTCTTGGCGACCGGAAACGGCCCGATATCGACACAGAGATCAGAGGCCACGCCACGACCCGTGACCGGCCGCGCGGATAGCATGGGCCGTTCAGATGTATCAGAACCTACAGACGTTACGGCAGGCTTGGTTACTGCCACCGGATTTTCCGGTTCGCCAGCGAGGGGCGCGACAGGCTCGGGGGTGGCCGGTAGTGGTACCACCGCCTGGGCGGGGACCGGTGTCGCCGCTTGCGGGCCTTCTTCGCGCAGCGGTGGCAATTCATCGAGTTCGGCAATCAGGCGCAGACTGGGGGTGTTCGGCGGAATCGGTACGGGGATCGCCGGCAGGTCGTGCGACTCGCGTAGCTGCAGTTCATAGCGCCAGCCGTAGAACAGACCATTCGCGAGCACCAGCAGCAAGGCCAACCATTTCATCGCAGATACTGGCAAGGCATCGCGCCGCTCAGCCTTCCGTGTCCGCGATCATGAGGCCGCGCAGCACGAGGTCCGGCAGCACTTCGATCGCGACCGGACTTAGCTCCTGGATAACCTCTGCTTCGCCGCCCGTGGCGAGCCAGCGCGGCGTTTCGTGGAGATCGCGCTGCCAGCGATCTGCGACACGTAACAGGATGCCCGCCATGGCTTCGCGGCAGCCGAGTGAGATCGCATGCGCGGTGTTGGTGGCGAATCGATCGATCACCTGCACCTGGTCGAGTGTCAGTTGGGCCGTGCCAAGGGTCAGGCTACGGACCATCATGGCAATGCCCGGCGCAATCAAACCGCCGCGATGTTCACCATTCGCGACGACCACATCGACCGTGAGTGCCGTGCCCGCATCCACCACGCACACCGCGCCGCGTGCGTGCGCGAAACCGGCAAGTGCCGCGAGCCAACGATCGATGCCGAGTTGTGCCGGTCGCTCGTAACAGGTGCGCATGCCGGCACAGTTCGCGCGCACGGCGACGAACTCAGGCGTTAATCCCCAACGTTCATTGATCCATTGATT
>JAYTEX010000215.1:0-3271 GCA_043734785.1 Pseudomonadota bacterium | reverse complement strand
GACTTGTCGCGTGTCGACCTCTTCTACTACCCGCAGCCCTTTGGGGCGATACAGGACCCGGGGCCCTACTTCCTGCGATCTGCCGATGGGCGGCTTGCTATCGCCGACTATGGTTACGACCACCCGGACCGAGGCACCGAGGCCATCGATCGTGAGATCGCCAAGCGGCTGGATCTGCCAACGGTGAAGTCCGATCTCGTCAGCGAAGGTGGCTCGCGTCAGGTCAATGGGAGTGGAACGCTCCTGCTCGTGGAGGCAGTGGAGCTTGCGCGCAACCCGACTCGTACGCGTGAGGAGATCGAGCGCGAGCACAAGCGCGTCCATGGTGTCACGAATGTCATCTGGCTCAAGCAAGGGCCGGCGGATGAAGCCTGGGGCCGTCTACCGGACGGTCGGTGGGGAGTGGGTACTGGTGGGCATGTCGACGTCTTCGCACGCTTCGCTGACCCCCGCACGATCCTCTTGGCACAAGTCAGCGCGAGGCAGCGAGCAACGAACCCAATCCTCCGAGAGACACATGCTCGGATGCAAGAGAACTTCCGCATCCTGTCGGCTGCCAAGGACGAGGGAGGGCGACCGTTCCGCATACTGAGAGTGCCGGTGCCCGACACAATGACTGCGAAGGTTCCCTACGACTCCTTGACCAAGGAGGAGCGAAGCTGGTTCGACGGTGCCAAGCAAGGGGACACGGTTGAGTTCTACCTGCCGGCCGGGTACCTCAACTTCATCATTGCCAATGGCGTGGTGGTAACGGCAAAGTTCTGGCGCACAGGCCTGCCGGAGTCGCGGCGCACGACAGACAGGCGAGCGCGAGCAGCGCTGGAGCACGCATTTCCTGGCCGCAAGATTGTGCAAGTCGACGTCCTGCCTCTCATCTATGACGGAGGCGGATTGCACTGCCACTCAAGGAATCAGCCGTTTGCCACTCCGACTAAGAGATGAACCTGAATGACGTCAGCTATTGCGTGGGTTCCGTGAGACCTAACCCCTCGCTCGAGGCGAGGCCCAACATCAAATCGCCAGGCCCGCGCAGTGGGCTGGCGCATTTTCCACCGCACGGGCCTGGCGTTTTGCTGTCGGTCCCGCCTCAGCTCGAACTACAAGGGCTTCCCACAAAGTCAAGCAATAGTCTCCCGAACAGTTTTTCACTGCAAGTTGTATAGCCGATTCATTTCCTACTAATGCATTGGTATGCGAGTGGTTGCTGATTAAGTTCCACAAGGTGTAGGACTGCAAAACTACAAACGGCCTTGTTGCAGCGACAGATACCGCTGCGGGCCCTGATGAAAGACGCGCGCGGGGGCCTCATTCGTTAGTCGGGATACATACTGCTTCCCCTTGATCTGATCAGGCACTCTCCGCGCAGGTCCAACCTTGCACATCAACGACACACGCCTACGCAAGACACATCGATTCCGAGCGTGATAATCTTCATGACTTCCCCTTTCGAGACTGTTTATGGATGACTGCATCACCATAATGGCACTTCAATGCCGCGCGACTTCATCGTCGCTTGCTCGGGACGGGGAAGTCCCTTTCATTCGTTAGGCCACATATTCAGGCAGGCTTGACGATAGTCATGCGTCGCGTTACTATTGCGCATGATTAAGTCGTTTGCCTGCACAGAAACGGAATCGCTGTCTAAAGGCGAGCGCGTCAAGCGATTCATAAATATCGAGGCGGTGGCGCAGCGAAAACTCCGGCAGCTTCAAATCGCCGGCCAACTGAACGATTTACGGGTGCCCCTGGCAATCGCCTCGAAGCGCTTGCGGGCAACCGAAAAGGGCAACATAGCATTCGTGTCAATGATCAGTGGCGTATTTGTTTCCGCTGGACTGACGCAGGCGTTGAAGACGTGGAAATAGTGGATTACCACTAAAGAGAGACTCTGATGCGAAAACTTAAACCCGTTACACCCGGCGAACTACTTCTGGAAGAATTTCTAAAGCCCATGGGCATTAGCCAGTATCGCCTCGCGAAGGAAATCATTGTTCCTGCCCAGCGTGTTGGCGATATCGTCGCGGGAAAGCGAAGCGTATCCGCTGATACTGATTTGCGGCTCTGCCGCTTTTTCGGGTTGTCCAACGGCTATTGGCTCCGTGCTCAGGCCGCTTATGACACTGAAGTCGCCGAGCGCGCACTCGGTCCGAAGTTGGTAAAGATTCGGCCTTGGTCTTCGCATGTGGCCCAACAGGCCGTCGCAACGGACGCGCCCAAAGCGGCGCGCCGCTGAACGGCGGCGTTAGGCGGCAGAAAAAAGATTTTTCTAGGTAAGGAGCAAGAGATGAACAAGAAGTTTTTTGCACTTTCACTGTTTTTTGCAATTGTAGGCTTATCGTCATCAATAGCCGTCTTGCACGTAAGCGCGGCGGAACTAATCACGCTCTTTGCTAGCGGTTTTGCCTCAGGCGCCTTCTTAAGCGCTGCGCTACGGTCGAAAAAGCACTAGCACTAGCAGCTGAAGGCGTGCTGTCGCCCAACAAGCAGTTCCACGCGACGGGTCCTCGCCCTGCGGGCTCGGCCCGCGCGTGAACTGCGGCGTTCGGCCTCCTGATTTTTCGCCCGTTGACAATATGTATTAAATATGCATAATGGAAACATGGAGTTCGACCCTGCCAAGGCGCGCAGTAACATTCGCAAACATGGCGTGAGCTTTGCGCATGCCGAGCAGGCGTTGCGCGATGAATTGGCGGTGACGGTTGAAGACCCCGATGCAGTCGGCGAACAGCGTTTCATTACGCTGGGCATGGATGCGTTGGGCCGTGTGCTAGTGGTCGTCCATACCCAGCGCGGAGAGCGGACGCGCATGATTTCCGCTCGGAAAGCCTCTCGCGGCGAATCGGAGCAATACCATGCGTGACGAATACGACTTTAGCAAGGGCAAGCGAGGTGCCGTCATTTCTTCGCCGGGCAAAACTCGCATCACCATCATGCTCGATGACGACGTCATTGAGGCATTTCGTGTCCGCGCGGAAAGTGCAGGCACCGGCTACCAAACGCTTATCAATTCTGTTCTACGCGAGGCAATCACGGTAGCCAAGGCGAAACAGAAGCCACTAACTGTAGAAACGTTGAGGCGCGTCCTGCGTGAGGAACTCCATGCATCGTGAACTCAAGGCCGAACTCATCGTTCCAGAGGACGGCGCAAAAGCGCGCCGCCTCTGAACTCGGACGTTGAAGCTGTAGAAAAACCCCTTTTCACTCGCAACACAGTCCCCGCGCGCATCGCGTTTTGCGCGATGGCCGTGGATTTTTGTTGCGGTGTTTTGTT
>JAYTEX010000214.1:0-6978 GCA_043734785.1 Pseudomonadota bacterium | reverse complement strand
GGCCCTATCTTTCAGTGCCGGTAGCGTGTACGCTCCACCGATACCTGCAGTTCGACGTTGTAAACCAAACTCGAACCCGACACCAACCCCGCCTGATTGAGCCCTCCTTTGCATCATTGTTCACACGAGGGCTTCATTAGCCTCTTCGGATTAGCCGGCTTCCGGCAAATCGATACCCACATCACTTGTGCCGTTGGCTGTGAGTATCGCGATTGTGGACGACGCACGTTTTAATTTGTGAGATATGAATGAATATATATGTTGGAAATCTAGCCTACGGCGTCACCGACGCTGATCTGCGCGACGCCTTCTCGGCCTCTGGCGAAGTCGCCAGTGCATCGATCATCATGGATAAGATTTCGGGTGAATCGAAGGGATTCGGATTTGTCGAAATGCCTAACAAGCAGCAAGGCGAAGCTGCGGTCAAGGCGCTGAACGAACAGCCCCTGAAGGGCCGCAATATGCGCGTGAACGAAGCGCGACCGCGCGAAACCAACAGCGCCCCGCGACGTAACTCCTACTGAGCACTCCGTGCGGGGTTGCCCGACCTGGGCGGCCTCGTACCTCTGAGGCGCTTTAGCGAGTCAAAGATTGAGCCGCCTACGGGCGGCTTTTTCGTTTGGGGATAAGGGACTGCTCCCGTCGTTACGCCACGTGAAGCATGAGTTTGCCCTGGTTTTCACCGGTATAGAGCTTGCGCAGCGTGGACACGGCATTCTCCAGACCTTCGTGCATATCCACGCGGAACTTGAGCTTGCCCTGCTGCAGCCATTGTCCGAGTGCGCCGATCGCTTCCGGATAGCGGTTCGCGTAGTCGAGCACGATGAAGCCCTCCACCTTGAGCCGCTGCATCAGCACCATCGGGTAGTTTTTCGGTCCCGGCACTTCGCCGGTCGCGTTGTACTGTGAGATCAGCCCACAGGTTGGAATGCGACCTTTGAAATTCATCTGCTTAAAGCAAGCATCGAGAATATCGCCGCCAACGTTGTCGAAATAGATGTCGATGCCCTTGGGACATGCGCGCTTCAACGCCGCCGGCACGTCTTCGGTCTTGTAGTTGATCGCCGCATCGAACCCGAGTTCGTCCACAATCCATTGGCACTTCGCCGCCGTACCCGCGAGACCGACTGCGCGGCACCCTTTGATTTTCGCGATCTGTCCCACGATGGAGCCCACGGCACCCGCTGCGGCGGACACCACCACCGTTTCACCCGCTTTGGGCGCACCGAGATCAAGCAGGCCGAAGTAGGCCGTCGGACCCACTACGGCAAACAGGCCGAATGCGTCGGCGACAGACACCCCGCCCAGCGGCCCCATCTTGCTCAGCATCGCGGGCGTGCCGATTTGGTAATCCGCCCACACGCCGAGACCGCTTACGATATCGCCGGCTGCGAATCCGGGATGTTTCGAGTCGACCACGGTGCCGCACACCACGCCGCGCATCGGATCGCCCAGCGCGACGGGTGGCATATATTGATCCATATCGCTCATCCAGATCCGGTTCGTGGGATCGAGCGAGAGATAATTCATGCGAAACGAGAACTGGCCGTCACCCGGTGACGGCACCGCTTCTTGGTCGAAACTCAAGACATCATCACCAATCGATCCCACCGGCCGTTTGCGCAGCCGCCACACACGATTTACGTCAGTCACATTCATGCTCCTAGAGTAGAAGGGTGCGCCGCGATCACGGCGTCGCGGCGGCGTTGGTGGGACAGTAGCAGAAGCGGCGGGCAGTCGTCCCGCACCACAGTTCCGTACTGCCCCTCGGCGACGAGGATACCGGAATCCGCCTATACTCAGGAAAAGCGCGCCATCCAAGCCGGCGCGGTGGCAGCTAATTCCTATGCAACACCCGCGTAGCCGCGATGGAGATTTCGATGAGTACCTTCGTGATCGTGCATGGTGGGTGGCACACCGGCGCACAGTTCGAGGCCACGGCGGCGCTGCTCCGCGCGCAGGGGCATACAGTCTATCTGCCGACCTTGGCAGGCAACCGGCCCGGTGACTCGCGCGCCCTCGGGCTTGAGCACGCGATTGATTCATTGGTCGACTATCTCACGGCGCACGATCTGAACGACATCGTGCTCGTCGGGCATAGTTACGGTGGCATGGTGATCACGGGTGCGACTGATCGCTTGCCGGCGCGGATCAGGCGGTTGGTCTATTGGAACGCGTTCGTGCCCAACCATGGCGAGGCGCTGAACGATATGATCCCGCCGCATTACATTCAGCTCTTTCAGTCGTTGGTGGCGAGCGATGGCAGTATCACGCTACCGTTTCCACTCTGGCGGGAAACCTTCATTAATGACGCGTCGCTGGAACTCGCACAGTCGGCTTATGCTCAATTGAACCCACATCCGTGGAAGACTTTCACGGAGGCTATCCGCCTGAGTCGAAACCCAGCCGATTTCGCCTGCGGCAAGTCCTACATTAATTGCACCGAGGACACAGGATTACCCCAAACTTTCCCGTGGCATCCGCGCCTGTCGCAGAAGCTCGGTCTGTTCCGTCTCGTGCAAATCCCAGGCAGTCATCAACTTTGCTTCACCGATCCCGCACGGCTGGCGCAGGCGATCCTGGACGCCGGGCGGGATTGAGTGGATTAAAACAGGAACGCGCTCGGGGGGAGATCGCCCACCCCGAGTGGGGTATCGGTGAGTCTCAGAGGTGCTTGGCGAAGAAGGCGAGCGTGCGTTCTTTCGCCAAGCCCGCGCTGGTGGCATCGTAGCTCCCGCGTTCATCACAATTAAAGCCGTGATCGGCCTGATAAATAAAGATCTCGATGTTGGGTTGAGCCTGACGGATCGTGCCGACATCGGTCAAAGGAATATGCATGTCCCGATCGCCAAAATGCATGATAACCGGGCATTTCGCGACCCGCGCGGCTTCTTTCGCCGTGCCGCCGCCATAGTACGCAGAAGCGGCCGCGACGCCCTTTAATTCGCACGCGGACAGCCAGGTCAGTAAGCCGCCGAAGCAATAGCCGACGACGCCGACTTTGCCATGCACCGCGATGGCGTCGATCGCCGCCTGGAGATCGAGCAAGGTCTGCGGCATTTTTAAATCCTGGAACGCGAGCTTAATGCCCTTCTGAAACTCGGTCTGATCGGTGTAGCCCAGTTCCACGTTGCGCTCGGCGCGATCGAAAATCTGCGGCGCAATTGCGGCATAGCCCGCTTTCGCATAGCCATCAACGACCGCGCGGATATGCTGATTGACGCCAAAAATCTCCTGAATCACGACCACGCTCCCCGTGGGTTTCCCGGCGGGTAATGCCTCATAGGCGCCAAATGTAAAGCCATCGGCGGCGGTGAGTTGTCGTTGTCCCATGGGGGTTCTCCTCCTGTTGTGTAAATGCGGGAATCTGTCAGTTGCTACTACATTGGCACGACGTGCGCGCTCAAGCGGTAACGCGGTGGGCATCATAGTGGGCCGTCGATGGAGCGTGAAGCGGCGGCGCTTCACGCTCCATCGCAAACCGACCCCGGAGCGTGACTGCAGCGGCTTGGGGCGAACCGTCAGCGCAGGTTGGCGCTGAAATGAAGCGATATAACGGTTATAGTGGCGCTCGCGTTATACCTTAATCTTCGATCTTCGATCTTTTTTCCCCCTTAAGGGCCTCACGCAGCGTGAATTTCCGAAACGCTAATAGTTTGCGCTCGCGCTACCTGCCGGCGGTCCTGGTCGCGCTCCTGCTGTGGACAAGTGTCGCACTGGTGCAGCACCACTACGATCAGGCACAACACCCAGCGGGCGAGATCTGCGCCACCTGTGTTGCGGCGCATGCCCTCGGCCATGGCATCGGCGCCGGCAGTCTTGCCGTGCTTTTAACAGCCCTGTCGCCCGCGTTCACGTTGACGGTCGTATCGCGCGTCCAGCAAACGCCCTCACCCCATTATCGAGCACGCGCACCACCGTTCTCCCGTCGCTGACAGCAAGGGCCTGCACTACGTCGTTCCGTTTAGCGGCGCGGTCGTGCTGGTCTATCCGACTTCGACCCAGGAGAATCGAAATGCACCCCTTACTGAAGTGGCACTGGCTGCCTGCGCTGGTTTTTTGTGGTGGCTTGCTTGGCGCATGCCAGGCCTATGCGGCGCAGACCGACGCGGCACATACCGACGCCGCTGAACTGGCGGCGATCAGGATTGAAATAGTCGCCCTGAAAGCCCAGTACACCACCCTGCTAGGCACCCTCGAACAACGTCTGCAGCGGGCTGAGCGCCAGCTCGCGGCGCAACCCAAGGCCCCGCTACCGATAGTCAACCCACCGAGTAGCGCGAGCGCCTTGAATCCTGCCACCAGCCTCGTTCTGATCGGAAACTACGCCGCACTGAGCCGAGATCCAGAGGATTTCGCGATCCCCGGATTTTCGCTGCCGAGTGGGGCAGGGCCCGGCGTGCGCGGATTTTCGCTGGGGGAGTCCGAATTAACGCTGAGTGCCAATGTCGATGATCTGTTCTACGCCAGCATGACGACATCGCTCAGTGTTGAAGCTGGCGAAACGTTGATCAACCTCGAGGAAGCGTACTTCCAGACGCTTGCCATGCCTGTTGGGCTGACCTTGAAGGGTGGGCGTTTTTTTTCGCGGGTCGGGTATCTCAACGAACAGCATCCACACGCGGATGATTTCGTCGATCGGCCGCTGGCCTACCAGGTACTGCTCAACGGCACGCTCGGCGATGATGGTGCGCAGTTGCGCTGGTTGGCCCCACTTGATCAGTTTCTCGAGTTTGGTGCGGAAGCTTATCGCGGTGATGCTTATCCAGCGCATGGCGCGGCGAGCTACGGCGTTGGCACCTATACCGCGTTCGCCCACCTGGGCGACGATCTTGGCAGGAGCTGGAGCTATCGCGTCGGCGCGTCCTATGTGCATGCCGCTGCGCAAGAGCGCGCAACGGGCAGCCTGCCCGAGGTGTTTACCGGCCGCAGTGAACTCGCAATCGCGGACGCGGTTTTCAAATGGGCGCCGAACGGCAATCCGACGCAAACCCACTTAACGCTGCAGGCAGAATATCTGCAACGCTGGGAAGACGGACAGCTCAACGCTGCGACTTACGAGGGGACGCAATACGGCTTCTATCTTCAGGCCGTCTATCAATTCATGCCGCGGTGGCGAATTGGGATACGCGCGGACGGACTTTTCGCCGACAACCCTGGCTTCGGATTCACGGGCACTGCGCTCGATGACCTCGGGCATGACCCGCGCCGTGCTTCGCTGCTCCTCGAATTCGACCACAGCGACTTCAGTCGCCTAAGAATGCAGTACAGCTATGGTGAAGTCGGGTTGAGACCGGACCATCAACTCTTTCTCAATTACATCCACAGCCTCGGCGCGCATGGCGCGCATCAATTCTGAGGACACGAACATGTGCAAGCTTTTTATATTGACTTTGAGCCTGCTGCTCGCGAGCAGTTTTCCTGAAATGGCTGCGGCGAAACTCAACGTGTTCGCGTGCGAACCCGAGTGGGCCGCGCTCGCTAAGGAAATTGGCGGCGAGCAGGTCGATGTCTATACCGCAACGACCGCGGGCCAGGATCCGCATCAAATCCAGGCACGGCCTAGCCTCATCGCGCGCGCGCGTCAGGCAGATCTGATGATTTGCTCGGGTGCGGAGCTCGAGAGCGGCTGGCTGCCCCAGGTTCAGCGGCAGAGTGCGAACAGTCGGATCCAGAGCAGTGGCCTGGGATATTTCGAGGCATCGAGCGTGGTGCAACGACTGGAGGTGCCGACGGTGCTCGATCGCGCGGAAGGCGATATCCATCCGGGGGGTAATCCGCATATCCAAACCAATCCTCACCATATCGCGGCCGTCGCCGCCGCACTTGCCGAGCGCATGTCGGCCATCGACCCGGATGGCGCTACGGACTACCAACAGCGCGCGGTCGATTTCCGCGTGCGTTGGGATGCGGCCATCACGCGCTGGGAGACCGCAGCGGCGCGGCTCAAGGGCACGGCGATCGTGATCCACCATAAGTACTGGAGTTATCTCATCGACTGGCTGCAGCTGCATGAAATCGCGACGCTCGAACCCAAGCCCGGAATTCCACCCACGGTGGCGCATCTCGGGCAGGTGCTCGCGACGCTGACACAACGGCCGGCGCGACTCATCATCCGTACGCCCTATGACGATCCACAGCCTTCGCAATGGCTCGCCGAACGCGCGGCGATTCCGGCCGTGGTGCTTCCGGGCACGGTGGGTGGCCTGCCAGGGACTGAGGACCTTTTCGGCCTTTTCGAAGTGACCGTGAACGAACTTCTGAAAGCCGTACCATGATTTCATTCACGCCGTTCGACTGGAGCCTGCTCGGAGCCCCGCTGGCGGCAGGGCTTTTGGTCGTTTCCACCCATGTGGCACTAGGGCGCGAGGTGCTGCGGCGGGGCATTATTTTTATCGATCTCACGATTGCCCAGATTGCAGCCCTGGGTGCGGTCATTGCGGAGGCCGCTGGCGCCGGCGAAACGGGCTGGCAGGTGCGGGTAGCCGCTGGCGCTGCGGCCCTGTTGGCAGCGTCGATTCTGGCGTGGACGGAGCGTCGCTGGCCGGCGTTGCAGGAAGCGCTGATTGGCTGTCTTTATGTGGTTGCAGCCAGTCTTGCGATTATCGTCCTGACTAACAATCCGCACGGCGCTGAACATTTCACCCACTTGGTCGCCGGGCAGATCCTGTGGGTGACGTATGCGCAGCTCGGGCCGATCGCGGTGCTCTATGCGATCGTACTCGCGCTCTGGGTGTGGCAACGCGGCGCACATCCCGGCTGGTTCTATCCATTGTTCGCGCTCACTATCACCGCCTCGGTGCAATTGGTCGGGGTGTATCTCGTATTCGCGACCTTGATCCTGCCGGCGTTGGCGGTGCACGGTATGCGCCCGGCACGGGGCCTCACACTTGCCTACGCCGTTGGTATCATGGGTTATCTGGCCGGATTATGGCTCTCTGTCCCCTGGGATTTACCCTCGGGACCGTTGATCGTCTG
>JAYTEX010000213.1:0-6083 GCA_043734785.1 Pseudomonadota bacterium | reverse complement strand
GGGGCGCGATTGTGATTTCCTCGCCAGCTCACGCTTGTTTCGCTGCCCATCACGCTTGAACCCCGCCACACGGCCGCCTTACAAGCTGGCATTCCTGGGACGCTGGCATCCGAACAAGGGTGCCGACATATTGCTCGACTCATTGCGAAAACTGGACGATCAGGATTGGCAACGCATCGCAGAAGTCCGTATCGCGGGTGGCGGCCCTCAAGAAGCGTTGGTCATGGCCGGGGTACGCGAACTGCAAGCCGCAGGGCGGCCGGTGGTGTTGCAGGGGTTTCTCGGGCGGGAAGCCGCAATCGAGCTGCTCACCTGGGCTGATTGGCTCCTGGTGCCGTCCCGTATCGAAAGCATCCCGGTGATATTCTCCGACGGGCTCCAGGCAGGCTGTGCGATGCTGACAACCCCTGCGGGAGATCTCGCGCAGATCGTGGAAAGTTTCGGGGTAGGATTATGTGCGGACGCAGCCACCAGCGATGCCTTCGGCGCGGTGCTAAAACGGGGACTTGCAATGTCGCCGGCGCAGTTTCAGTGTGGAATCCGCGCCGCAGCCGAGCGTTTCAGCGTCGCCGAGTCGGCGCGTCGTTTTGCGCTAGATGCAGGCTTCATTCCTGTGGAATCACGCAATGAATAGTTAGTCGTCCCTGAAAAAGTCGCTTCTATCGAAGCCAAAGCGCATGCGGACAGCGTGTTCAAGGTAGGTTGGGGTGAGCGCCGCGAACCCCAATATCAATGATCCGCCGAGTGCCCCCGCTGTGTCGAGCTAGTCGTCGCGAATCCGAGTATCCTCGCGAGCTGGTCTACTCACTGTTGGGCTTCGCAAGCTCACCCCAACCTACCCAATCGGGTTTCGTGTAGGTGCGCGACTTTGCAAGCTTTCGCTCTACTTAACCCACCAATCTTGCAACATCATCTCGCCACTTATGCGACCAGTTCCCTATTTCCACCGCGCAGAAGGCTTTTTCAGGGCCGACTAGTTGATCGCACGCAAATTCGCTCCAATCGCGATCCTCGTTGCGATCAGCGCGATGCTGACTGAACAAAGGGTTTCTTAGCCACCAACCAGTAGCCTTGGCTCATTCCCGACCACTCTGGAAAGAGTCTTTGCGCGAGCGCGGCAACAAGATTGACCACCGGAATTGTGGCAACGATTAGTGGCGCCCATGCCAATCGAGCGCTATGTGCTTTCAGCGCGTCAATGAGCCCGCCTGCCAACGCGAGACAAGTAAGCAATCCTGCCGTCTCAAGCGCGCCGCCCATGCGATCGAGCCGGTTCAGTTCTAGGCCGGCACTCTGCAAGTCCCGCTCAAGTCCGTGCCCGGTCAGTCTTTGATAGTCGAAGGGCGCATCGTGAATCGGATATAGAAACGGCATCGACAGCACCAAGGTACCGCCGGGGCGCAATACCCGTACTAAAGCCCGCAGTGTTCGCTCGGGATCTCGCAGGTGCTCCATGACTTCCAGCATGACCACTGCATCAAAACTTTCGCTGCTGAATGGCAGGCTTGCGGCATCGGCAAACACGTCTGGTTTTGCGCGATAGAGCGCACCACCGGTCGCGGGATAATCCAGTCCAATATAGTCGCAAGCGGGATCGAGAACCCGTGCAACCCAGCGATCTGCGCAGCCCACATCAAGGACCCGTCCGGTAAGATTTTTCAAGTCGAGCAGCGCTTGCTCGTGCGGGCGGGCCAGCAGCCACTGGGGATGTAACGGGGTGTGCCGGAGCGGTTGCAGAATCCTTCGAACAACGGGAGCGAGCATGATTAAACCGAGTTTCCCGGCAGCAGGTGCCTGGGAGATTATAGGGATCTGCGATCTCGCAACAACCATTTCAAAGCTCGCGCTTTAGTAGATGGCGGCAAACTTGTTCGAGAACCTACGCACAGTCGTTGTGCATGGCTTGTTCACTGAAACCATCAGTGCTTTGGCTTCTCCAAGACCCAAATGAATCCTGGGCTTAGCGGATAAGCCCAATCCACGACGCTCAACGCCAGCGATTGTTTCAGAGAACGTTGCGCGAACATGTATTCGGTTCCGAAACGCTCAGGTTCAGCAATCACTCGTCGTGTGAAGTCGTGGCGAATGAAGCGGCGGGTCAGGAATTTGAGGCCAGGGTAAGTCAGCAGCCGTTCGTAATACTGCTCACCACGGCCAAGCATGCGTAGATAAGTGTTTGCCAGCTTTGGCGTAAGCCATGACAAGAAGGGCAGACCGTAGTGGGGTTCGATTGGGATCAGACGATTCGCCGCCGAAAAATAACAGACACCGCCGGGACGCAGTAGTCTGAATATTTCGTCGAAGAGACGCTGGCTATCCGGCACGTGCTCATAGACATGCATGCATAACACGACGTCGAAGGAACCGGGCTGAAATGGCAAGTTCATGGCATCGGCGACCAGAAATTCGGCTCGCGATGTCGTGTAGAGTCGGCGCGCGTTCCCAAGCGCAGTCTGGTCAATATCGATGCCCACTAGGCTATCGACATGTTCGGCGATCAGGGCATCGATATGTCCGGTCGAAGCGCCAACGTCCAGCACGCGGGCCCGCGCGAGTTGCGCCGCCAGCGCCTCGCGCAGCACGGCAACAACGGTCCGCGCTTTACGACGCCGGCCTTCCAGATCGTAGAGCGTCGGATCAATTTCGCTGTACCCGGGCTGATAGCCGCGCATGCTTAATGGTCCGTCAAATCAGGTTGAGGTGCTTGTTTACGCCGCAGAACCAGGTCGCGAAGCGCTTTCAACTGTGCGGGGCCTAACCCAAGCTGGTGAGCGCCGACGCTTCCCAATGCAGCGCTAAAAGCGATCAGGGCCAGACGATTGCCCGCGAGCAGCCCAACCAATTGTGCAGGCTGCACACCTGAACCGGATAGCAGCAGGATCACCGTAGCGTCGTAAGCCCCCAGCCCCATCGGCATGAAGGAGAACAGGCCTGCGGCGAAACCGACTATCCCTACCAGTATCATGGTAGACATGGGAACGGGAATTCCCAGCGCTGCCGCAAGACATGCTTGCCGTACACCTTCTGCTAGTAGATCAATCAGCACCACTCCTAGTATCAGCGCTAATTTGCGACGTGGCATTTGGCCAACCGATCTGAACGCACTTCGCAGGCCAGTGAACCTCGCTTTGGATCGATTCAGGTCAGTTCTCATTCGGCTGCTTCCAATGCGGCGGATTATCAATCCCACCACGGCTATGAGAAAGATGCCAGCCAACAACCAGAACAAATTTTCCGACGGGAACCGGGTGCGCAAAGCCGGTGAACCGACTACCAGCATCGCCGCAACGAACGCCCACGTAACATAATAAATCGCAGCGTCCATGCCCAATCCCGCCAACACCGTACTCATCGCAAGTTGAGTTTGCTGTTTAATCAAACCGAGGCGTAAAGGAATGCCCAGCTTGGCGGGCAACAGGTAGCTCAGTAAGGCGGTCACGTTGTGCAGATGAAACCATTTTGGGAAAACCCAGGTACAGCTATCCCAGAACAATAACCGCCAGCGCGCCGGCTCCGCTGCAAAATGGCCCACCATCAATGCCCCATACAGAGCCAGGAACAGTACGGAGTTCATATTCGTTGCAATAGCTGCCAGCGATAGGCCGACCATTTTGACAGCTGTGCCGAATGGCCATCCCAACGAAGCGCTAATTTGGCGGGCCAACTCAAGTTCAGACCTAACCTGGCAACTAAACCCATTAGCGGGAGACAGGCAGAAAATGCCAGCGCGCTTCCAGATTTCAGAATCCGCCATTCTTCGGAGATAGCCAGATCTCGAAAGGAACGGAGAGAGAATCCCTGTCCGCCGGTAGGGCTACCGAACCCAATCCGTGATAGCAAGCTGAAATATTCCAGGCCTGGTTCAAGCAGAAACAGTTTGCCGCCAGGTACGAGAGACTCTCGTAACTGCTGAAGGGCGATCGTCTGCGCGGCAGTGTCCAAGTACATAAGCGCGTTCATAGCGACGATGCCGTCAAAAGTATTCGGCGCGAATGTCGATTTTTCGAGTGCCATGCAAACCGCTAGCGCATCCACATATTTCGTGAAGGCGACGCAATAAGCATGTGCGAAGTCGCAGCCGACAATCTCAAGATCAGGTCTACTTACGTGCATGAACCAGCTCAAACGGCCATATCCACAACCGCTATCAAGGACGCGCGCACGCGGCGACATTTCGCCTAGAAAATGCTGCTGCAATAGCTGTCGATGCCAATCATCCATCGCAGCATTCAAATGTGGTGGGAGTCCGCGACACAGCACGGAGGATAGCTGAACCCCTAGATCCCTGGCGCGCGTCTCCCAGGCTTCGCGCTTGTGCTTGAGGACCGGCAAGCTCACGCGGAGCCTAAATTGAAGTAGACAGCTTCCGTGATGGATGTTTTGTCGTTGGTCGCGGTATATAAGGGGTCGAATGTCAGAGTCTCACCCTTGGTGCGCATCAGGGATATTTGAACGCTTGTCACAATGACCATGCTGGCGCAAAGCGCCTCTGGCGACAAGAGAGCTCGTTCGAACCTCGACCGTCGCTAAAATAATAAGTCGTTTAGGACGCTCAAGCGCGAAGAAGCTGCCGTACGATCGCAACCACGTCTTCGACATCTTCATCGGCGAGATTCGGGCCGAGCGGCAAGCTCACCGTTCTCCGCCCTGCTTGCGTGGCGAATGGATAGTCTTCCGGGCGCCAGCCGAATCGTTGCTGATAGAACGGGTGCTCCGCGAGGCACAGATAGTGCACGCCCACTCCGATCTTCTCCTTCGTCATCGCGTCCAAAAATCCATCGCGCGACAGCGGTGCTGCGGGATCAATCAATAAGGTGTAGAGATGCAAGCCGTGTCGAGTCGCCGCCGCTGGCGGACTTGGTCGCTGCGCGGGTAATCCCGCAAACGCTTCCTGGTAGCGCTGCCAGATTTCGGCGCGACGCATCCAGTTGCGCTCCACTTTCTCCAATTGATGCAGGCCGATCGCGGCCTGGATATCCATCATGTTGTATTTGAAACCGCACTCGA
The DNA here is from genome assembly GCA_043734785.1 of Pseudomonadota bacterium. Lineage (GTDB taxonomy): Bacteria > Pseudomonadota > Gammaproteobacteria > CAIKBL01. The sequence continues at coordinate 1,076 of JAYTEX010000213.1, read as the reverse complement.
CCACGTAGTAGTGCTTGTATCCGCTATCGCTGAAGCGCTTCCATGCATCGCGATCCATGCCGTGCAGTGCGAGCGTGCGAACCCGCCCGGCGGCAACGGGGTCGCGTGCGATAACCATGCCGCCCTCACCAGTCACCACATTCTTGGTCACATAGAAGCTGAAACAGCCGAAATCGCCGATCGTGCCGGCCTTCGCGCCGTGATACTCCGTTTCGATGGCGTGTGCGCAATCTTCAATCACGACAAGGTTATGCTCGCGCGCGAGGTCCATTAATGGGTTCATCTCACAGGGGCGCCCTGCAAAGTGCACCGCAACGATCGCGCGCGTACGCGCGGTTATACGGGCGCGCACGGCCTCAAGGTCGAGATTCAAGGTGTCAGGATCGATATCGGCCAGCACGGGGGTGGCCCCTGCGTGGATGATCGCATTGACGGTTGCGCAAAACGTCAGTGGCGTGGTGATCACTTCGTCACCGGGGCCAACGCCAGAGGCGATGAGACTCACATGCAGGGCTGCCGTGCAGGAATTAACCGCTGCGACGCAGCTGGGGTCGACGCCTTTATAGCGCGCGAAGTCTTCTTCGAATCGTCGCACTTTGGGGCCTGTGCCCAGCCATCCCGAACGCAGGGTGGCAACCACTTCATCGATTTCTTCTTCGCCGATAAGGGGTGCGCCGAAAACCAGGAAGTTCTCGCGTGGGGGGCGGCGTTGTTCCGTCATCGACCAATGCTCCTGCGTGACACCGGCATGCGTTGTATTCGCTACGCTAGCGGCTCGGCCGTCAGAATCGTGCGCATTTCGTCATAGATCTTTGGGGTTGCCGCCAATATATGCCCGCTCGCCATCAATTCATCGCGGAGATTGATAGGGCCGACCATGCCGCCGGCTTCCTGCACGATCAGGGCACCGGCCGCGATGTCCCAGGGGTGCAGACCATATTCCCAGTAACCATCCAGGCGGCCCGCCGCGATATAGGCGAGATCCAGGCTCGCGGCACCGGCGCGGCGCACACCGTCGGCCCGGCGCAGGAACGTCGCGAAGGATTTGAGATAGGGATCGATCAAGCGTTCATCCC
>JAYTEX010000212.1:0-3561 GCA_043734785.1 Pseudomonadota bacterium | reverse complement strand
GTGCTGAACATTGCGCATGTGCTGACCGAGGCACTGCCCTACATCCAGCGCTATCAGGGCAAGTGCATCGTGATCAAGTACGGCGGCAACGCCATGGTCGATGATGCCCTCAAGCGCGGTTTTGCGCGCGATATGGTGTTGATGAAGCTGGTGGGCATTCACCCGATCATCGTGCATGGCGGTGGTCCGCAGATCGGCTCGCTGCTGAGTCGGCTCGGTAAAGAGAGCCGTTTCGTCGATGGCATGCGGATCACTGACGCACAGACCATGGAGGTGGTGGAAATGGTGCTCGGCGGTCTCGTCAATAAAGAGATCGTGAGCCTGATCAATTCCCATGGCGGGCGCGCAATCGGGCTGACCGGCAAGGATGGCCCCTTGATCCATGCCCGTAAACTCACGCTCAGTCGTCGCCGTGAAGCACTCGAGGCGCCGGAAATCATCGACCTCGGCTATGTCGGTGAAGTCACCTCGATCAACAAATCAGTGCTGGATTATCTCACCACGGGCGAGTTCATCCCGGTCATCGCGCCGATTGGAGTGGGTGCGAATGGCGAGTCCTACAATATCAATGCGGATCTCGTCGCGGGCAAAATAGCAGAAGTCATGCAGGCGGAAAAGCTCATGATGCTCACTAACATCGTCGGTCTGCTGGACAAGCAAGGCCAACTGCTGACCGGCTTGAGCACGACCGAGGTCGACAGTTTAATCGCGGATGGCACGATTAGCGGCGGTATGCTGCCCAAGATGGATGCGATTATCGATGCCGTCAACGCAGGCGTGCGCCGCGCGCATATCATCGATGGCCGTATTGAACATGCCGTACTGTTGGAACTGTTCACGGATTCCGGTATCGGCACTTTGATCGAACGCCGGTGAGGAGCGGTCGACGGCAACAGATACTCGAGGTGCTCGCCCGCGAACTCGAGACAAAACCTGGCGCGCGACTGACCACGGCCGGGCTTGCGGCCGCCGTTGGGGTGTCTGAATCGGCGCTGTATCGCCACTTCCCTAGCAAGGCGAAAATGTTTGACGCCTTGATTGAGTTTGCGGAAGACGCGGTGTTTGGCCTCATCACTCGCATCCTGCAGGAACAGATCGATCCCGTGCAGCGTTGTGCACAGATTGGTTCAGTGGTGCTGCAGTTTGCCGAGAAAAATCCCGGTATCGCGCGTATTCTGATAGGCGACATCCTGCTCGGTGAAAATGAACGCCTGCGTGCGCGTGTGCTGCAGTTCTTTGAGCGGCTCGAAACCCAGGTCCGCCAGGTATTGCGTGAAGCCACTTTGACCACGGGGCCGCAGCCCGACCGTAGCGTTATCCTCGGCGCGGCCAATCTGCTCTGCGCAGTGCTGATCGGGCGTATCGGCCAGTACGTGCGCAGCGGTTTCCGTCAGCTGCCGACTCAGTACTGGCCTGACCAATGGGGGATGTTGGCACGCGCGGTGTTCGTGGCTTAACGCGCGCTGTTTAATTCGCGAAAGCGCGCGAGATCGAGATCGAACTTCTTGCGGAGCACCGCCTGTTCGTCCAGTTTGGCTTCGACGAACGCGCGCTGTTCGGCAATCTGCGCCCGCAATTTGTCCATATCCAAGGACAATTCTGTCGGGAGTTTCTGGTTTCGTCGCTCAAAGTCGGCCGCCTTGGAGATCAGCTGATCAAGTGACTTCTGTACTTTTGCGATCTGGCTTTCGGTCAATTTGATCTGAGAATTGATGTTCGTGAGTTGGCCGTCGCGTGCGAGTAACAGATCATCCTCGGAACCGAAGGTATCAAGCAGCACTTTGTCAGCGGTCGCCTGCTTGCGCGCGATAGCCGCTGTTTCTGCTCGTCTGCGTGCGGCAATGACCTTTTCCGCGCGTTCGCGCGCGACCTCCTCGCGCGTCTTGGCACGGGGTTGCTTTTTGAGGGTCATGCCAGTGTTGCTTTTGACCTCGTGGCTTTGCTGCGCGTATTCCGCGGGCACCGCATCGCCACATTCACGCACGCCATCCCTATTGGTCCAACATTTGATGTCTGCGCTGACAGTGCTCGCAGGCAGGCCCAGTGCGAGGATCAATACCCACCGCGCCGCGACTGCAAAAGTAGCTGTCTCGCTGAAAAAACCGATCTCACGCATGTCTTTAAACCCGTGCTAGGCGCCAATTTGAACCTTGGAAAAAGTATAGCAATCGCAGTTCAACCCAGGCTGGACTGCGGTCACTCCTCGCGATTTGCGCCATACTGTGCACGGTAAGCGTTAATTTCCGCAATTTCTTTAGCGCAACCGCCCTCTGCGGTTAAAAATTCAACGATATCGTCCAGGGTCACAATGCTGCTAACCGGCATTCCGTGCCGCGCCTGGACCTCTTGGGTGGCCGATAACGCGCCTTGTCCGCGCTCCTGCCGGTCGAGCGCAATCATCACCCCGCAGGGTGTTGCGCCGGCGTCTGAGATGATCGCCACGGCTTCATTGACCGAGGTGCCAGCCGAGATCACGTCATCCACGATCACCACGCGACCCTGGAGCGCCGCGCCCATCGTGTTGCCTCCCTCGCCATGGTCCTTGGTTTCCTTACGATTGAAACAAAATGGGACATCCCGACCATGGTGCTCGGCGAGCGCGATGGCTACCGCCGCCCCCAGTGCGATGCCTTTATAAGCGGGGCCAAACACCATATCGAAAGCGGGTGCTTTGGCGAGAAGCGCGGCTGCGTAATATTCGCCCAGTCGCGCCAGAGCACGGCCGCTGTCGAACACCCCTGTATTGAAGAAATAGGGACTTTGGCGTCTCGATTTAAGCGTAAAGCTGCCGAATTTCAGTGCTTCCCGCGCCAGCGCGAATTCGATAAAAGCCTGTTGGTACGCCTGCATGATCTGCTCCAGTATTGCGCGCGTGGAATTGCGCTAAGCGTCGTGAATTCGGCGCCCTGTGGACGCGCTCGCTAGCTAGTCGTCCCTTAAAAAGTCGCTTCTATCGCAGCCAAAGCGCATGCGGGCAGCGTGTTCAAGGTAGGTTGGGGTGAGCGCCGCGAACCCCAACATCCATGATCCGCCGAGTGACTCCCGCTGTGTCAGGCTAGTCATCGCGAATCCGAGTATCCGCGCAAGCTGGTCTACGCACTGTTGGGCTTCGCAAGCTCACCCCAACAACCCGACCGGATTTCGTGTCTGCGCGCGATTTTGCAAGCGTTCGCTCTTCTCAACCCACCAATCTTGCAAAATCATCTCGCCACAATGCGAGCAGTTCCCTATCTCCACCGCGCAGAATGCTTTTTCCAGGGCCGACTACCTAGCGGCGTCTACATCGATACAGTGCGACTTCCGCGAGCAGGTTGGGCAGCCAGCGCATGCCGAAGGCAGCGTGGTGGAGCGTATCCACCGCGCGTCGTTCAAGAATTTGGATACCTTCGCTGTGACACAAGGCCTCAAAGTCCTGAATCGTGCACATGTGGATGTTCGGCGTGTTATACCAGGTGTGCGGTAGATGCTCGGTGACCGGCATGCGGCCCAGCGCGATCTGCAAGCGACATTTCCAGTGACCGAAGTTCGGGAAAGTAACGATCCCCTCACGACCCACGCGCA
>JAYTEX010000211.1:0-4339 GCA_043734785.1 Pseudomonadota bacterium | reverse complement strand
GCTCACGGTGGCGCCTCAGTGCACTACTGGGAGTGCGCACGTAGGCGCAAACAGCGCGTGACCAGCAGGGGTCTAACGTTTTAGCGAGGAAAGGGGGCTCGCCTGAACCGAGAAATGGGCCGCTAAACGATCGATATCGGCATCCGTGAGTCGCAGCGCCTGAAGCTGTGCGGCCATAATCACGTTGTTTCGATGTCCATCGCGGTAATCGCGCAACGCACGCGCCAGAAAGTCTGCGTGCTGCCCGGCCAGGATCGGGTATTCAGGCAATATCGGTTTGGCGCCATTCTCGCCATGGCAAGCAGTACAGGCGGCCAGTTTGGCTTCGAAGGGGAGCGCGTTTTCAGCCGCCGCTTCTTCGTTAGCCGAGACGGCGTCGGTCGCGAGAACGAGGCCGCAGGCGAAAAATATCGTGCGCAATGAGATCATGCTGGGTGTCTCCAGAATCGTGTACGCAGGCCGTGCAGGCCGATTATTGACCTTGACTGGCAAAAAAAGCCGCGATGTCGGCGATCATGTCGTCGGTCAGATTGGCCGCGTTGGCGTGCATCGTGCGGTGCTTACGTGTGCCATCACGATACGCCGTGAGCGCGGCGGCGATGTAACCCGCCTGTTGTCCGCCAATTTTTGGCACCTGATAGGACGGGTATACGTTGAAGTAACCTTCAACGCCATGACACCCGAGGCAGGTTTCCGTCGCCAGTCTTCCCGCCGCCGCATCCGCTTCCGCCAAAGCCGTGGATGCGTTCACCACGAGCAGGCTGGAGAGCAGCCCCTTGATAAACCGCTTTGTCATTCAGTAGCTCCTCAACTGCGGTGCCAGTCGTTGTGACGATGGCTCCGCTGAGTCGTTAAGTCCAGAGAGATGGGCAGGTGGTGACTTCCCCAGTTCGAGTCACCGAAGCAGCGCGCATACTACTAAAAGCACACTGAGATGGGAAAGACAGACAGCCGCCTCGTTGCGTTGGCAGGTGAAAATGATTAAGGTGCGGGCCGCTAAACGTTAGAAACGTTCAAGGTTTAGTAGATAATTGCTCGCAACGATTAGCGAAATCGATTGGAGGAACCGCGCGTGGCGAAATCAAAAGCCAAGGCTCCCGCAAAAAAGGCGGCACGACCACCAGCGCCCGTTAAGAAAAAAGTCGCAGGTAAACTGCCGGCGGTCCAGGCGCAGAAAATCACTGCCAAACCAAGTGCCCAAAAGCCCGGGGTAAGAGCGGCCAACGCAAAGATGCCGCCCATGGATACTGCCAAACCGGGGAAGAAAGCGGTAGTCAAACCCGTCCTCAAATCTCAAGCCTTGCCCGCCAAAGCGGCGCACGGCAAGGCGACCGTGAAGAAAACGTCACCTGTACTGGCAAAAACCGTGAGTAAACCCCTGACTAAGAAACTGGCCACAAAAATCGTTGCATCCGCGCCTGAGGTCGGGCAGAAATCAGCGGCGAAGCCGGCGCCGACCAAGGCCGCGCCCGCAGTCGCTGAAGCCGCCACTAGCGCGGTCAATACGCCTGTTGCGGAAGCGACGCCAAAGTCAGAACCGATCACAAAGGTGGCAGCTAAACCCGTGGGAAAAACCGCAAATCCTGTACGTAAGGTAATTAATCTGGACGAAATAAAACTTCCCGGCGGATACAAACCGTCGCCCGACGAAGAGTATATGGGCCCTCAACACCTCGCCTATTTTAAACAGAAACTCGAAAACTGGCGCCAAGAACTTATCTTGGAATCGCAGGAAACACTCGAACATCTGCGGACCGAAACGCGCGATGTCGGTGACGAAGCGGAACGCGCCAGTCGCGAAAGCGATAACATCCTGGAACTCCGCACCCGCGACCGCTATCGCAAACTGTTGAACAAGATTGTGCAGGCCTTGAAGCGCATTGAAGACGGCTCTTACGGCTTTTGCGACGAAACAGGAGAAGATATCGGCCTCGGCCGGCTTGAGGCGCGCCCGATTGCGACCTTGACGGTAGATGCACAGGAACGTCGCGAATTATTCCAAAGACAGTTCCGGGACGACCATTAGTGAACGAATGGGGAAAGTCACTATCCCCATTCACTTCTTCGGATTGCTGCGCTGATGGCGCATGAGAAAATCCTGATCGTCGAAGACCAGCGAGCCGTTGCCGGCGCGCTGAAAATGCGTCTGCTAGGCCTCGGCTACGACGTTGCGGCAATCGCAAGGGATGGCTTCGAGGCGATCGAAAAGGCGGCCCAACTCAAGCCGGATTTGATCTTGATGGACGTGCGGTTGGGAGAGGGAATGGATGGCATCGAAACCGCCCAACGAATTCGGGCCCGCCACGACATTCCGGTCATCTACCTCTCCGCACATGTCGATCTGAAGCTGCTCGAACGCGCGCGCTCGACCCGCCCCGCCGGTTTCATCAACAAACCGTTCATGACTAAGGATTTATTGACCGCGATCGATCTCGCCTTGCATCGCGACCAACCCCCGCTCATCAGCGAAAGCCAGGAATCTGGGAGTGACGCGGCCGATCAGCGCCCCGCTGTCGGCGCGACCGACGGCGTCATCACCGCCGACAGCGAAGGAAGAGTTGGCTTCGTGAACAATGCGGCCGAATACATCATCGGTTGGCAGCGTCGACAGGTTGTCGGGCGCCCGTTGGCGGATCTGATCGCGGTCTTGTACGACGTGCCGCTCACCGAGGCGACGGAAATAGTCACGCGGGTCATGCACGCGGCCAGTGAAGAGAACCTGCTACGCCCGCAAGGTGGCCGCTTTGGGGGCAGCGCGCAAAGTACCGACCTGCTGACTCCGCTCTACGATTCGCGTGGGCAGGTTTACGGAGTTGCCTTGAAGCTGCTGGCCAGCGCCAAGCTCACCGGAATTTTCGACCCTAAGCCGACTCATCGCGCGCTGACCCAGGCCCTCGACGCGATTTCTCACGGTGTGCTGGTGGTGGGTGCTGATCTTCGGGTGCGTTATTCGAACCGCAGTGCTCGCGACACTCTGAGTCGTAATCGCGGCATCGAATTCCGCAACGACCTGTTGACGGTCACCGACAAACAACTCGATCAGCGCTTTAAGGAACTGGTGCAGATCGCGACCGATAAGGCCCGGCACGGTCAACATCAGGCGAGCGGCGCGATGTTCGTGCGCTCACCGATGTCGCGCGAATATGTGGAACTCATCGTGGCACCGGTGCCCGCCAACGGCGGCACCGAAGCCGATGCCCAGATTTTGGTGTATCTGTTCGATGCGAGTAGTCCGCGACAGGTCTCGTTCGATGTCCTGACCGGTCTCTATGGCTTGACGCACACGGAAGCAAAGCTGGTCCAGTTCATGACCAACGGCATGACCTTGGACGAAGCCGCCGAGGAACTCCAGATCTCGGTTAATACGGCGCGTACCCACCTCAAGCACATCTTCCATAAGACGGGTATCAATCGGCAGACAGAGCTGATCCACCGAATCGAAAGCGGCCCGGCCTCTTTGCTGGTCAGTTTCGAAGGGAGCCATCTGGCAGTGCCCGCCGCACGCCGTTGACCGGCGCCACCCGGCGCGTATCTCCAGCACCACCTCGAATAAACGCCCGCTTGTCAGCGAGGCGTCTCTGGGATTAGTCTATCCACGCGGTGACAGCTTCTGCGCAGGACGCGCGAGCCTTGCCGCAAGGACCTACCAATGACTCAATGGAATGAGGAAACAACATGGAACGTTTACCCGTCTCGCGGCGCACGCCCACCCTGGCCGCCGCCCTCGTACTCTCGACCAATCTTGTCACTGCCGATGCCGCACTGCTCGCGCGCTTCGATTTCGAAGATGCCAATGGCGGTTTCACCTTGGCGGGCGAGGATCTCGCGCCGAATTTCAGCACGGGCCTGTGGCACGATGTTGACGGCACGTCGCTAAGCGGTACCGGCAATCCCGGCTTGGCGCTCAGCGCGCGTTCGTTTCTGGACGGCAATCGGCTGCTGCTTGCACTGACACCAGCCCCGGGTTTCGATTTGCGGCTAAGCAATATCGACTTCGAACTGCGCGCATCGCTGACCGGCCCCACTGCCTGGCAAGTGAGCCTGGCCGATAGTCAGGTCGCGAGCGGCATTACCGCGAACACCTTCAAGGCGGAGCACATCGCGCTGGATTCAGCATTCTTCAATGGACCGCTCGAACTCGCGCTCAGCGCGAGCGGGGCAAGTTCTGCGGCGGGCACGCTGCGCCTGGATAACTTCGAGTTGCACGGGACCTTGCAACCCTCGGTGAGCGCAGTGCCGCTCCCTGCGCTCGGCTGGATGTTTGGTGGCGCGGCCTTAGGGCTGGCGCGCTGGCGGCGACGTACCAGCTGAGGGCGCGCATCCACCGACCTGACAAAGG
>JAYTEX010000210.1:0-7240 GCA_043734785.1 Pseudomonadota bacterium | reverse complement strand
GATTCCTGCGGCCAGCGCAGCAAATTGCCAGCGAGCTTGTACCCTTCGGCCGCTAACAACAGGGAAAACTTGGCCTCGTCATTCCCGTGATTGGTAGGTTGCACCAACGCTTGCTGGACTGCGCTCAGGTGGCCGGTTTCGTGCGCCGCAGTGAGCGCGGTCATGTCCGCTACGAGTCCGCGATGCAGGGTGCCGACATACCGATTGGTCGTGAAGCGCAACGCGGCGAGCGCCGAGCCCATGACCAGGGCGTAGATTAATGCATAGCGCAGCGCCAGCCGAATCGCCGTGGCGCGCAGCAGCTTAGGGCTATGCAAGTCTTGCACACGAATTAGGGCGAAGTGCCGATCTTGTAGCCCGCACCGCGCACGGTGTGTACCAGGGCCGTTTGTAAATCCTTATCTACCTTGGTGCGTAAGCGGGAAATCTGTACATCGATCACATTCGTCTTGGGATCGAAATGGAAATCCCACACCTGCTCGAGCAGCATGGTGCGAGTAACGACTTGTTCAGCATGCCGCATCAGGTACTCCAGCAGACGGAATTCCCGTGGCTGTAAACGAATAATGCGCCCGGCGCGGGTCACCGTCTGTTTGCGCAAGTCTATGCTCAGATCAGCGACCATAAGGACCTCGGTGGCAGCATCTGACCGGCGGCGCCGCGACAACACCTCCAGTCGCGCCTGCAGCTCCACAAAAGCATAGGGTTTGACCAGGTAATCATCCCCGCCGGCACGCAGACCCTCCACTCGATCGTCGACTTCGCCGAGCGCAGAGAGGATCAGCACGGGGGTCTCGTTACGATCCGCCCGCCGCATCCGCACGATCGACAGACCATCCCGCTTGGGCAACATGCGGTCCGCGATGATTGCGTCGTAGCGGCCGGTCAGCGCCAGATGGCCGCTCGCGCCATCTGGCGCATGGTCGACCACATGCCCGCATTCATTTAAGCCTTTGACCAGAAAGGTCGCGGCGGGCACATCGTCTTCGATCAACAGAATACGCATGGCAGCATGATACCGCTCGGATCCCAGTGGGTTCGCATTACCGTTTCGCAAGGTAGGCTGACAGTACAACGCTGAACCGCAGCACAACCCCAAGCTCTTAACCAAATCCTCTCACAGCCGTACGGTGAGCGTCATACCGGTCAGGGCGACTGCTGGTTTGCGCGGCGATTGTTAAGAATAATGACGGCTATGAGGCGTTGAGCGCGATACAGGCAACGTGAAAGCGTACTTCAACATCCACACGACCTCGTTCGGAGATGGTGAACCACGCGGCATCCTGTAGCCCGAGCCCGTACCTGCCGCGCTGTGGATATTCGCACCGGCCATCGTTGGCCTGCTCGCGCGGCGCAAACGCGGTCCCTGAGCGTCCATTGGTTCTGCGCTCAGAACGTCAAGAAGCCGCACGCGCGGGGCTCTCTTGTTTCGGTCTTTCGTCCGTCACGCAGCCACGCCGCCAGCGTCACATTGAGCAACGCCGCCGCGATCGGCAGTATCCAGCGACCGCCGCCTTCGAGCAGGATCATCCAACGCAACGTGAAAGGCTCCGCGCGCTCCAGCCCCAACCCACTGGCATGTTGCTGAATTGCCATCTCGATCAATCCAACCAGCTGGAACGGTGTGGTCAACAGGACAATGACGAGCGCAATCGGGAACGCAAGGGCCAGCGACAGCCCCCGCCCGCACAGGTCCCGGGCAGGTGCCGCCAGCACGACACAGAAAAAAATCACCAAGGGCACCAGCCCGTGGATCACATTGGCGCGTGATGGCAAAGGCTGACCGGTCGGAATGGTGTGTTGTGCGTCAAGTCTGAGCGGTCGCGCCACTCGCGCATCGAGCAGCACTTGCGCCTGCGCGTTTTCAGTCACAATCTCGATATGTGAGGTGAGTTCCGGCGCAATCAACCGCACCGTCGCGGAAATCACGGGTGCGCACAGCCGCAGGAAGGCCGTCCCTTGCCAGTAGCCCAGCGCCGATACCACAAGCCAGGCGATACACAACCGGAGCGCGCAGCCTTTAAAAGTGTCAGCCATGGCGTACGACGCTCGCGCGTGCCACCCACCCCATAAAGAACAGTGCGACGATCACGACCAACAGTGACGGAATAAAATAGGTGTGCAGGGGCAGAAACCACGGCACATGGTAGGCAGCGACGAAATAAAGCCCGGTCAAGCGCGTAAGATTGAGCGCATAAACCAACACGACTCCGAGGAGCACGCCAATCGCCCGCATGCGCCAGGACGCAGGGAAGGCGACCACTGCGGCCGAGATCAGGAACAGGACGCCTGAGCCATCACAACCACGCACGATTTCGAGAATGGCGTGCGGCGAAGCGATGCGATTGGTAAGCGCCGTGACCCCTTCTGCGGGCACCATCAAGTGAATGAGCCACGCGCTCGGACGGCCGAACACCTGCAGATAGATCCCATCGTGCAAGATAGAGATCGGGATCAGAAAATACAGCGCGTGCAGAACAGCGTAGTACACGAGCATGCGCACCACGAAGCCGAGCATAGCGCCGGATGGCCTGGCACCGCCAATGGCGCTGGCCGGAGATTCATACAAATTCATAGGAGTAGCCAGACACAGTAAGTGGCTGAGTCTACCTTTGAAATCTGACTAACTCGCTATTGAACATCGCTACAGCAATCAGTACTGTGCGATTCTCATGCAACTCACTAGGTTCTCGCGATACCAGTTTTGGGCGGCCGCGCCGTTGGCGACCGGCGGCTAGCGGTTGTAATGTGCGGCTTCTGCGCGGTGTTCGCTGGCATTCCTCACTGGACGGAGGCCGGCACTGATGCCGCAGCCTTCGAACCTGAACACACCGGCTCCGAAACCCGGCAAGCGCGTCGCGCGCGGATTCAGCTGATTGACCGGATCGCGCGCTTCTATGGTTGCGGAGTCGAGGATTGGGTAGGTGAGCAGTATGTCGTGCGCAGTCTGCGTGGACGGACTGAGATCGTGCACGCGCTGCCGCTGGTATGGTCAGTCATTGAAGACATCGCCGGCGCCCGGATCGATCCGCTCGATCCTGCGCTGCTCGCCGCCTTGACCAGCGTATGTGCCGCATGACCGCCTATCGCGACCGAACGCCCGTGATCGTACTCACCGGCTTTCTTGGCAGTGGCAAGACAACCTTGCTGAATCGGCTGTTGAAATCGCCACACCTCGCGCACAGTGCGGTGCTGATCAACGAATTTGGCGACATCGGTATCGACCATCAACTGGTGGGAGCCGTGAACGAGACCACCGTGGTGCTGGAGAGCGGCTGCATTTGCTGCACGATTCGGGACGATCTCAAAACAGCGATCCTGGATCTGCACGACCGCCGCGCACGCGGCGAGTTACCCGCCTTCCGTCGTATCGTACTGGAAACGACAGGACTCGCCGATCCTGTGCCGGTGCTGCATACGCTCGCCAGCGATCCGCAGTTGCAATACCACTATCGTGTCGCGAGTGTCGTGACCGCGGTCGATGCAGTCAACGCACGCACGCAGTTCATAGAGTTCGACGAGGCCGTCAAGCAGGTCCTGGTCGCGGATGCGTTAGTGGTTACGAAAAGGGATCTCGCGAGCGCGGGGTCGTTTAAGGATCTGCGCGAACGGCTCGCGACGATGAACCCGACCGCGACGGTATTCGATGCGCGCGCGCTAGACTTTAGCGTGCAGGATCTCCTGGCAACGGATGCCTACGGTGAGCACGCTACGGCGCAGCTCACCGCACTAGCTTCGGCAGCCCAGCCCGCGAACCACTCTACGCATCACGCGGAAAATCTGTATTCCTTCTGTGTGATCGATCCGACGCCGTTTGATTGGTCCGCCTTCGGCGTGTGGCTGACCATGCTGCTGCATGCGCACGGTGAATCAATCCTCCGCGTGAAAGGGTTGTTGAATGTGGCGGGCGCGGATACGCCGGTCGCCATCAACGGCGTGCAGCACGTGGTGCATCCGCCGTTTCATCTCGCCGCGTGGCCTGATGATGACCACCGCTCGCGGATCGTCTTTATCGTGCGCGGACTCGCGCGCGAGCGCATTGAACAGTCGTTCGCGTGCTTTAGAGATCTGCTGATCAACCCACTGGCGGTGGGTTCTTCGCTTTGAACTCGCTGCAGACCGCGTTCAAGGTCATGAAGCGCACCCCTTCGTGGCGACGCATGTGATCGATCAGGCGCTCCAGCATCATGAGCATCTGCGGATGACCTGAGGCATCTGGATGCAGACAGGCGTTGTAGATGCCGTAGTCCAGGTTGCGGTAAACCCAATCGAACTGGTCCTGCCACATCTGCCCGAGATCGCGCGGATTTACCCAGCCGTGACTGTTCGGAAACTTCTTCACGAACATCACCGGTGGCGCGTCGTCCAGATACCAGCTGCAAGGAATTTCAAGTAGGGGCGTCAGCGGGCCCGCTTGCCAGGGTTTCATCCAGGACTCGGCCGGCTGCGCGTAATTAATTTTGGTCCATTGGTCGTTACGGCGCAGGTAGTAGGGCGAATGATCGTGCTCCATCAGGCTGTGGTCGTACTCGATGCCTTTGGCGAGCAGCAGATCAATGGTGTTCTTGCTCAATTCCCACCAGGGTGCGGAGTAGCCCTTAGGCGCCTTGCCGCAGAGCTGAACGACAAGATCGTAAGTTTTGTTAAGCACCGCGGTTTCCTGCTCCTTGGTCATGGTCAGCGGGTTCTCGTGCGCATAGCCGTGCAGCCCCAGCTCATGCCCGGCATGGACCACCATTTCCGATTCCTTGGGAAAGCTTTCAATCGAATGACCGGTGATATTCCAGGTCGTTTTGATCTGGTATTTATCGAGCAGATCGAGCAGGCGCGGCGTGCCGACTTTCCCGGCGTGCACCCCACGCGAAATATCGCAGGGGGAATCTTCGCCGCCAAACGAACCGAGCCACAACGAGACAGCATCAAAGTGGACGTTGAAGCAAACCTGAATATCTTTCTGCGCCATGGACCAAGCTCCCGTGGATTTCGAGGGTTATGTGACTGCTGTGGCTGATACTACGTGATGCGAAATTGATCTCGCAATGCACAAGCGCTAGGCTCGGTAACACTGGACTCGTTGGTAGGAAACAGCGTTTAAATTTTCGGAGGATCTCATGACAAGAAAAGTCTCGATTGCGGCATGCCAGTTTGTGATCAGGCCGGTGGCCGATTTCAACGCCTTCGCGAGCCAGGCAGCGAAGCTCATGGACAAGGCGAAGGGCGCAGACCTGGTGGTGTTCCCGGAGCTCTTCACGCTGGCCTTGTTCACGACCCAACCCAATTGGCAGAACCGCCCGGCGCGTGAGCTGGGTTGGGTCGATCGTTACACCAACGACTATCGCGAGTTTTTTGCCGCCGAAGCCAAGCGGCGCCGCCAACACATCGTGGCGGGTTCTCATCTAGAGAAATCCGGCAGCCAGTTTCTGAATGTGTCCTATACCTTCGGCCCCAAGGGGCTGGTTCACAAACACACCAAGACGCATATTTTTCCGTCTGAATCCGCCTGGTTCACCGGCGAGGGTGATCGCGTGGAAGCTTTCGATCTGCCGTTCGCGAGAGTCGGGTTGAACGTGTGCTACGAAGCCGAGATCCCAGAATGCGCCTCTACCCTCGCCGAGCAAGGCGCGGAAATCATTCTGTGCCCCTCATTCACGTTCTCCGAATACGGCTTCTGGCGCGTGCGACATTGCGCGCAAGCGCGCTGTATTGAGAACCAGGTCTACTACGTGCACTGCGCGACCGGCGGCGATCTGCCGCCCGGGCCGTTACCCAATGGCTGGACTCGCAGTTCGATCCTAAGCCCCTGCGATACCCCGTGGTCGGCCAAGAACGGCGTGATTGCGCAAGCGAAAACCAACGTGCAGATGGTGCTGCACGGCACGGTTGATCTCGACAAGCTGCATGAGAATCGCGCGAAAGGTGTCGCGCCCACGTTCAACGATCGACGCCGGCGTGCTGTGGTGTATCGTGAATGGCCCTCGCATCTCGATCAGCCGAAACCGAAGCGGAAACGCGTCGCGGCGGTGAAGTAGCCGCTTTGTGCTCCTCCTGCGGCAGGCGCAGGCATGACGCCGACTATCGCGGATGGGTAGGGTCACCGGTACCTTTACATGGCTTTTTGGTGTTATCGGATTTGAGCTAGTCAAGAAGCGCGAAAGGAAAACAGCATGAGCTTCTGGAGGTACTGGGGAAAGGCAGATCCCACTTACGCCGGCTTCCCGAAGTGGCAGATGAACCGCGTACTTTTTCGACGCGGTGGAGTCGGGCGCGGTGTTCCCCGCATGCGCGGGGATGAACCCCATCAACCTGGCGCTGCCGGTGAGACGCCATGGGCGGGTGCGCCGCCTTCGACTCCTCACCACCGGTCATCATGGTTGTTGTCCAACCGACACGCCGGCCAAGGCGACTGGCGCGCCCCACACCCAGACTCCCGTTTCGCGGCACTCCCGCAGGTACTCCGGCACAGTCGAGCAAAACGACCTTATGAAGGTCGCGAGCTACTGTTCACTAAATCCAACAGGAGCGGATTGTCGGGCAGCATTTACCTCGGCGCGTTCACCTGCCTATACTTCATTCGTTCGAACACACCTATCGATGGGAGGTTGAGATGAGTGATCATGTCTACAAGAAAATCGAACTCACCGGAAGCTCGGAGGAAAGCTCCGATCAAGCAGTGCGTAATGCGATCGCGAAAGCTTCCAAGACGATTAAAAATATGGATTGGTTCGAAGTCATCGAATCACGCGGCGAGATCAAGGACGGCAAGATAGCGTTCTGGCAAGTGACGATCAAACTTGGATTCCGTCTCGAGGTTTGAGGCTGCGGCTGAGGTTGCTGGCGTGGGGAAAAAGAAGCCACGCCGGCCCCTTTCTCCACTGTGCGCGGTTCCTCAAACTCGCGGCATGACTTCGCGCGCAAAGCGATCCATCGAACCTAAGATCTTCTGCTAGCCAATGCCACCGAAATCAGCCAGCAGACTGATGTTGGTAATCCCTAATGCACGAATCGAAGCGATCCGGGCCCGCACATTGCGCGGGGTCTCCGATCACGAGACACCCAATCGCTAACTCGCGCAACCTTAGGGCGTCTGCAGGCTCGCTATCCTGTCGTGTGTGGATCAGCTTGCCCGATCGCCTACAACAATCGAGGACGTTGTGTGTTGTCGATAGAGCCGCCCCAGGGAATGCAGATCCCGCTGAGTAAAATGCAGCGTAGACATTGGCTAATCAACGGCGCGTGCCAG
>JAYTEX010000209.1:0-8827 GCA_043734785.1 Pseudomonadota bacterium | reverse complement strand
ACAATTCCGGTCCGATCTGGATGAATTAGACAAACTTGTATTTGCCACCGAGATCCATCAAAGCGTCGAGGCCGTCCGCGCGCTCGCCGAAACCTATATCAGCGCGGCACAGGGCATCGCAGAGTTAGCGCTTCGAAACAACGCTGCGGCAGTCGCCAGGATTGACCTATTCGAAAAATCCTTTGCTGCCACCAAGACTGCATTGGAAGTCCAAACGGAAATGTTGGCTGAGAGCGTTGCCAGCGCGGAGCGGAATGCGACGAGCGCTGCTCACAGCGCGAAGGCTTGGATCCTTGGCGCTGGTATCTTGGTCAACTTAGGTGCCGTACTGCTCGTCGGTGTCGTGTCGAGATCGATTCGTGGGTCACTCAGTCACGTCCGTGACAATGCGAACGCGATGGCGAACGGTAATCTTGACGTGCGCAATGACATTGCCAGCCGCGACGAGGTTGGCCAACTTGCACACTCAATGAACGCGATGGCCAGTAACCTGCAGTCGATGCTCGGCCAAATGCGCGCCGACAGCGAACGCGGAGCCTTCGGCAATCAACTCGTCGAAGCGCTCGAAATGGCCGACACCGAAACGGCAGCGCATCAGGTGATCGCGCGCGCCATGGTGGCTGTTTCGCTGGAACATCCGATGGAGCTTTTGCTCGCCGATTCGAGCCGCGCGCACCTTGAAAGTGCGACCGCGCACCCGTCGGAGGGTGCGCCGGGTTGTGAAGTCGAGTCGCCCTTCAGTTGTGTTGCGGTCAGACGTGGAAATCCCGTGGTGTTTCCAGATAGCGAAGCCTTGAATGCCTGCCCGCGGCTCCGCAGCCGCCCGTGCGGCACCGTGTCGGCGGTCTGTGTTCCGGTCAGTTTTATGGGGCGCGCACTGGGCGTTCTGCATGCGACAGGCAAACTCGACGCACCCCTTACCAGCGCCCAAGTCTCTAAACTGACGACTTTGGGAATCCAGGCCGGTGCGCGAATAGGCACCGTCCGCGCCTTCTCCAGCGCACCCAGGTGCAGGCGAGCACTGACAGCCTTACCGGATTATCAAACCGACGAACGCTTGAGTATCAGACGCGAGAAATCTTAAGCACACGCACACCGTTCGCGTTAATTATGGCGGATCTCGACCACTTCAAACGTTTGAACGATACCCTGGGCCACCACACTGGCGACGCGGCGCTGCGCCAGTTCGCAGACGCAGTCCGTAGCGCCGCACGCGCAGCCGATCTGGTCGCGCGTTGGGGCGGTGAAGAATTTATGTTTGTGCTACCCAACGCGAACGCCGATCAAGCGTTAGAGTGGGTCGCCCGGCTGCGCGCGCACCTCGCTGCAACGCAAGCGGCGACCAGCACCACCGTCTTTACGGCGAGTTTCGGCCTTGCCGACACGACGATGGCCCAATCCCTGGAAGATCTGGTGCGCATCGCGGATGCCGCGCTCTACTGTTCCAAGGACGGCGGGCGCGATCGCGGCACCATCGGCAATCCGGCGATGGCCACGGGTGGCGGGAAACGCCACCCCAGCGAGCACGGTGCACAGGTGAATCTACGCCTGCTCGCGAACGAGGTGGGTTGAGTCAGTCACGTGGCTTGGCCGTTCCGGTCACACGCCAAGTTTGCGCTGTCTGCGGGTGCGTATTTCGGTTGATTCGGATTGAGTCACGGTGACCTACTCTCGCGCCGGGTACATGAGCCCTCACCACCAAGCCCGGGGTGTTCGCCCCGGCGCGCTAGAAGCGCAGGGCTGCGGTCAGGGATCTCACTTCCTCGACCGATTCAGCGAGGATCCCGACGAGTGTTTCCTCCCCGATATTCATGTCGATCATCGCGACCGCTGCGTCACAATTCTTGTCTGGCCCCTGAAGCAGGGGGGATTTGACCGGCGCCAGCTGGTCTGCGAGCAGCAGCGTATCTCCCAACGTGGTCGGTGGGAACGCGAGGTAACCCGTCCAGAGCACCTCAACGGCCGCGACCACGGGTGCCGGCACCGACAACGCCTTGAGCACGGCGCGGCCTATCTCGCGCGCGGGTGAAACGGCATCATCATCGTCATCCTCCGGGTCCTCCGGGTCCTCCGGTGCGCCGTCTATCAAACCTGGAAAGTCCTTGGCGCGAGACAGCAGGTAGAACCCGCTGATCTCGTGGACCAGTCCCGCGAACATCGCGGTCTCCGGATCTTGCCGCATGACCCGTCGCGCAATCAGCTGAGCCAGAGCCGCCACGTGGGCCGTGTGCTCCCACAATCGTGCAGCAAGGTCTCGATGAGCGGGTAGTGCGTCCACCGTCCCGGCCAGCTCGCGGGTAATCACCGCCGTGGCGAGAGTCCGGACCACCCGAAAGCCCAACAGGCTCACTGCGGCGCGGACATCGCTCACCACCCTGCCGGAGCGATTGAAGGCCGCGGAATTAGCCACCGCCACTACCCGCGCCGAGAGCAGTGGCTCCGCTTGAATCAGGCGCGTCGCCGTTTCCAGGTGACAATCCGGATCCTCAAGTGCCTGCTGAACCCGCAGCGCCACGGTGGCGGAGGTCGAGAATATCAATTCGCCTCGGCCCGCCTCTGCGGCGAGCATTCTCACCATTTCTTTTTTGGTCAGACCCAAGACAATCCTTTGGCGAATGCTGATCGCGTTGACTTCCACGTTTGGGAGGCGCATTGATCAGTTAGCGGGATCGGGACAGGTATCTTTAAGAATACCGTGTTCATTCACATTGTCCGGTCACAGTCGGTTGGCCGCGCCACCCGCTGTCCGGCGCAGGCGCTCGAGAAGCTTGGGCGCAATCTCGCACAGCGGCAGCACCTCGTTCGCCGCGCCCGCGGCGATCGCTTCGCGCGGCATACCAAAGACCACGCAGCTCGCCTCGTCCTGCACCAGATTCCAGCTACCGGCATCGCGCATGTGTTTCATCCCCTGCGCGCCATCACCGCCCATGCCCGTGAGCATCACGCCCAGCGCATTACGACCGACCACGCGCGCGGCCGACTCGAAGAGCACTTCCACGGAAGGTTTATGGCGGTTCACCGGATCGCTATCGCTCACCCGGGCGACATAGTTCGCGCCGCAACGATCGACGCTCAGATGAAACCCGCCCGGTGCGATGTAGGCATGGCCAGGCAACACACGTTCGCCATCGCTGGCTTCTTTTACTGCGATCCGGCACAGCCCGTTCAACCGCGTCGAATAACTCAGCGTAAAACCGGGCGGCATGTGCTGGGTGATCATGACCGCTGGCGCGTCGTGTGGCAGGCCCAGCAGCACTTCTTTGGTCGCTTCTGTGCCGCCGGTGGACGCGCCAATAAAGATGATTTTCTCCGTCGAAAGCCGGCCCACGGATGCCGGCGCCGCTGCTGGACGGGCGGTAGCGTGGGTGCCCGCTTCATTCGTCGGTGGCTTGCGGATACGTGCCTTGGCGGCAATCCGCACCTTCTCGGTAATATCCTCGGCCAGCAGGCGCAACCCATCAGCCACACCAATCTTCGGTTTAGCGACAAAATCTATCGCGCCCAGCTCGAGCGCACGCATCGTCACCTCCGCACCATGCTCGGTGAGGGTGGACACCATCACCACCGGCATCGGTCGCAGGCGCATCAGCCTGGACAGGAAATCAATGCCGTCCATGCGCGGCATTTCCACGTCCAGTGTGAGTACATCGGGATTGAGATCACGGATCATCTCGCGGGCGACGAACGGATCGGGCGCGGCGCCGATACACTGCATGTCCGGTTGCCGGTTAATAATCTCGGCGAGGAGGCTCCGCACCAATGCAGAGTCGTCCACCACCAGTACGCGGATTTTGGTCATTATCGTTCGCTCCTTGGGAGGCTGATCGAAATTAAGTTGTCAACTGCCGTGTTCTTCAGCTGGGAATTTTCGATGTCACTCCAACTACCATGACAAAGTTATTTGCGCGCGAAGCCTTAGCATAATTTCAAAATAGATCGACCGAGCCGCCAATCGCGATGACCGGCGCCGCCTGCCGGGCCGCCGCGCGTTCCTGCGCCAGCAGGACAGCGGTATTGGTCGACGCCAGTCGCTTAACCATGGCCTTGCCGCTGGCGGGCAGAAAACACACTTTTCGCGGGTACACATCGAGCACATCCTTGCTCACCACGGGAATGCGTTCGGTGCGCAGATAATCAAGTACGAAACGGGTATTGCGCTCGCCAATGTTCATGGTCTCCATGCCGCTGATCACCTGGCCGCCACCAAAAATCTTGGCCTCCAAAGACCTGCGCGACGCGCCACGTTGCATCATCTCGTTGATCAATAGTTCCATCGCGTACGCACCGTAACGGCCATTTTCGCCAACGCCATCGGGCAACATAAAATGATTCAAGCCGCCGACACCGCTGGTGCGATCCCACAGGCAGGCGGCAATACAGGAGCCCAAGGTCGTCATGATGGGGATGTCTTCGTTGGCCACGAAGTACTCGCCGGGCAGCACCTTCACCGCCTCGCATTGGAAGTGCGGCTCATACCAGAAAAACGAGGCCTCGCCGGGCTTGCGCGCTTGCGCCTTGAGTTGGCGCAAGCGCCCGGAATCGGGGGCGCCCGCCGTGCTTTCAGCTGATGAACGGGTCACCACGGTGGTTCCGGATGCCATCAGATGCGCTCGTACACCGTCTTGCCGCGCAGGCGGAACAGGTCTCTCGAGGCGGCAAAATTTTCAGAGTGTCCGGCAAACAGCAAGCCGTGCGGGTGCAGCACACGATGCATGCCGTGCAGCACGCGTTCCTGCGTCGCCTTGTCGAAATAGATCATCACGTTGCGACAGAACACGATATCGAAGGGCTCGCCCAGCGACCATTGCGCATCCATTAAATTGAAGGCGCGGAACTCGACCAGCCGCTGCAGTTCGTGCCTGACCCGGATCGCGCCTTGATTGACGCCCGTACCGCGTAAGAAATGCAGGCGCAAGCGCTCGGGGCTGAGCCCGCGCGAATTGGCTGGATAGATGCCGCGTGCGGCCTTGGCGAGTACCTTGGTATCGATATCACTGCAAATGATGTTGACATCAGCATTGGCGCCAAGCGCCTCAATCACGGTCATCGCAAGCGAGTACGGCTCTTCGCCGGTGGAGGCAGCGTTGCACCAGATACGCGTGTGGTGGCCGCGGCGTTTGGTCAACTCCGATGCCAGCACGGGAAAGTGATGCTCCTCGCGGAAGAACGCAGTCAAATTGGTCGTCAAGCAATTGACGAACTCCTGCCACTCCTCCTCGGCCTGCGCACCCGTCGCCTGCTCCAGCCACTGCAAATAACTGCCGAAGGAGCTCTCGCCGACCTCCCGCAGCCGGCGCGACACGCGGCTGTAAACCATCGCCTGCTTACCCTGATGCAGGCTGATGCCCGCGCGTTTGTAAATGAGCTGGCGCACGCGCTCGAAGTCGGCGGCGTCAAAAGTGAATTCCTGCTCGCGCGCTTGATCCTGCGCTTTGGTTGATGACTGAGCGGCGTTCATGCGGTGGTTATATTTCCATACCGATGCCGGATACCTCGGCAGGGGGGCGCTGGCGGTTCAGTGACCATCTGGGCTCAGACCCGCGCATCAATGCCGCGAACGGCGCACTAACGAGGCGACATCCAGGATCAGCGCGACCCGCCCGTCGCCCATAATGGTGGCACCCGAAACATGCTGCACCTTGCGATAGTTGGACTCGAGGTTCTTCACTACCACCTGTTGTTGGGCTAGCAGTTCGTCCACCAACAACCCCATGCGAGCGCCGTCGCTCTCCACTACCACCATGATGGCACTGGCGGGTTCGTCGCCGTGGCGCGGCACATCGAACACGCGTTCGAGTTCGATGACCGGCAGAAACTCGTCGCGCACCTGCACCACACGGCCGCTGCCACCAATACTCTTGAGCTTGTTGGCGGTGAGCAGAAACGATTCAACCACCGACGACAGCGGCAGGATGTAGCACTCGGCGCCTACGCCAACCGACATGGTGTCCATGATGGCCAAGGTCAGCGGCAATCGCACCTTCACGCTCATGCCAACACCTTCGGTCGATTCGATGTCCACCGTACCGCCCAAAGCAGTGATGTTTTTCTTCACCACATCCATGCCTACGCCGCGACCCGACACATCGGTCACGACTTCAGCGGTGGAAAAGCCGGGCGCGAAAATCAGGCTCCAGACCTCGGAATCACTCATCGAGTCCGGCGCGCTAATGCCGCGTTCGCGCGCCTTTTTAATCAGCTTTTCGCGCGACAGTCCCTTGCCGTCATCACGCACCTCAATGACGATCGAGCCACCTTGGTGCGAGGCGATCAAGGTGAGCGTACCGGTCTCTGGCTTGCCTTTAGCCAAACGTTCTGCGGGCAATTCAATCCCGTGGTCGCAGGAATTGCGCACCAGGTGCGTTAAGGGATCGGTAATTTTTTCCACCAGGCCCTTGTCCAGTTCGGTCGCCTCACCTTGGGTCGCAAACTCGACCTTCTTGCCGAGCTTGCCCGCCAGGTCGCGCAGCATGCGCGGGAAACGGCTGAACACAATGGACATCGGAATCATTCGGATCGACATCACCGCCTGTTGCAGGTCGCGCGTGTTACGGTCGAGGTCGGCCAGCACGGCGGCGATCTGCTGGTAGAGCCCCGAGTCAACGTTGGCGCTGGTTTGCGCGAGCATGGCCTGGGTGATGACCAGTTCGCCGACCAGGTTGATCAGTTGATCCACCTTCTCGACCGAGACCCGCAAGGTCGCGGCTTCAGTCGCGGCAGCGGGCGCCGCACCCGCCTTGATCGGCGCATTGGCCAGTGGGCCGGGTACCGATGCCGCAGGGGTGACGACGTCAGTCGCGGTGCCACCGGGTGCCCCCGGGGCGTCGTCGAAAAAGCCGAAACTGGTATCGTCCGGCTCGCGCGGCGGCGCGCCAGGCGCCCCCAGGTGGAAACCAAAGCCCGGCCCTAAGGGCAGTAACTTAACCTGCTCGCGATTGACGTGGCACCCAAACAGCGCCAGCAGTTCGCTGTCACTGCTGAGGGTGATAATTTTGAAGCGACGGATACCCTCCTCAGCCACCCCACCGTCCAACGGCTCGATAGTGCCAAGATCGACGATTTCGCTGAACAATTCGACCAGGCTATCAGCCTGATTCAGCAGGGCCAGGGGGCCCACGACGAGTTCCAGATGGCGCTCGCCAGCGGCGGTATCGGCGACAGATTCTGCCGTTAGGACGCCGCCGGAGATCGTGCCCGTGGCTGCTGCGGCCGACCCTTTGCCGGCTGCCAGCGCGCGGATGTCAGCGAGCAACGCGCTGGTATCGATCAGGTCACCTTCGCCACTGTTCTGATGGCGTGTCAGTTGTGCGCGCAAGGCATCGCCCGCTTGCAGCAGTACATCCACCATCAACGGGGTGGCGACGAGTTTGCGGCGACGGAGCAGGTCGAGCAGGGTTTCCATCTCGTGGGTGAGGGCCGCGACATCGGCAAAGCCGAAGGTTGCCGCGCCGCCCTTGACCGAGTGCGCGCAGCGAAAGATGGCGTTCAGCTCTTCGTCGTTCGCCGCAGCGAGGTCAATTTCAAGGAGTTTCTTTTCCATGCTGTCCAGGTTCTCACCGGCTTCCTCGAAGAAGATCCCGTAGAACTCGGTGAGGTCCATACCCATGGACTGGCTGGCGCTTTCGCTGCTCGTGGTATTCATATATTGGCTCCGGAATTCTTGGTTGGCGCGCGGATCAGCGGATGACCTTCCTAATCACTTCAATCAGCTTGGCGGAATCGAAAGGTTTGACCATCCAGCCCGTGGCGCCCGCCGCGCGCCCGGCCTGCTTCATGGCGTCCCCGGACTCGGTGGTGAGGATCAAGATCGGCGTGTGTTTAAACTTGGGGTTATCGCGAAGCTTCTTGGTCAGGCCGATCCCATCCAACCGCGGCATGTTCTGGTCGGTCAGCACTAAACTGAAATCGCACTGGTTGGCCTTGTCCAAAGCATCCTGGCCGTCCACCGCCTCCACCACGTTGAACCCGGCGCTCTCCAGGGTAAAGGTCACCATCTGGCGCATTGAAATCGAATCGTCAACAGCAAGAATCGAGTGCATCGTCGTTCTCCGGTTCGGGGCGGAACTTTGGTGGGATCGCGGATTGTTCAGAACAGTTCGACTGAGCCTACGTCCATCTCGCCTTGGGTCACGGGGTTGGGGCACATCTGCACGTCGGCGATCACACCGACGTCCTCTTCGTCGTCGCACAGGGCGTCACGTGCCAGCCGGTCGGCACAGTTGCGCAGGCGCTGCCGCGTGTGCGCGATCAGTTGCGTCGCCATGTCCTGGAACTGCAGTGAAGTAATCGCCCCGCCAAGGGTCTGCAGTGCGTCACGGATAGCACTCGCGTCTGGCTGCGCTTGCGCCTGGCAAAGTGCCTGATGAAGATACCGCCTGGCACCCTGAAAATGTCCCATCAAGGTCTGGCTGGCGTCGTCGAGCAATCCTTGCAGGCGCTCCAAATCGTTGCTCGCGATCATTAAATGATCCTGCAGATCGGTCGCGGCGAAGAGCGACATACGCACGGGCAGCGTCGTGGCTACCTCCTCAGATGGACTGTCTGCGACCTGGGCTAACATGGGCGCTCCGCTGTTGGCATTCGGTTTCCGTTGCTCCTTCTCTCTGCCCAAGGCGGATCAAACAGGGAGTGCTCGCGTTCAGGGGTGTTATCGCCACCCGCGTGGTGAAGCTTTAGGAAACCTCTGAAAAACCCCCTGCTGGGATGAACGAAGCGATCGCAACATGGCTATCTCCAAAGATTAAAAGCTGGTCCACTCGTCATCGGTACCGGTCTTGCGCGGCGCGGCCTTGGCGGTGAGCGTAGGCATCTCGGCCACGGTCTTGGT
>JAYTEX010000208.1:0-6350 GCA_043734785.1 Pseudomonadota bacterium | reverse complement strand
CAGATCGGGGACGGTGCTCGCCGGTTGGATCTTACGGGTGGCGGCAATGGAGGGGTGGAACCTGATCGATGTGGCCGGTTTGGATCATCACGTCCGCCTGGAGCATTTGAAAATCAAAGCTGTGTTGGTAGTAGCGGACAGACATGGTGGTCGAATTGCGGACTTCGGCGCGCGAGTCAAGCCGAGCCGATCACCGCGCACCTGTCAAATGAAACCCCGCCGAAGCGGGGTTTAGGTTGCGACACGCGGTCTCTTTCTACAGGACGGAGGCGGTGTTCGTCACCTGGCTGCCTAATTAGGCAAATGGCCCGAAGGCTCATCTGCTCCTGCCAGTTCGGAAGGGCGATCATACGCTCGCACCCACCATCGGCTCCGGACTCTTGCTTGTGCGGTAAATCCACCGCACTGGATGTTATTCTCAATACTAGTTCAGAATTTCGTGATCGCAAGGTCGATTTGTAGCAAAGCGTGGCGGCGCCCGCGCAGCCATAGAAAGGTGATGAGAATTATGAGTATGCATCGCATTGCGGTAATAGCGGGAGATGGTATTGGCCAGGAAGTAGTCCCTGAAGGGCTACGGGTGCTCGATGCCGCTGCGCGACGATTTGGTATTTCGCTCGCGTTCGATCATTTTGATTTCGGATCCTGCGCCTACTACGTCAAACACGGCGCGATGCTGCCCATCGATTGGAAAGATCAGATTGCTGGGCATGAGGCAATCTTTTTCGGCGCGGTCGGTTGGCCGGCGACGGTGCCCGATCACGTCTCGGTGTGGGGATCAATCCTGACTTTCCGTCGCGAGTTCGATCAGTATGTGAATCTGCGGCCAGTGCATCTGATGCCGGGCATTGCCTCACCGCTCGCCAATCGACAGCCTGGCGAGATCGATTTCTATGTGGTGCGCGAGAACACCGAAGGCGAATACAGCAACATGGGTGGGCGCATGTTCCAGGGTACCGAACGCGAGATTGTGATCCAGGAAACGGTGATGACTCGTACTGGCGTCGACCGCGTATTGAAATTCGCGTTCGAGCTAGCAGCAAAGCGGCCGAAGAAACATCTGACCTCGGCCACCAAATCGAATGGCCTTTCGATCAGTATGCCGTTCTGGGACGAACGGGTCGCCGCGATGGCGCTCGAGTATCCGGAAGTTCGCGTCGATCAGTATCACATCGATATCCTGACGGCGAATTTCGTGATGCATCCGGACTGGTTTGATGTCGTTGTTGCCAGCAATTTATTCGGTGACATCCTGTCTGATCTCGGCCCTGCTTGTGCGGGCACCATTGGCATTGCGCCCTCGGCTAACCTCAATCCCGATCGTCACCATCCGAGTCTGTTCGAACCGGTGCATGGCTCGGCGCCGGATATCGCGGGAAAAGGCATTGCGAATCCGATCGGTCAGATCTGGTCAGCCGCGCTGATGCTTGAGTTTCTTGGTTACCCGCTGGCGCATGATGCAATCTTCAACGCCATCAAAGCCGTATTGGCGGCGGGGCCTCTGCATGCGCCCCTCACCCCCGATATCGGCGGCAAGGCGACTACGCGCGATTTAGGGCGCGCGATTGCCGACGCAATTTAAAAACAGGATGGGCCACGCAAGCATCACGTCTCATTAGTCTGCGGAGCGTCTTAACCGTTGCAGGCGGCCGCGGATATTCGACCTCGCTCAATGCAAACGTGGTTTCTTCCAATAGTCGCGGCGGTCTACCGAGCGCACCCGCAGTTCGAGGACTCGTCGGTCACGTTCGATCGTGAGGGGGATATCGACGCCGGCTTCGCCGCAGGCCCAGATCTGCCGGAACATTCCAGCGAGCTCAAAAACTGGCGCGCCCGCGACCGCGCGCAAAACATCGCCCGCACGCAACGCGGCGGCGGCCGGCGCGTGCTCATAAACACCTGCCACGACCAGCGCGTCTCGCACTTGTGAGATGAATATCCCGAGCCACGGCCGAGCCGGCTTCAAGGTGCGCCCGTAGGTCAGCAACTCCTCCATGATGGGTTTGAAAAGGTCGACCGGCACACTCATATTGCCTTCGCGGGGCGTTCCGTGGGGCAGGACGCGATCGATGTATAGCGAGCCAATCGCGCACAAGCGGCCTGTCGGATCAATCACGGCCGCCCCACCCCAGTTAGGATGGGGCGGGGCGGTGAACAAGGCCTGGTCGATCAGGTATTCCCAATAGCCGGCGAATTCACCTATCGCGGCGACTCTTGCACGCAGCGCCTGCTGTCGCCCGCCGTAACCTGCCACTATCACTGGATCGTCAACTGAAAGGTCACTCACGCTGCCGAGTTCGAGTGGCGCCACGCCGAGTTTGCCCAGCGCCTGAATGAGGCCAAAACCGGTTTCATAGTCGTAGGCCACCACATCGCCCGCCACTGCACACCCCACCTTATCGAATAACCACAGCTGTTCAGCCTCGGTAATGAGGTAGCCGATGGTCAGGACCAGACCCTGTGCGCCGATCAGCACCCCATGCCCGGCGCGTTCGGTGCCGAGTATCGTGGCGGTGTAGGCATCTTCTGGAATGCGCGCGCGCACCGAGACGACCGCCGATAATGCAGTATCAAGATCGTAGCCGACATGTTCCTGCCGTGGGATCAGGGCCGCGGGAATGGGGTGTTCAGAATCTGCACTCATGGGTGGGTTTTGCTGTCTGACACCGGTGCGTCACCGAGCGGAATTCCGGTGCTCAGTCTAGTTGGATGATAGTGGCGCGAGTCCATGGTACTAAAAACAGCGCGTGTGTGTGACTGGCAATCTGCCGAAAAGTGCTGCCCCGACAAAACCGATCTCGCGCCTCCATGAGGGTATTATTTGGCGGGAGGGAGTCGTGGTAGAAGCCCACAAGACGAGGCAGTAAAGTGATGGCAACACCTGATTGGGCAAACCGCTCTGCGGTGGAAAGCATCCCCGGCAAGGTCAGGGTCAAGCAACTAGCGCTGATTAAGCAATTCGTGCAAAGCGTGTTCGTAGATTACACGGCAGCCGTCGCCTTAGTCGAATCACTGACTGTCCCGCGTATCGTCCACGCCGATCCCGATGATGATCACGCGCTCGCCGCGCGCGATGATTTGATCGTCTCCGGCGACAACGATTTGCATACGCTCGGGCACTATCGCGACATTCCTATCCTGCTCCCTAGTGTCGCGATGACGAGCGTCATGCAACGCAGCTAATGGCAAAAGGCAAGCTCAGACACCGTTAGCTTTTCCTCCGTGGCCAACGGCCGTCGATCGGGTTATCAGCATCGCACTATTGTCGAAATGCCTTCGAAACAGGCACAAATTCGGATCAATCAACACCGAAGATGCTGATCTCCTGAAGTGCATAGTCTCCGCCGTTATTCACCAGCGTAAAACCCGTAAAAGGATCAGCGAGGCTGCGGTCGACTACCCGGAAAACTTCCTTGGCATCGACGGACACCACCATCTCCCCGCGTTGGTCTCGCGTCCACCGGACGATATATTGCCGATTCAGGCTGAACTCGTGATCGACGGACTCGATCACGCTGGAGCCGGAGGCCGTCAGCCGCACTAAATGGAGCCCGCGCGCCACATTAGGCGTATAGACCAGACGGTAGCCGCTTACGCGATTCCCGGCTTGGTACGGGCCGAAAGCGAGCGGCCCCGTGGCGACCTGGCGCAAAGTGAGTTTGAGTTCCATCGCAAAGGCGTTGGTGATGGTTCCATCCACATGGATCTCCGCAAAATCCGGCGGTTCCGCTGTGGTCGCGCTGCCGGCGGGGCGGGTCGCTTGTGCCAATATCGCGCTCAGGATTGCCATCGGCAATTCCCCGCTGCGAACTTTGGCCGGTGCCTGGCGGGGCTCGTGTACGGAGTGCAGACCCAACCCCCGCTCCACTGAGTAGTGGCCCGCGGTGACCGTCCAAGTGGGGTTTCGGGTGTAATCACCGTCCTGGAACTGGTCCTGCAGAACCAACCGCCGCCACGGTGAGTCCGCAAGCGCAGGCGCCGATGCAGGCGCGTTTGTTTCGCGCCCCGTCGTGCGCAATGTCTCCGTGACGTGTTGCAGTAGCGTCTCCGAGGGCTGGCCGTCCACCGCAATATCGTGATCTGACTGATAATCACGAATTGCCGCGCGAGTCTTGCCACCCATCACGCCATCGGACCGGCCGGTGTCGTAACCGAGTTCATTGAGGTTTTTCTGGATAGCAGCTCTTACCTCCTGGACTGTCGCCGGCGGTGTGCTGCCTTTGGCGACGTTCGCTCCAGGCTTCCATTGACTGAATAAGCGTCGCGCTTCGGAGATGTGTCTCGCGCGCATAGTCCTCTCCAGGGCGTCGCGAGCCTGGGCAGCATGGCTGTGTCCACGCGAGGCCGCCAAGTTGTACCACAAATGGGCTTGCACGAAATCCTGTGCCACGCCGCTGCCTCGTGCATAGAGTCTACCGAGCATGTATTGAGCATGGTAATCACCGGCTTCGGCGAGGGCACCGAATTCCCTGGCAGCCGTGACGTAGTCCTGGCGGTCGTAGGCGGTCATGCCGGCATTGAAGTCCGCCGCAGTCACGACGCTCGGCGCCAGCACCAGGGCAAGAATGATGAGCAGACATCTCATGGTTGCTAATCCTTTTTTTCGGATCAAAAAACAGGCCGTCGCCGAGTCGAATTTGTTGACCGCAAGCTTCCCATGCTTGCCCAGCAGCCTCTGTACGCCAGCGCACGCACAAGGAACTCCGTACCGAAACGCGGCACGAACTTACGCCACCACCGCCACCACCGCCACGGCGAACCCGATGCGGTAAATCTGCGTGTCCGGTTCAAATAACAGGGATGTAGAAACTAAAGACGCGGCGGGATTACTTAGGCACCGCGAAGTTGAGTCATCTCGCAACCTTTTGGCACCGAACCAGGGCCCCCACTTCGGCGAGGCTTATCCGTGGTTCGGACTTCGATGAACGCTTACCGACCGAAGTACAAATACGGCCCGTCATTGGGGGCGTAGTAGCCGTGGTAATCCCCGTGAGTGTCGTCTAGATCGCGGTGAATCCGTTGTGCTGCCAGTTCAACCGATTGTCCTGCCGTGCATGCTCCTGGCCGAGTTGACCGTGCAAGCGTCGATGTCCCCTACGCGACATGTAGGGGTTGTAATAATGAGCGGCGTTGTGTTCTTCGCTAAGTTCTTCGTGCACGTCATCGTGACGGTTTTCTAAATCCCAGTGACCTTGGCGGTGTTCCCAACCGATTCGATCATGCTCGTCGTCATGATCATCATCGTAGGCAACGGCCTGTCCGGTGAAGCCCATCGACAGGGCCGCCGCCACCAGCAGCGTGTGCAGATATTTCGGCATAAATCGCTCCATTCGTCGTTAGCCTGAAGGCATTCGTATTCAAACGGATGTCAGCACTACCTCTAGATCTGAACATTAATCGGTATCGGCTGAATCTGCAGTGAATTGCAGGCGAATCTTTAATTCAAGAACCCCTCAGGGAGCACGCCGCGGCCACCAAGCGTTACGTCGGCCGCACATTACTTTCGCGCGTTATCGTCTCCGCCGCTATCTAATCCGATAGTGAGAGCGGTCAGCACTTTTGATGGGCGTGTTTTCGCGATCTTTGATGGACACACGTAAGCATCAAAGGAACCGAGAATGTTTTCAGCTCGTCTTATTCCGTCGTCGCGATTGGAAAAACGGCTACAGCGCATAATACGTGCCTACAGCGACCAATTTAGAGTTCGTAAGAAATTGTCTTCAAAGGGGAAAAGGTGATCACGTTCTGTGATGGTTCAAGTAGGCCTTCCATCACCGATCTTGATCATAAAGACGGTGAATTGCCATTAAGAAAGTTGGTCATGCTCGCCGCGAAGCGTGTCTCCAGCGCATCTAATGTCGCGTTTAGCTGAACGGCGTCGTGCGGAATCAAAAGATACAGCCAGGGCTTGCCGCCATGCTTGGCCGAGTAATCTGACGCATGCACACACCACTGAACTGCTGCTTTAGCCTTGGCGGTTACGTCGTCGGAGTTCATATCCATCGCCTTCTTGGTCTCGATCAGAAAATTGATTGCTGATGTCGCGGCCACAAAGTCGGGCACGTATTCCGGTTGCTCGAAGCCGCGACGATAGTAGATGTTGAACTGTCCCTGCACGGGTCGAAACCAACGCAATGCGTCACGCTCTAAAATCTGCGCGAGCACTCGTTCTGTATCGGCCTGGAATTTTTGTAAGGTATACGCACATTTGGTGAAACCGCCATAAACAGAACAGTTAAGGGGTCAGGTCTGAATGGCACTTACTTAAGGCGATTTACGCCTTCACCCCGTGTTCCGACAACGGGTCCAGTAAAAAATAAGTTCGAAATTCCGCTGGATTCCGGCTATCG
>JAYTEX010000207.1:0-3654 GCA_043734785.1 Pseudomonadota bacterium | reverse complement strand
CGATAGCCGGAATCCAGCGGAATTTCGAACTTATTTTTTACTGGACCCGTTGTCGGAACACGGGGTGAAGGCGTAAATCGCCTTAAGTAAGTGCCATTCGGGTCAGACTCGATTTAATCGAGCTACCGGCAGCTGTTTCGGGCACCGCTGTCCAAGACTGACGAAGCGATCCGGGAGTCGACCAACAAGGCCTGGGCCTTGGGCAACGCGCGCTTTCAGGCCAAGATTAAGGCCCTGGCGGGCAGACGGGCGGCACCGATGCCAAAAGGGCGACCGGTCAAGAATGATTTATAAATCGAGTCTGACCCCATTTCGCCTGCATATCGAGCCAACATGCTGTCGAGACCCTCTCATGGCTGTGCCGAGTGCAAGATCCGGTCGCTCGTAGCGTTGATCAAACGCGTGAATCGTCAATGAAGTGTCTTTAAACACCCCCAGCGCACTGCCGGTTGTGGCTCGGCCCATCGATAGTGCTACTATTTTTCCCATGAATTCACTCGCCGAAAAACGCCAAGCCCTGCTTGCCCTTGTGGCACGTTACCGCGCGACCAATGTCCGAGTGTTCGGCTCCACCGCGCGTGGCGAGGAAACCGCAGAGAGCGACATCGATTTGCTGGTCGATATGCCGACCGACGCCAGCTTGTACGACCTCATTGAAATGGCCATGGAAATCGAATCGCTCCTTGGGCGCCGTGCAGATGTGTTGACGGAACGCGGGCTTAATCCCCATTTGCGCGAACGCATCCTGGCGGAAGCGCGACCGCTGTGAAAAAGGACCGCCGGATTTATCTGCGACACTTGATCGAATGCGTGGCTCGCATAAAGATGTATACCACCCACGGCAAAGAAATCTTTCTCAGCGACATCAAGACTCAAGACGCCGTGATTCGAAACGTCGAGGTTATCGGGCAAGTGGTGCGCGATCTTGGCATTGAAGATCTTGCCGCCCGTTATCCCGATACATCGTGGCGGGCGATCGCCGGCACTCGGAATTTTCTTGCTCATCAATATCTCGGTGTCGATCTAGAACTGATCTGGAACATCGTCGTCGGAGATCTTCCGTTGCTCGAACAACAGGTCGCGGCGCTTCTCGCGGAAGCCGATACCAAATAGACTCGACCGTACGCAGAATATCCCGTCCCGTATTGACCACGTGACGGGGCGCACCGATTGAACATGACTTTTATTTGACCACTTGTAAATCTCAAATCAGATAGTGATCAGTACCCGCAAATTGCGATTGTCGCGGTAGACGCGACAAGGACTGGCGCATGGGTTTATCTCGGATCAAGGAGCAGCAAGGATGCGTCGCCTGCGGATGTATTTGCCTGGAATACCAGCTCACGTGGTTCAGCGGGGGCACAATCGAGCCGCCTGCTTTCTGCACGAGGCGGATTACCTCACCTATCTCGATGCGCTTGCCGTGGCTGCACGCCGCTATGAAGTCGACATCCACGCCTACGTGCTCATGACCAACCCCGTGCACTTGCTGGCGACGTCGTCCGAGGACACGAGTATCTCGTGCATGATGTCCCTGCTGCTGGCATTACCGGGCCTGAGGGAATTAGGCTGACGGTACTTTGCGCTGACTTACGCGCGCACGCGAGGCTGGTCTAACACCCGGCACGGTGCCCCTCGCGGCGGCTCGACCAAGTCACCACAATTTCGGATAAGACATCGCTTTCAGCGCGACGATGGCGCCACGGTCCCGTGAAATTCCAAGGTCAACGGCCGCCATTCACGGCGAGCACGCCGACTGACGCCGTTCGAATTCACCCACACGACCCTCGATACCCTCGATTTCGGCGAACAGCGCGGTTATCGTTCCTTTACGCCAGCGCGATTTCTAGTTTGAAAAGGCGGCCAGAAATGGTAATAGTCAGCATGGCTGATTTTGACCCTATCCTCAAAGAATTTCGGGCAGCGCTCGCGGTGATGTATGGGGCACGGCTTGAGCGTGTCGTTTTGTTTGGTTCTTGAGCCCGTGGCGATGCCAGGCCAGATTCCGATTACGACGTCGCCGTGTTTCTCAAAGACTATCAGGGTGACCGTTGGGCAGAGTCAGACAAAATTAGCACTGAGGCGGCCAGGTTCTTACGGACACACGACGCTTTCATTCATGCGATGCCGTATCGCGCCGAGCAGTACAGTGAGCGCAGCGGATTGATGCACGAAATCCGCCGCGAAGGGGTTGAGCTATGAAACTTGAAACCGAGCGCTACTTGGCCAAGGTTCAAGGGGTCAGAGATGAATGGCACTTACTTGAGCATAAACGCTCGTAGGTCGGATAATCGGCAGCGCAATCCGACGTTCCTTGGCGGATAACGCCCTGCGGGCTCATCCGCCCTATAAATTGCGCTGAAATCCCGGAATCCGCTGTGCTTCTTCCGCGCTACCAAACGCAAAGTCGTCACGCCGCGTACCGGATCAAATTGCGCTTAAGTAAGTGCCATTCGGGTCAGAGATCTTGAACGAGCACCAGTTCAAGGTAACGATGGTGGCGTCGGTGCCCCTTCAAGATCTCTGACCCTTTGAATCCGCTCAAGATCTCTGACCCCTTGAATCCGCCGTCCAGCCAACCGATTTTCGCCTGAGAAAGCACCCTGCGCGCGACGTTGGCGCCGGTATTGACTGAATTGTCGAGGTCAGACGCGACCGTGCGCCGCAGTTGTTCCCGCTGCCGGCCTCCAAGTTGGACGCTGGCGACCCTCGAGACCATGTTGCGGGATGACAGCGGCGTCGTGGAAGTTACGCTGGATTTACAGTCGACTTAAACAGCAGGGCGGCAGCGCCGGTCACGCTGACGGGTAGAGAGGCGAGTCACCTCGTCCCTTCCCGGTTGAGAACCCATCGTGACCAATTTGGCGAATCAGCTTCCTGACAGAAACATTCACGGAACGGTTGGCGCCGGCCGCAGAGTGAGCCGCCGCGCCGGCGCTGCTGCGTGCAACAACCTGATAGAACCGGACCGATTTATTTCGTTGCAAATAAATCGGCCCCCTTTTCCTTATAATCACGAGTCCGGCCGTGGCAACTCGCCCTCCCCATCCCGTCCGGCCTACCTGATCGCCGAGACATTTCGTGAGAGATGATTATGATCGAGATTCAGCGCACTAAGACACAACCCGACTGCGACGTGGTCGTCGTCGGCTCCGGTTTCGCGGGAATCTACGCCCTTTGGCAGGCGCGGCAACGCGGATTGCGCGTCAGGGGCTTCGAGCGCGCATCCGACGTCGGCGGAACGTGGTACTGGAACGCCTACCCCGGTGCGCGCTGCGATGTCGAGAGCTACAACTACGCGTATTTCTTTGACGATGACATCGTGCGCGATTGGGAATGGTCGGACGCCTGCGCGGGACAGGACGAGATCCAGCGCTATCTCCGCTTCGTAGCGGAGCGTTGCGACGTTCTGAAGCACATCGCCTTCGATACGAAGGTCGTCTCGGCGCGCTACGACGAGGCGTTGGGATTGTGGTCCCTGCGCACCTCCGCCGACGAAACGGTCGTGTGCCGCTATGCGGTCCTCGCCATCGGCGCGCTCTCAGACCCCAAGGTGCCGGACATCGAGGGCGTGAATGACTTCGCCGGGGAGGCCTATTTCACATCGAGCTGGCCCAAGGACGGCAGCGTCGATCTGCGCGGCAAGCGGGTCGG
>JAYTEX010000206.1:0-2867 GCA_043734785.1 Pseudomonadota bacterium | reverse complement strand
CCCCCTCACGCGGACCGGACTAAGTGTTTTTTCTCGTCAACCGTGGCGGGCCTTATCTGATTGCGCTCGCGAACGAACACGACATTGCTATCCTTGCTGTCGCTGTTGACGAAGTGGTGAAAGCGTTTGAGGCGTTCCGGATCTTCCACGGTCTTTTTCCACTCGCACTCGTAAGTGTCGACCACCGTCGCCATCTCACGCTCGAGTTCCGCGCAGATTGAAAGCTGGTCATCGATGATCACCTGCTTGAGGTAGGCGAGCCCGCCTTGCAGGTTATCCAGCCAGGGCGCCGTTCTTTGCAAGCGATCGGCGGTGCGAATGTAGAACATGAAGAAGCGATCGATGTAGCGGATCAGGGTGTCATCATCGAGATCGGAGGCGAATAGATCGGCGTGGCGGGGTTTCATGCCACCGTTACCGCAGACGTAGAGGTTCCAACCCTTCTCGGTGGCGATAACGCCAACGTCCTTGCTCTGCGCCTCGGCGCATTCGCGGGTGCATCCAGAGACCGCCATCTTAAGCTTATGCGGCGCGCGCAACCCCTTGTAGCGATCCTCCAATCGGATCGCCATGCTGACGCTGTCCTGCACGCCGAAGCGACACCAGGTGCTCCCGACACAGGA
This sequence comes from Pseudomonadota bacterium, assembly GCA_043734785.1. Lineage (GTDB taxonomy): Bacteria > Pseudomonadota > Gammaproteobacteria > CAIKBL01. The sequence continues at coordinate 2,244 of JAYTEX010000206.1, read as the reverse complement.
CTTCACCGTGCGCAGCGCTTTGGCGTAGGCATGCCCTGATTCGAAACCGGCCTCCACGAGTTGCTTCCAGATGGCGGGGAGTTGATCGACTCTAGCGCCGAATAAATCGATACGCTGGCCACCCGTGATCTTGGTGTAGAGGCCAAATTGCCTGGCGACTTCGCCCAGCACGATCAACTTCTCCGGTGTGATCTCGCCGCCCGCCACGCGCGGCACGATCGAATAGGTACCATCTTTCTGCATGTTGGCAAGAAAGCGGTCGTTGGTGTCCTGCAATTGCGCGTGGGCGTCTTTCAGCACGAACTCGTTCCAACACGAGGCGAGGATCGAGGCCACGGTCGGCTTGCAGATATCGCAGCCACGACCGCTGCCGTGACGCGCGATCAGTTCCTCGAATGTGACGAGCTTTTCGGCGCGCACCATCAAATACAGATCTTGGCGGGTATACGGGAAGTGCTCGCACAGATCGTGGTTCACGGCGATGCCGCGCTTCTCCAGTTCCTTATTGAGGATCTGACCGACCAGCACGCCGCAGCCTCCACAGCTCGTGCCCGCCTTAGTGCCCTTCTTCAGATCGCCGAGCACCGTGCAGCCGCCGGCAATGGCGTCGATCAAATCGCCCTTGCTGACATTGTTACAGGAGCAGATCTGGGCGGCGTCAGGGAGCGCCTCCACACCCAGTCCACCGCAGGCTTTCCCCTCTCGTTGTGGCAGGATCAAATCCTCAGGATAGGGCGGAAGATCAATTCCGTTGAGGGCGTACTGCAACAACGTGCCGTAATCGTTGGCGTCCCCGATGAGCACACTGCCGAGCAGTTTGGTGCCAGCACCATTGATCACAATTTTTTTATAGATCCCGTTCAGTTCATCGATAAAGGCGTACGCGCGCGCGCCGGTCGTGCGAGCGTGGGCATCGCCGAGACTGGCGACATCGATCCCGAGGAGCTTCAACTTGGTACTCATATCGGCGCCGGAAAAGGTCGCCTCGATTCCCGTGAGATGATCGACGGCGACCTGCGCCATCTGGTAGCCCGGGGCGACGAGTCCGAATATCTGACCGTTCCACGCCGCGCATTCACCGATCGCATAAATAGCGGGGTCGGAAGTCTGACAGTGATTATTGATGCAGATGCCGCCGCGCTCGCCGACCTCAAGACCGCAGGCGCGGGCTAACTCGTCACGTGGTCTGATCCCTGCCGAAAATACGATGATGTCCGTCTCCAGCGATCCCCCATCGGCGAAATTCATCCGGTGCCGATGCCGATCACCGGCGGTAATGTCGAGGGTGTTTTTCCCGAGGTGGACTGTCACCCCCAGCGCTTCAATCTTGCGGCGGAGCATCGCACCGCCGGATTCATCAACCTGGATAGCCATCAAGCGGGGAGCGAATTCCACCACATGCGTTTCGAGGCCGAGTGCCTGAAGGGCGTTCGCGGCTTCGAGGCCAAGCAAACCGCCACCGACCACAACGCCTACTTTCGCGTGTCTACCGGCCTGTGCGATCGCCTCCAGATCCTCAATCGTGCGGTAAACAAAACAATGCTCGCGCGTATGACCGGGCACGGGTGGCACGAAAGGATAGGAGCCGGTCGCGAGTATCAACCGGTCGTAAGCGAACGTCTGTCCGGCTCCCGACACCACTTGTTGGCGCGCGCGATCGATCACCGCGACGCGGTCGCTCAGATGCAGCGCGACACGGTGCTTCTCGAAAAAATCTGGCGCTACCAGCGAGAGATCTGCAGCACTTTTGCCGCCAAAAAATTCCGACAAATGAACGCGATCGTAGGCGGGCCTCGGTTCTTCGCAGAACGCGCTGATGTCAAACCCCTGACGGGCCTCTCGCGCAGTCAACCCCTCAAGGAATTTCTGCCCCACCATCCCATTCCCAATGACGACCAGCTTGTGTCTTCGCATGTAAAACGAAATGCAGGTTTGATGCCAAACCTAAAAATTATCCAAGCTGATGATTTAAGGCGTGCTTAACCCATACACGTCTCCATTGGGTGGACGTAGTCGCTGAAGCTGCACTCGCAAGGTGCGCAATCGATGATCAACGCACTTCAAAAGAGCGTCTTAGCGTCCTTATCCGGTTGTCACAGACACCCAATAGATGGAGTGGGTCTGGATTTAGCAGCGTAAAGCTCAGCATAACTTGGTGCGGTGACGTCAGCGGCAATTCCGAGCAGAGCGCGAAAAGGCGTTGAAGGGATAGAAACAGCGATTGAAGCGGAAGGTGAATTCGTT
>JAYTEX010000205.1:0-9995 GCA_043734785.1 Pseudomonadota bacterium | reverse complement strand
GTGCAGGTCATCATCCGCACGACCTTTCCTGGGCAGGCGCCCCAGATCGTCGAGAACCAAGTCACCTATCCGCTTACCACGGCGATGCTGTCGGTGCCTGGCGCGAAGACGGTGCGCGGATTTTCATTCTTCGGCGATTCTTTCGTTTATGTGATCTTCGAGGACGGCACCGACCCTTACTGGGCGCGTTCGCGGGTCCTTGAATACCTTAATCAGGTACAGTCGCGGCTCCCGCCACAGGCCAAGGCGTCGTTAGGTCCGGATGCGACAGGGGTGGGCTGGGTCTACGAGTATGCGCTGACGGATAGAACCGGCAAACTCGACCTCTCGCAGTTGCGCGCCCTTCAGGACTGGTTTCTCAAGTATGAATTGAAAACCGTGCCGAACGTATCCGAGGTGGCGTCGGTCGGGGGCATGGTGCGTCAATATCAAATTGTCCTCGACCCGGACAGGCTGCGCGCTTACGCCATTCCCCTCGGCACCGTCATCGATGCGGTACGTCGCGCTAATCAGGAGACCGGTGGATCGGTGCTGGAACTTGGCGAGGCCGAGTACATCGTCCGTGCTGCCGGCTACTTGCAATCGCTAGAGGATTTTCACCAAATTCCGCTGCTGACCACCGAAGCCGGCGTGACGGTGCGCCTTGGCGATGTCGCGCGCGTGCAGGTCGGACCTGAACCGCGGCGCGGCATCGCCGAACTCAATGGCGAAGGCGAGGTCGCCGGCGGGATTATCGTGATGCGTTCGGGGAAGAACGCGCTCGCGACCATCGAAGCGGTGAAACTGAAACTCGAGCAGCTCAAGCCCAGCCTCCCTCCCGGCGTCGAAATCGTGACGACTTACGACCGCTCCGATCTGATCAAGCGGGCGGTCAAGAACCTGCAAGAAAAATTGATCGAGGAATTCATCGTCGTCGCGGTCGTGTGTGCGCTCTTTTTGTTTCACTTGCGTTCGGCCTTCGTCGCGATCGTGTCGCTGCCGCTGGGGGTGTTGATGGCGTTTATTGTGATGCAACACCAGGGCGTGAACGCCAACATTATGTCGTTGGGCGGAATCGCCATCGCGGTCGGTGCGATGGTCGATGCGGCCGTGGTCATGATCGAAAACGCCCACAAAAAGCTCGAAGCTTGGCACCGCACACATCCGGGCATGGCACTCGTGGGCGAGGCGCGCTGGCAGGTGATCGGCGATGCGGCGGTCGAAGTTGGACCGGCACTCTTCTTCTCCTTGTTGATCATCGTGCTGTCGTTCATTCCGGTGTTCACCTTGGAGGCACAGGAAGGCCGTTTGTTCTCGCCACTGGCCTTCACCAAGACTTATGCCATGGCCGCGGCGGCAATCCTCGCCGTGACCTTGATCCCGGTACTGATGGGCTATTTGATTCGCGGCAAGATCCCCGCCGAGCAGAACAATCCTCTCAACCGCGCGCTGATCGCGCTCTACCGGCCGTTGCTCGAGGGTGTGCTGAGGGCGCCAAAGATCACGCTCGCGGTGGCAACATTGATCGCCGTGGTCACGCTCTGGCCTGCCAGTCAATTGGGAGGTGAATTCATGCCGCCGCTCGATGAGGGCGATCTGCTCTACATGCCCTCCGCGCTGCCCGGCATTTCTGCCGGCAAAGTAGCGGCGCTATTGCAGCAAACTGACCGCTTGATCAAGACCGTGCCGGAAGTGAAAAGCGTCTTTGGCAAGGCGGGCCGGGCCGAGACCGCCACCGATCCGGCGCCGCTGGAAATGTTTGAAACCGCGATCCAGTTCAAACCACGCGACCAATGGCGCACGGGGATGACTCCGGACAAACTGGTCGAAGAGCTGGACCGCATCGTCAGAATCCCTGGCTTGTCGAACCTCTGGATCCCCCCGATCCGCAACCGGATCGACATGATCGCGACCGGCATCAAAAGCCCAGTGGGGGTGAAAGTCGGCGGGGCTAGCCTGCAGGAAATCGATAAGATCACTGCCGCAGTGGAACGGATCGTGAAGCAGGTTCCGGGCGTGACTTCCGCGCTGGCCGAGCGCCTGGCTGGCGGCCGCTATATCGATATCAAGATCGATCGCGTCATTGCCGGACGCTACGGACTCAATATTGCCGATGTACAGACCATCGTCGCGGTCGCTATCGGCGGCGAGAACATCAGCGAAACCGTCGAAGGCTTGCAGCGCTTTCCCATCAACGTCCGCTACCCGCGAGAAGTGCGCGATTCCGTCGAGAAACTGCGCAACCTTTCCGTGCTCACTGCGCGAGGTGCCCAGATCCGCCTCGGTGACGTGGCGAGGATCAGCATCACCGATGGTCCGCCGATGCTCCGCAGCGAAAACTCGCGGTTGTCGGGCTGGGTGTATGTTGACATTCGTGGCCGCGATCTCCGTTCTGCAGTACACGATATGCAGCAGGCAGTGGCGAAAGAGGTCACGCTGCCGGCCGGCTATTCCATCTCCTGGTCGGGCCAATTCGAGTTCCTTGAACGCGCCACCGCGAAACTCAAAATGGTGGTGCCGGCGACCTTGATGATCATCTTCGTGCTGCTGTATTTGACGTTCCGTCGCGTCGGCGAGGCGCTGCTGATCATGGCGACCTTGCCCTTCGCCCTGGTTGGCGGGTTTTGGCTGCTCTGGTTCCTAGGTCACAACCTCTCGATTGCGACCGCAGTCGGCTTCATCGCGCTGGCCGGGGTCGCCGCCGAGTTCGGCGTGATCATGGTGTTGTACTTGAAACAGGCGTGGGAGGCGCGTCTCGCCCTGGGTAAAACCACTGAAGCGGATCTCCTGGAGGCCATTCGCGAGGGGGCGGTGTTGCGCGTGCGGCCGAAAGCGATGACGGTAGCGGTGATCATCGCCGGCCTGTTGCCGATTATGGTTGGCTCCGGCACCGGTTCGGAAGTCATGCAACGAATCGCCGCACCCATGGTCGGGGGAATGATCACCGCGCCGCTGCTGTCGATGTTTGTAGTCCCGGCGGTCTATCTCCTATTGCGACGATCCAAAGCGCGGGCGAGCGCGCCAATGATCGCGCCGGCGCCTCGCGCCTCGTGCTGACTTGGACAACCGATCAGTCCTGCAGCTTCAGAGTGCTTGCATCCTTCGGGACCGTCACCCCTTTTGACGGCGTCGCGTGTAGCCCGCAGCGCTCGAGTGTCGTATTCATGGCGCGAAACAGGGTTTCCATGTGCTCGGCGAACGCCGGCGTGAAACCCGCAGTGAGATCGATCTGGCGCAGCGCCCCAAGTGCCGGATCGTCGAAGATCGCGTTGCGAAGCCGGAAGCAGATCGCACCCGGGTGCAGCGGATTGTCCTTCAGCGCGCGCGAGGATAGCTGCGCCATGCGTTGCGCAAGTTCCTCCCAGGGGCCCATCAGCAGCGCGCCGATCCGATCGACCGCTTCGGTGATCGCAAGCGAGGCGCGCAACTCCAAGGAATCGACCAGCGAAAGGCCACCCGCGTAATGGTGGCCAGAGTGGTGACCGGCGTCGATTGTATCGCTGCGAATATAGGCGCCGAATTCAGCCATGAGCAGTGCGCCCGCGGTGTGTTGAATGCGTGCTTGTGATTTCTCGAACATCGCCAGCAGGTTGAGATATCTGCGTTGCTCGGCCACCACGGTGGTGCTGTACTTCGCACTCACGAGACTCAAAGCCACGCCGTTCAAGTAAGCATCAAGCACGGCCGGCACATATTGCTGCAGCAAGGCCTCGATCTGTGCGACCGTCTGCTCCGCTTTGCTGGCCGGCTCTGCGGACTGCGGGGTCTGCACGCGCGGCGTGTCCCGGATCGCCATGGCCTCCGTCACGAGGCTGCGCAACGCGGCAAGGGTCGGCTCGTCCGCTTGGCTCAGGCGGACCCCGAGACCCCCTTGGTCGCGGCGGCGTATCTGGGCCTGAACCGATAAGCGCAGGCGCTGTCCGTTCAGCGTGGCCGTGAAGTCGATCGTGAGGGCGGCACCGGGCGTGAGCCACCGTTCGTCGATTGCTGCGGCGTGGTCATCGAACACCAGGTACATCCCGCGCCGGGAGATATCGCGAATGACCAACGGAATGGGCGATGCACCGAGCCCCGACACCATCGCTTGTACGGATACAGCGTGCCGTTGCGGGATCTGTTCGCGGGATGCGGGTGGCCGCTCATTTTGCGCGACGGCACTCATGAGCAACCCCACGTGACTGACGATAACATTGCCATTCCAGCCTTATCAACATTGCCATTCCAGCCTTATCGGCAGGAATGGCCCGCAAGTTAAGGCCGGATCAGCGCGCTCAATACCGGTAGGTATCTGGCTTATACGGGCCAGCCTTGGAGACGCCGATGTAGGCCGCCTGCTCATCGCTGAGTTCGGTCAACATTGCGCCGACCTTGTGCAGGTGCAATCGCGCCACTTTTTCATCCAGATGCTTAGGCAGCACATACACCTGACCCACCACGTACTTCTCGGGTTGCGTGAACAGTTCTATCTGCGCAATGGTCTGGTTGGCGAAGCTCGACGACATCACGAAACTCGGGTGGCCGGTGGCGCAGCCCAGATTCACCAGGCGACCCTTGGCCAGCATGATGATCTTCTTGGCGGGCTTGCCCTGCAGCGAGGGGAACTTAATGTGATCGACCTGCGGCTTGATCTCGTCCCATTCGTATTTCTCGAGCGCCGCGATGTCAATCTCGTTGTCGAAGTGGCCGATGTTGCAAACGATCGCTTCATCCTTCATCGCGATCATGTGATCGTGGGTGATGACACGCTTGTTGCCGGTGGCGGTGACGAAGATATCCGCTTTGTCCGCGGCGTATTCCATCGTCACGACCTTGTAGCCTTCCATCGCGGCCTGCAGCGCGTTGATGGGATCGATCTCGGTGACCCACACTTGCGCGCTCAAGGCTCGCAGCGCCTGCGCCGATCCCTTGCCCACGTCACCATAACCGGCGACCACGGCGACCTTACCGGCGATCATCACATCGGTGGCGCGTTTGATGGAATCGACCAGCGACTCGCGGCAACCGTACAGGTTATCGAACTTGCTCTTGGTGACGCTATCGTTGACATTGATCGCGCGGAACATCAGCGTGCCTGCGGCGCTCATTTCCTTCAAGCGGTGCACGCCGGTCGTCGTCTCTTCGGTCACGCCGAGGATCTGCGCGCCCTTGCGGCTGTACCAGGTCGAGTCGAGCGCGAGCTTGGCCTTGATGGCAGCGTACAGGCAGGTTTCTTCTTCACTGGTCGGATTGGCCAAGACCGAGGCGTCCGTCTCAGCTCGCTTGCCCAGGTGCATCAGCAAGGTCGCGTCGCCACCGTCGTCCAGAATCATATTAGGACCTTCGCCTGGCGCGCCTTTGGCGCCGAACTCGAAGATGCTGTGGGTATAGTTCCAGTAATCAGTCAGCGTCTCACCCTTGTAGGCGAAGACCGGGGTGCCAACGACCGCCAGCGCGGCGGCCGCATGGTCCTGTGTGGAAAAGATATTGCACGAGGCCCAGCGCACTGTAGCGCCCAGTGCCTGCAGCGTTTCCACCAGCACAGCGGTCTGGATCGTCATATGGATGCTGCCCGTGATGCGTGCCCCCTTGAGCGGCTGGCGCTCAGCGAACTCGTGGCGGATCGCCATCAGGCCGGGCATTTCGGTCTCAGCGATCTTGATTTCCTTGCGGCCCCATGCGGCAAGGGACAGATCGGCCACCGCGTGGTCGATATCGGATTTGAGAATAGCGTTCATATCATCAGGCTCCAAGGTAGAAGGAACCCGCACGCGCCCAATGGATTGTTCTGAGGGAGGTTCGGAACTCGCCCACGAAGGCGGATCGTACGGGTGAGCGCGGTTGGATGTCGATTTCCGAGCCTAGGGCACGTGACGTGCCTCGCAACGCTCCTCGGAAAGTGCGCCGATTGTAGAGACGCGGGCCGCCGCTGCCAACCGGGTGGCCTTCGGTGTCGCGTTCGGTGCCGGGAGCCGGGAGCCGGTGTTCGGCACCGTTTCCTAGGTCTGTTCCAGCGTTATCCGTAAACCATCGATCATCTGATCGATCTCCGTGCGCGACACATTCAAGGCGGGCATGAAGCGCAAACAGGCCGGGCGCGGAGAGTTGATTAGTAGACCAGTATTCTCCCACCCGGGGGCGCCCGCAAGTTCGTCACGCGCATAGGCGACCACCGCGCTCCCGCGCTCTGCATTGAGTTCCAATGCGCGCAACAAGCCGATACCGCGCTCAGCACCAAGCTGCTTCGCCTGCGAGAGTGTCTTCAACTGATTCGACAGGTACTCGCCCATGGCGCGTACATTATCCAGAAAGCCTGGTTTTAAAATCTCGTTGAGGACTGCAATTCCGACCGCCGCCATGAGCGGATTGCCGTTATAGGTGCCGCCCTGGTCGCCATGCTCGAATACGCAGGCGTCTGCTTTGGCGAGCAATGCCGCGAGCGGCACACCACCGCCTATGCCTTTACCCAACGTCATGATGTCCGGCTCGATGCCGTAATGCTGGTAACCGAACAAGGTACCGAGGCGTCCCATGCCGGTCTGTACTTCATCACAGATCAGGAGCAACCGATGCTGATCTGCCAGCGCGCGCAGGTCACGCAGGAAATCAGGTGTCGCGCAATTCACGCCGCCCTCCCCTTGCACGGGTTCGAGCATGATGCCGACCGTGTGTGCATTGATGAGGCTCGCGACGGAGTCGATATCGTTCAGTTCTGCTTTCGGGAAACCGGGCACCTGCGGCGCGAACATGGTGTCCCAGCCCGGTTTGCCGGAGGCTGACATCGTCGCCAATGTGCGGCCGTGGAAGCTATTGACCAAGGTGATAATTTCAAACGCGCCCTGCTTGTGTACGCGCCCCCATTTGCGCGCGAGCTTGATCGCGCCCTCATTGGCCTCGGCCCCAGTATTGGTAAAGAATACCTGGTCGAAACAAGAATGCTGGGTCAATAAATTGGCGAGTACAACTGAGGTCTCGTTATAGAAGGCAGGGCTCGGCGTAATGAGTTTTGGCGCCTGGACCGCTAACGCGTCCACGATGCAGCGCGGCGAGTGACCGAGCGCGTTCACGGCCCAACCCTGCACAAAATCGAGATAACGCCGGCCCGTGTGGTCCCACAGCCAGGCGCCCTGGCCGCGCGTAAAGACCACGGGCGGGCGGGCAGTGATATTCATTAGGGTGTGGGTGGGGTAATCCAGAAAATTCATGACATCCTTCTGCGGCATTGAGCCGGCACGGCTGGCGGGGGACGACACAATACCGCCCAAGAGCCCCGGGTTGTTAGCAATTCAGTGGGTTTATTATTACAACCCAGCCCATTGGTCTGTGACAATGGCAACTTACAGGGAATGGATCAGGAGCATCAGATGGGATTGCCGAGCGCTGTGCGGGTATACGGATTGCTGATCTTGAGTGCTTGCAACGTGACGGCGCGTGCCGACGCCGCGCTGGATGCCGAACTAGAAGCAGAATGGGGCGGCAAGCGAGTGAAGACGGTGACGGTGGAATCGCCAAAGGATCGCTATTCGGCGCGCCTGAAGTTGCTGGAAGCAAAGCGCGACTCCGCGGTTTTGCGCTGCAAGACGAAGGGTAGTGCCCGTTATTGCGAACATTACTCCGAAGAGCAGTTTCGCCGCGACCTGCGCGCCCTCGCGCAGCAGTTCGAAGGCCAGCTCGACGAGATACCGAAACGACAGGCCACGCCCAAGGGCTTCGGGGATGGCTAGTGCGCAGACCTCTGCCGGGACCACCGTGCGTGGATAGCGTCCCTACGTGGTGCGAAATACCGTGGTCCATTACCGGACGCAATTAGTGCTGATGAACGCCTGGCGTGCGGCGAGCACCTCATCGGCGGCACCCGATTCTGGCTGCGACATCACCTTGAGATCCGCCGCAGCCTTTTCGCATTGCTCAGCCATGCGGATGGCGTCTTCCGTGTCTCGCATCTCCTCGGCGGTCGGCGAGCGATCACAATGCTTGGTCATGAGCGTCCGTTGCCGAGTAATTTCGACATTGCGCGCGCCATCATCAAGATAGTCGCGCAGGCCGGTGTAGGCATCGCCTTGACCCGGCGGGGGCTTGATCCGAAACATGCCGCGTTCGTCGCGATAGACTGGACGACCGGATTCCAGTGCGGACAGCGCCCATTTTGCTTGTTCACAGCGTTCCAGTCGGGCCGCGCTTTCCAATAGATTTTTTTTGGCCTGGGCGCCTGCCGCAGCCTTTTTTGCCTGGTCGGCTTCGCGGTGCCCGGCCTCCACATCACGTAGCCGCTGTACTTCCTGCTTGGCCTGTTCTGGCGTTAGTTTGGACGCTTGAGGATAGACTTTCAGAAGATCTGCGCGCACCTCGTGGGGGGGGGTGTCCCCAAAATGAGTACCGCCGTCCGCATCTCGCCACCGATAAATCTCCGCCTGCACTGCGGCGATCGCGCACAGACTCACCATTGCCACCCAGAGGCCCTGCTTGACGCCGCGCCAGCCGGCGGCGGATACCATCGCTACCAGTGTTCGGTCAACATCATGACGCCGGGGATCCAGCAAGTCAGCACCCCGATCCCGATGGTCATCAGCGGCAGCATGCGTCCAAAATCCCGTTGCGGTACATAGGTCAGGTAAAAAAGAAACCATAATGCGCCCCAGATCAGCCAGAAATAACCAAATCGTACATCGCTACCATGAAACGCGACCCATGCGCAGGGAATGGTGGTAATCGCGACGAATAGACAGTACCAGCCAAAGGCCCTCATATCGAGATCGAACCAACCGCAGATTGCACCGTAGAGGTAGGTAAAGGTAAACAGGAACCCCGTGGCAACGACGAAAAAATCGCCCGGCGTCTCGGCGCGCACCAGCAGAATAAGTTGTATGACCAGCGCGAGCCCACCCACCAGAAAGTTCAAAACCGCAATCGAGCGTCGCTCGGCCTTGCCTAGCGCGCCGATTCCGTTGATCAATAACACCCCGCCCACATATAAAAGTAAGATGCCCAGCATGACCGCTTCCCCGCTGGCAGTGACTCACTGCGCACTACTCGATTTTCGATCTGCGTCTTATTGGTTCTCGGGTAGACTTACCCGGTCGAGGACGACATCAATGTCTAAAATACGCTTTTTCCTATGCGCTGTAACTGCATTGCTGGGCAGCAATGCAGCAGCGTTGGATGCTTCCCTGGAAAGCTCATTCGGCAAGAATCGTGTGAAAATCCAGCGCCTCGAAGCGCCGCAGGATATTTCGGCGATGAAAATGCAGAACATCCGCGCACGCTATGACGTGCGCTTGCGCGAATGCCGTGAAAAAAGCGATCGCAATAAACAATACTGCCTGCAGGAAGCAGAAAACCAATTAATGATCGACGAACGCCGAGCGCGCGATACAGCGCGCAAGGCAGTGCAGGAATAACGCGTTGTCGTCTAACTCGCGCTGATTCAGGCGCATTTAGCTAAACTTAATCGCTGCTTTGCCACGAATAAAGGGGAATCGACGATGCAAACTGAGACGCTGTCACCACGCAGCGCCGACTGGCGCGCAGCGATGATTGCCGGTGTGATTGCGGGGCTGGTGTTTCTATTGGTCAACATGGCGCTCGCGGGCCAATTGCTGGGGAATGCGCAGCTCCCATTGCAACTTGCTGCCGCCTTGTTGCTCGGTCCAGAGGTGATGCCGCCCGCAGTCGGACTCGACGGCAGCGTGTTCATGACCGGTTTCGGCGTGCATCTCGTGTTAGCGGTGGCGTTCACTTGCCTCATCGCGTTCTGTCTTCATCGCTGGGGGATCTGGGTAGGGATCTTTGGCGGGGCGCTGTTCGGGCTCGCGTTGTACTCCATCAATTACTACTTCGCGGCCGATTTCATCGCCGGTTTTGCCGCTTTGCGGAGCTGGTTGATGGCGGCCAGTCACGTGATATTCGGCGCCGTTGCCGGTGGTCTTTATGAATTTCTCGAACGCGACCACCGCTGAAGCTGGGCGAGGGAGGGTGATACGACCATGAATGGCAATTTGAAATTACGTCTGTTGATAATGCTCGCGATCGCGGGGTTCTCT
>JAYTEX010000204.1:0-2930 GCA_043734785.1 Pseudomonadota bacterium | reverse complement strand
CGGATCCGCGACGGCTCGAGCAAACCCTGAACCAGATCCCCGGGATGGTGAGCAACGGCCTGTTCGCGAATCGCCCGGCCGATGTGCTGCTGGTGGGCGCCGCAGACGGCGTACGTCAGATTGAGTAGCGTCGCGCGCACGATGCGCTCCGCTGTCTCGGCCTAAAACTGGTAGCGGGCACTTGCGCCGATACTCGACCGCGCCTTAACGACGGGTAAGCGCCGTATCCGAATTGTCCTCGGCCGTGTCGGGCGGAATCAGGATGCGGCAAAAAAGCATGCCGACTTCATAGAGTAGCCAGATGGGAATCGCCATCATGGTCTGCGAAATGACATCCGGTGGAGTCAATACGGCCGCCACAACAAACGCGCCGACGATGACGTAGGGTCGCTTTGCGGCGAGCGCTTCGCGCGTCGAGATGCCCGTTTTGACCACCAGGTATGTCGCGACCGGCACTTCAAATGCCGTGCCGAACGCAAAAAACATGACGATCACGAAGTCCAGATATTTGCTGATGTCGGTCATCACCGTGACACCGCTCGGCGCGGCCGTGGTCAGAAAGCCGAACACCAGTGGGAATACCGCGAAATAGGCGAACGCAATCCCGGAATAGAACAGCAAGGTGCTGGAAATCAACAATGGTAGCGCGAGCTTTTTCTCATGACGATAAAGCCCCGGCGCGATGAAAGCCCATAATTGATAGAAGATGTAAGGCGCGCAAATGGCGACCGCGACAAAGCAGGTCAGCTTGAACGGTGCGAGGAACGGCGAGGCAACGTCGGTTGCGATCATTTGCGCCCCGACTTCCGCCATTTGCTGCATCAACGGCCGCGATAACCATTCGTAGAGCGAATTGGAAACCGGCATCAGCACCAGCAGGACACCGAGCACACAGAGCACAGCGCGCATAAGGCGCGTCCTGAGTTCTATCAGGTGCGACAGGAAGCTCTGCTCGTTGGCCGCTAGGCCTTCAGGATTCTCCGGAGTTGCCATCACGCTTAACGCTGATCGGGTAGCGATCCACTGGCGGGCTTCACCGGCTCGTCGGTGAGATGGGAAAGATCGTCGCTGCGCAGCGCCTGCTTCAACTGACTGAGTTCGCGCACGCTGCTGTCATTTTCAAACTGGGTTTTCATTTCTCGGACCATGCGTTGGGCACGGCCCAGCCAGCGACCAGTAGACCGAATAAGCGGCGGCAGCCGTTCTGGCCCCAAGACGAGCAGGGCAATCAATCCGATCAGCATTAACTCGGTAAAGCCTACGTCGAACATGCTGTTCTACGAGCTTTTATGTTCGGAGTTAGCGACCACTTCGCCGTCGATCACCCGATTACTCGCGGTGACATCCACGATCGGTGATTCTTCATTGCCGTCCTTGATCGACTTCCTGAAATCTCGAATCCAGCCCCCGACGTCTGAGCCGATGCCTTTGATTTTTTTCGTCCCAAACACCAGCATCACGATCACGAGGATGAGGATGAGTTCTTTGATACCGATACCCATGGGGTTTTCTCCAGCGCCTACTTGATGGTAGCGGCGCGCTATTTAAATCGAGCGTCTATTGTCACTGACGCGAAGCTTTTTCCTCAATGCCGGAGCGCCCTAACCTGCGGGCAAGTTCCGTCATGACTCGTTGCGGGGCGATCCCCTGATGGACAAGCGCCACCAAGCAATGGAACCAAAGATCGGCCATTTCATGCACGATCGAGTCCGCGTCCTGCCCACCCGTCGCGATGACAACTTCGGTCGCCTCTTCCCCTATTTTCTTACGAATGGCGTCAATCCCGTCGTGATAGAGGCGAGCCACGTAAGATGAGGCCGGATCGCCGTTCTTCCTTTGTTCCAGGATCGCGGTCAACTGGTTCAAGATATCGTCGGACATCCAGCGAGCTCCGCTTAAACCGAATCGGCGGGTCGGTAGATTTCCGAGGGATCCCGCACGATGGGATCCACGACCTCCCATGCGCCGTCAGCGAGTCTGCGGTAGAAGCAGGTCTCACGTCCAGTATGACAAGCGATCCCACCACTTTGTTCGACCAGTAAGTGCAGCGCGTCACCATCGCAATCGAGTCGAATTTCTCGAATGTGTTGCACATGGCCCGATTCCTCGCCCTTGCGCCACAGACGACGCCGTGAACGGGACCAGTAAACCGCACGGCCTTCGTCCGTTGTCACCTGCACGGCTTCGCGATTCATCCAAGCCTGCATGAGCACCCGGCCGGAGTTGATGTCCTGGGCCACCACCGGCACCAGCCCTTCGGCATTCCATTGAATTTCGTCTATCCAGTTCATCCTAGAATACGGCATTCTCAAGTTGTTCAGCAGTCCACTGCCGTTGCCAGGATCATAAACGGATCTCGATCCCGGCGGCGGCCATATGGCGTTTGGCTTGCCCCACAGTGTACTCGCCAAAATGAAAAATACTGGCGGCAAGAACCGCATCCGCGTGGCCTAGCGCGACGCCGGCCACCAGATGATCAAGCGTTCCCACCCCACCGGAGGCGATCACCGGGATCGGCACGGCATCCGCCACCGCGCGGGTCAACGCGAGGTCAAAGCCATCACGCGTGCCGTCACGATCCATGCTGGTCAGGAGAATTTCTCCCGCCCCCATCTGCGCCATACGCGCCGCCCATTCGACGGCATCAAGAGCGGTACTTCGGCGGCCCCCGTGGGTGTAGACCTCCCAGCCGGTTCCACCCGAGCGTGCCCGCGCGTCGATCGCCACCACGATGCACTGCGATCCGTACTTGTCGGCCGCCGCACGCACAAAATCGGGATTGTTGACCGCAGCAGAGTTGATCCCAACTTTATCGGCACCGGCCGATAGCATGCGCCGCACATCGGCCATTTCGCGGATCCCGCCCCCTACGGTGAGCGGGATGAACACCTGTGCCGCAACCGCTTGTACGACCTCCACCATCGTCTGCC
>JAYTEX010000203.1:0-6642 GCA_043734785.1 Pseudomonadota bacterium | reverse complement strand
CCGCTGGCCTTAACCCCAAGCCTTGCGCCAACGATTCGCCTCATCAGGCGAATGTCCTCGACGGTAGCACCACCCTTGGAGAATCCGGTCGACGTCTTCACAAAATCCGCTCCACTGCCTGCACAAATGCGGCACGCAATTTCCTTCTCGACATCCGTCAGCAGGCCAGTTTCGAGAATTACCTTCAGCTTGCCGCCCGCAAGATGTACGATCTCAGCAGTCGTCACGACATCCATTTCGACGTCCACCATCAGCCCGCTTTTGAGCGCGCCTACGTTGAGCACCATGTCGACTTCTGCCGCACCGTCATTGATCGCGCGTTGGGCTTCCCATCTCTTCACCGCGGAGGGCGTCGCCCCCAGCGGAAAACCCGCGACACTGCAGACCTTTACGCCCGTGCCTTCCAGCGCGTTGGCCGCGTAAGTCACCCAATATGGATTCACGCAGACGCTGTAGAACTTATACTCGACGGCTTCCTCGCAGAGATTCGCGATCTCCGCTTCTGTCGCGTCCTGGCGCAGTAGCGTGTGGTCAATAAACTTAGAGAGATCCATCTCTACTAGTTTCGCGCAATGGGACGCTCACCAGCTACACCACGCGGCGTTTTCTCAGTTCGTCCACACTCACCGCAAGAATAATAATTGCCCCAATAATCGCCTGCTGCCAATACGGCGATATGCCCTTGAGATCGCTCCCATTGGACAACAATCCCATGATAAACGCGCCCACAAGCGTGCCAACCACGCTGCCTTCCCCGCCTCGCAGGCTCCCGCCTCCGATCACAACTGCCGCGATCGCCTGTAGCTCATAACCTTGGCCTGCCGTCGGCTGCCCTGTCATCAGGCGCGATGCCTCAATCATGCCGGCCAGCCCCGTCAAGGCCCCGCAAATCGCGTACACGGCGGTCATATGAAACGCTACAGGAATGCCCGCGTAAAATGCCGCGTCCGGGTTACTTCCGATCGCAAAACTGTATCGCCCCAACTTGGTGTGCTCCAGCAAAAAATGCACCAGCAGCGCGCACACCATCAATACCCACAAGACAAATGGCACACCCAGTATCGTGCCTTCTCCCAGGAAGCTGAACGAAGGCGGAATCTGGTGCACGGGCAATCCATTCGAGATCACCAGCGTAAGCCCGCGGATGATGCCAAGAGTCCCCAGCGTCACGATAAATGAATTGATCTTCAGGCGTGTCGTGAGATACCCATTCACGAGGCCGCAAAACGCGCCCATCGCGATGCCGACAGCCACTCCCACCAGGATCGGCTGCCCCTTTTCCATCGCCATCGTGCCCAGCAGCCCGCCCATCGCCAGGATCGCCCCCACGCTTAGATCGATGCCGCCCGTGATGATCACCATCGTCATCCCCAAAGCCATGATGTTGATCACCGCCGTCTGCCGGATCACGCTCGACAGGTTCGTCTCGCTCAGAAAATTCGGCACAAAACACAGCGTCACAAACAACACAATCAATGTCGCAAATGGCAGTAACCGTTGGATCATCCTTCAACCTCTTCCTCAAACGCAGCAAGCGACATGATTTCTTCCTGCGTGCTCTTGCCCGGCAATTCACCGGAAATTTTTCCCTGACGCATCACCAGTATCCGATCCGCCACCTGCACCAGTTCCGGCAGTTCGCTCGATACCATCAGGATGGCCGCACCCTGCCTTGCCAGTTCATCCATCGTTTCAAAAACTTCAGTCTTGGCGCCCACGTCGATGCCCCGCGTCGGCTCGTCAAATAGAAACACCCGCGCCCCCTGGGCCACCCACTTGGCGATTACAATCTTCTGCTGATTGCCGCCGCTGAGCCGGACGCTCTTCTGCCCGGCACCCGATGTCTTGATCCGCAGTTTGGCAATGTATTTTTCCTCGGTCGCCCGCAACGCCTCGCTGCTCAGGATTCCCATCGAGGAATGCGCGCTGACACTGGCCAGCGTCAAATTCCAGCCCACCGGCAACTGCGTGGCTAAGCCAGTCTTTTGTCGGTCTTCCGGAATCAACGCGATACCCGCCTTCACGGCATCGCGCGGCGACTTCAGTTTCAGCGCCTTCCCTCCAACGCTCACCACGCCGCTGTCGAATTCATCTACGCCGAAGATGGCGCGGCAAAGCTCAGTCCGCCCCGCGCCCATCAGCCCCGCAAGGCCCACGATCTCCCCAGCCCGCATATTCAGGCAAATGTCCTTGAGCACCGTGCCGCGACATAAATGATCCACTCGCAGCAACTCTTCACCCGGCGGCAGCGCCGTGCGGCTGTAGATCGCGCCCAGATCCCGGCCAACCATGTGCTGTATCAGTTGGCTCCGAGTCAGGTCGCGCAGTTCGCAGCTATGCACCGTCGCCCCATCGCGCAGCACCGTAACGCGATCGCCGATCGTCCGCAATTCATCCAGACGGTGGGTGATGTAAATCACGCCCGCCCTGCGGCCCTTCAATGTTTGAACGATCTTGAATACTTCCTTCGTCTCGTTCTCGCTCAAGCTGGACGTCGGCTCATCAAATATCAACAGCGAACTGCCATTGGCGATCGCTCGACAAATCTCCACCAGCTGCCGACCGGCCGGGCTCAATTTGCTCACTCGCCAGTCAGCCTGCAAGGGGAAACCATGTTGTTCAATCAGAGCAGCCGCCCGCGCCATCATCGCCGATCGATTGACAACCCCAAATCCACTCATCGGCTCGCGCCCAAGGTAAATATTCTCCCCAACGCTCAGGTGCGGGGCCAGTAGGCTCTCCTGGTGAACCATTGCGATCCCCTGAGCCGCAGCGGCCTTTGGGTTCGCAAAATTTACGCGCTGCCCCCGAAACAAAACTTTCCCGCCATCCGCCCCCTGCATTCCCGCAACAATCTTCATCAGGGTGCTCTTACCCGCACCGTTCTCGCCCATCAGCAGATGCACTTCACCCTCGCGCACCTCAAGGTTTGCATCTCTGAGGGCAGCTACGCCACCAAAGCGTTTCTGCACCGATTTCATTTCCAACAGCATCGAATAAGCTAGTCTATCTAACACTGCCTAATTTGCCATGCCCGATTTCGTCGCTTCAACTTTCATTTGCGCGCCCATCGAAGAAGTCTGGAAATTTCATGAGGCCCCGGATGCCCTCTTCCAGCTCACTCCACCAGCCCAGGACATCCGCGTCCTTACACACATCGGTGGTATCGAGGTGGGGGCACGCCTGGTCATCTCAGTGCGCCTCCTGGGACCCTTCCGCACCACCTGGCACGCTCTCCACATCGCCTGCACCCCACCCACTCTCTTTATCGACGAACAGGAGAGCGGTCCCTTTTCTTATTGGCACCATGAGCATCGCTTCGCTTCAGTCGACGGCGGCACCACGCTCACGGATGCCATCTCTTTCCGCCTCCCGGGTGGCTCACTGATCAATTGGCTGGCCGCTCCGATCGTACGCTTACAGTTGAGTAGCCTCTTTCGCTACCGCCACGCAGCCACCCGAAGGTGCTGTGAGTCGACCATGCCTTCCTACTGATACGATTCCTATATCAGTCAAATAACCGTCAAACGCCAATCCAACTTCTAATGCGCCTCTCCATCCGAATCGCCGGTCAGATTCGCCGCTCCGTCTTTCATGAGGGTTGGCATGGCCCGGCTATTTTCGAGGTGCTACACGGCCTGGAAGCAGCTAAGTCCGGCGCGCTCACCCCAGTTGCAACCCATACAATTTGGGAACTAGTCCAGCATATGCGGGCTTGGCACGAAGTCGCACTCGATGCGCTGTCTGGTCGCCCGCTTCCGCCAACCGAGCAAGCCGATCATTTAGGCTGGACACCCATCCCATCGATCTCAGAGCCCGCCTGGCAGTTGGAATTGAGTGCCTTCCGCAACGGGGCAGAACGCCTCATCCAACGAACTGCAACTCTTGAGGACAAGCGCATCAATGAGCAGGTGCCTGGGCGCCCTTACGACATCGGTCACATGCTCCTCGGCATTGCCAACCACAATACCTACCACTGCGGCCAAATCGTCTTGTTGCACCGCTACCTTCACCTCCACGCGCACTATCCGTCCAGCTAAACGTACAAACGCCGCCTACAGGTTTCCCCGCAGGCGGCGTCTGAAAATCTCTAAAAATTCAATTAGAGAGAAAGAAAACTACGGCTTTGCAGCCGGCTTCGGAGCTTCCTTCTTGGTCTTCTTCTTCTTGGTGTCCTTCATGGTGTCCTTCTTGGCATCATCGCCAGCGAACGAAACACCCAACATCAGGGACATGGCCAGCAATACTGAGGCAATCTTTTTCATGGTACTTTTTCTCCTACGTAAGATCAGCGGTTATGCACTCGCTGTAAGCAATCTTAGCCGTACAATCGGGTCCTTGTCCTTCAGATTCAATTAATTTTCGTCAAGAGTATGCTATTCTTTCCCCTCGCCCCGTCTAACCAGGTCCAACATTAGCCTATCGAGGCTACAACTCGGAATTTGCCGGTTTGAGAGCACGGCGGAGGCCCCCACCGGCCGAGACACGTTTCCGCCCTGCTTTTCCCCCAAAGTTACCGGCGGACGCCGGAAACGCCAAAGATCGGGCACGTTTTCGCGATCCGCAGACCGCTTCGTCATATTTAGCCAATCCCCTGTCAATCGGAGGGGTACACTAGCCCCAATCCACATTCACTCGGCGAACCGGCCTCACAACCGCGAATTGATTCGTAAAGAACTTCGAGACATCCTCGCCACGAGTCGCCATCTCGGAAATCGCGTCGGCGCAAGGCGAAGGCTTAGATTTGTTCGGCATACATCGCCACGCGGTGATCAGATGATAAAACTCTCCACCAGAGTCTCTACGGATTTCGAAGATCACCGAGCACAGCCGCTCCCCACTCCAACCAATGGCACGAAATTGCTCAGGGTTATCATTCTTTCTGTCCAACAGATGGGCTTGATCGAAAACCTCTTGCGCCGCCTCCAGAGTGAGACCGTGCTTTCGTAACACCTCAAGGCTCTTTTCAGCATCCAAGGCGAAGCGCATCGCAGATATAACTCTTCTACCATGCGCACTGCACTTTTAGATTCGATCACGATAGACGGCGATGTCGCCAAAAGCATAGCCCAGCGCCCAGCAACGTACCACTGCAAGCGGCCGCCCGCGTCGATGCCAACTTTATGGTTTCTAGAAGGCGTGTGACAGCATTCCTTTCGTAAGTAGACACTTCTGTTCCCATCGGACCCGACTGTGTTAATAAGGTTGCTCGCGCATAGGCAGCGGGTCGTGCGCGGCCAACACCCGATCAAGGAGTTGCACCTGAAGCCGTGAACGGATATCACGGTACTTCGCCTGAGCCCACAGGTTCGTGAACTCCTCGGGGTCGCTCGACAAGTCGTAGAGTTCGCCGTACGGGGCGCCCGGATAGTGCGATAAGCGCCATTCTCGCGTGCGGAGCGTCCAAAGGTCGGGCGCGCCGGAATCATTGGCAGGCGCGGCGCGAAAGTTCGGGGCCAGCGCGCCGCTAAGGCCAAACTCGATGAGAGCGGAGTCGTAACCGGTGGAAGCGTTTGGATCGGCCAGCAGCGGGGTCAGGCTGTGACCCTGGAGCCCGGCGGGCTGGGGAACGCCGCAAAGCGCCGCAATCGTAGGAAAGATATCCGTCTGTTGCACGATGCCATCCACCCGCTGCGCCTTCTTCGGTGCGCGAGGGTCGTAGATGATCAAAGGTACGCGGGCGCATTGGTGAAAGTGATAAGCCCCCTTGTAAAAGAGCGAATGGTCACCCAACATGTCGCCGTGGTCAGAGAGAAATATCACTACCGTGTTCGCGGCCAGGCTGGTGTCCCGCAGGGTATCGAGAATCTGGCCGATCGAATCGTCCACAAAGCTGATCTCACCGTAGGATTGCGTCCGGTGGTAAGCCACGCGTTCATTCAATGGTGCAAAGCTCTTTGCTGACGCACCGATGTGGCTCGGGCGCTCGTTGTGCTCACCGGAACGAAGCAGCGCCGGCGGCATGTCGCGCTCTTTGTACTGGTTCGCATAGGGTGCGGGCGGGTTGTAGGGCTGATGCGGATCGACGAAAGAGGCGAAAGCGAAAAAGGGTTTCTTCGCTTTCGCCGCCCCGCGCAGAAAACGGCTCGTATGGCCGGCGATCCAGGACGAGTTGTGAAGTTCGATCGGGATAGCCGAGTCCGGCTTCTTCGCGTGTTCCGGATGCTCACGCTCGAGAAACACGGCTTGTTCGCCGCGGCGCCCGTCCTCGCCCAGATGAAACTCCTCAAAGCCATAGTACGGAGCGGGGTGGGTTTCCAGCGTCGGCAGTTGACCCAGGAAGTGGGGGATGAAATGGAATTTTCCGGCGCCGAAGGTCGTATAACCTTGCGACTTCAAATGGGCCGGTAAAGTGAGTTCGCGTTCAGACAGACGAACCCCATTGGACCGCACACCATGAGACGACGGGTATCGACCGGTGAAGATGGTTGCGCGCGCGGGCATGCACACCGGATGCTGGCTCCAGCAGTTCGTGAAGCGGGTGCCGGCGGCGGCCAAGCCATCCAGACGAGGCGTCGCGATCACCGAATTACCCCAGGCACCGATCGCATCGCAGCGATGGGTATCGGTCATCAATAGAAGGACATTGGGCCGCACCTCGTCGGCCGCCTGCGCGAGCCAGGGAACGGCGAAGAGAGCCCG
>JAYTEX010000202.1:0-5420 GCA_043734785.1 Pseudomonadota bacterium | reverse complement strand
CTGCAGGTGCGGCGGGATGCACAGGGCTCGTTTTGGGCTTGCACGAAGTGTGGCACCGATTTAGGTCCCTCTCACGCGAACTTCAAGGCGGGTTGCATTCGCGAGGATCACCCGGTATCGGACTCGAATCTCTTGATCGGCGATCCCGCGCAATTCATCGATGATGCCGTCAGCTTCCGACAATTTTGTTGCCCGGGGTGCGGCATGCAGCTCGACAACGAAATCGCGGTCGAGCGCGATCCAGTGCTGTGTGATATCGCCATCGTGATCTGATGGAGAAAATGAGGGACAGAGCACGGTCCCGGATTTTCCGGATGTAAAGTTTGGAAATCGGCGAAAATGGTGGTCTGTCCTCAATTTTTCGGACTTATCACAGATTTTCCCATCGATTGCTCAGAATTCGCTGTTCTTATCGCCGGATGAAGCGTAGGGTCTACTCTGAACATAACTTGCGTCGGCACTTGCGCGGCGCATCCAGGCCTAATCAAGCCTTCCCGCGGTGGTTCTTCCCTTCGGGCGACTTCATTAGAGTCCAAGCATTTGCCGCTAGACGGCAAATCGGTACGCGGAACACTTGTGTTATTGACTCCGCGTGTCGCTACAGTAGACAAAGCACGTATTTATTGTTGTGAGATCTGAATGAATATATATGTAGGAAATCTGGCTTACGGCGTCACTGATGACGATCTGCGTGGACTGTTCTCGGCTTCCGGTGAGGTCTCGACCGCATCGGTCGTGATGGATAAATTTTCAGGCCAATCGAAGGGTTTCGGCTTCGTCGAAATGCCGAACAACTCACAGGCGCAAGCCGCCATTAATGCGCTGAACGAGCACCCGTTAAAGGGACGCAACATGCGAGTTAATGAGGCGAAGCCACGCGAAGCGCGCCCACCGCGCCGTAACTCGTACTAGCATTTTCGGAGGAATCGGGGCCCGCCCCGATCCCTCCGTGATCTAGGGCTACGCAGCAGCTCTCTGCAAGCGCTGAGCTGTACCGCTCGCCGATACTGGCATCTAGCGGTAGCGGTTCCCAAGCATGGCACGCACCGAGTCTTTGATCGAATTGATCCGCACCATGGTGGCGGCGCGGCCACATTCAATCATGCTTTCGAACTTGTCGAAATCGAATGCGCCGCCGCAGCGATGCGTCTCAGGCGTGATCACGATATCGGCGCGCAGCGCTTCCAGACTTGACCCGTAGGACCCTAGCAACTCCCAGGATGCGCCGAGCACATGCTTAAAGCCGAACAGGCCGTCAATTCGTGTCTGTAGGCGGGTGCGACGTTTTTGTCGGAATTCGAGATCATCGCTGGGCAACGCCACGACATTGACCGCGATCCGCAGGCCACATCGGCGTCGATTGAGGACATCGACCGGCACCCGCGAGACAATTGCACCGTCCACCATCATGCGCGTGCCGTCGGAAACCGGCGGGAAAAAACCCGGGATCGCCGAAGTGCCGAGTACCGCGGGTACGACCAGACCGCTATCGATGATCGCGCGCTCGCCGGAGGCTAGATCGGAGGCCACCACCGCAGTCGGAATGCGGAGATCGGCAAACGTGGTGTCGCCGAACACGTTGCGCGCCGCCCGCGCGACCTTAGAACCCGAAAATATCGAGGCCCGTGGCCACCACGAAGCGTCTCTTATCTTGTGATTGCCACCGAGAAAATCTCGCATCTGCCGCGCGCCTTCGGCGGCGCTCGCGGCGTGCGCGATAGTCAGGGCAGCAATCCCACCCATGCTCGTACCACATATAAAATCCACCGGCACGTCGTTAGCCTCCAGCGCTTCGAGTACGCCGACATGCGCGAAACCACGCGCCGCCCCGGAACTCAACGCGATACCCACCTCGTTGAAAGTCACATGGCGCGCGAGATGGTCAAGATTCGGATAGTGCTGGCGGTGCCATGCGGCATCCAGCGCCGCACGTTCCAATTGGGACTCGGATAGAAAAAAGCTCCACCGGCCAGGATCGCGTTGCGGTCGTTCACCGATGAAGACCCGACTGTAATCGGCGGCTCCAGCGCGACTGCGCGAGATGACGGTATCGTCCCGTTCGCTCGCCACCGTCAGTACTTCCAGCAAAACATCTTCCGGCATCAGGATGTTGGCCAGCACGCGCAGCACCTCGGGCCGAATGACGATGACCAGATACTGCTCGCCGGTAGCCTCGCGGCGCCAGCGCGCGATCGCGTCGACCTCGATCGCCGCGTGACTCAAGCCACCCTGCGGATCGAGTCCTATGAGTTCTGATCCCGGCGCGTAGTGCTGTATGCCTTCGGTGAGCACCTGCGCGAACTGCCCAAGATCGATATTCCGGTCAGGACTGGTGATGATCGCAATACCAGGCTGGCGCGTATCGTTACGCGTGCGATAACGCAAGCGATCAATCAGGAGACGGGTCAAACTGCGATGGAGCAGCGGCTCTTCATCGAGCAGACGCAGGAAGGCTACGCCATCCAGGCGGTAGGTGACGGTATCGCGCGCCGCGATCAGCGTGGCCGCGATCGGCATGCCGGTGAACAGCGACATCTCACCAAAAACCTGACCGGGCCCAAGAATGAAGCCGCGCCAGCCGCCGGGTGCGTCCGCATCCGCCTGCACGCGCACCGCGCCCGCCGCCACGGCCTGGAAATACCGACCAGGCTCTCCGACTCGCGCGATGATCTCGCCTTGCGCGTAATGCTGGACCGGGATCTGCGCGCGCACCCTTGCGATGGCTTCGGGCGAGAGGGCCGCAAAGAAAGGGATTTCCGCCAGATCTAGCATCTTGGATCCATTATAGGAGCGCGCAACCAGTCGCGCGCGCAGCGCGTGGGATGCGTCTCGCCCTGCTCACGCCACGCGGGTATAAAGGCAATCGAGCGCCGCTTTATACATGAACCGGCGATGCTGCGCGATCAGACCATGGCGGGCAAACAAGCGCGTGAGCGTGGCGGCGCTGAAGTAGTACAAATGTTCGGAAGGTTTGATCTCTTTCCAATGCACGAGATCGCGCGGCGTGCGCCAATGTGCCACATCCGGCGTGCGGATCTCGATGAGCCCGCCCGGTCTCAAGACCCGCGCGAGCTCGGCCACTGTGCGATTCAAATCGGGCACATGTTCGATCACGTCGTACATCGAGATCACATCGAAAAATCCATCTGGATAAGCCTGCACCTCGAAAGTCCCACAGACAATATTCGCCAACCCCAACTCGTGTTGACCGAACACTACCGCTGCGGGCTCCAGTTCTACGCCAAAGGCTTCGAAACCCGCTTCTTCGGCCGCAGCGACCACAAAACCGGCCGAGCACCCAATATCCAGCCAGCGTCCCCCCGCCCCCACGCGCTTGACGAGGCGGCTCACCCAGCGTCGGCAACGCGCGAGCTTCTTAGGTGCCTTGTCGATATATCCTTGACTGTACTCGGCATCGTAGGTCGCAGCGACCACCTGGAAGCGCGGTCTTGGGTTGATCAGCAACAGTCCGCAGCACGTGCAACGCACGAAAGGCTCGCCACGCTTTTCGAATAAAAGGCTGAAGCGGGTACTGTCACATACCGGACAGGCGATGGTTTCAAAATCAGCGGCGGGGAAATTCATTATCTGGAAGAAGTGCCGCGGCGAGCTACGTGGCTCGCCGCTGCAACTCGCAAGTCACCCGCAGAGCTCAGGCCCAGAACTCAGGCGCTGACCGCCAAGCCAGCGCGTGCGGCCTGGGTCGCGGCAAGATCAACCTGCAGCGTATGTTCATCGATCACTACCCCATAGACTTCGCGGGCTGCACGCGGTGAAATGTACTCGTCCAACACATCATCGAGCACCTGTTGTGGATCGCGCTCAAGCGGCGTGCCGTAGCCACCACCGCCAGTGCTTTCGAACATAAAGGTCTCACCGTAGGCGAACGGGTGTGCGCACAACAGCGGATTATGCCAGCGGCCTTGTTCATCCAGGCCGCCGATCACTTCCTGGCGGCCGTCGGTATGGATTTTGGTCTGCCGTTGAACTGCGGAATGCTGGCCCCCTGCAACCCCTGGACTACCTTCCAATGTGCGCGCCGTCTCCATGCTGAGTTGTCCTTCGGCCAGGTAGCGCACCTTGAATATCGCACCCAGACCACCGCGGTATTTGCCAGGACCTGCGCTGTCAGTGCGTAGTTCGAAGGCTTCGTAGGCGATCGGGAACAGCAACTCAGCGGTCTCCGCAGGCATGTTCATGCAGTTCCCGAGCGGATCTTCGGTCACGTTCATGCCATCGCTGTAGGGCGTCGCACCCCAGCCACCAGCCGGCAAATCGGAGAACACATCGGTCGCTCCGTTCGGCGCCACGACGGAAGACACGAACCAGTTACAGTCCGCGCTCGTCGATCCGGTGGCTTTCTCGGGACAGGCCTTCGCAATTGCCTGCCAGATCGCGCTGGTGATTTTGGCGGAAGTCAGCGTGGTGCAACCGATGGTTGGCGCCGGCCATTTGGCATTGAGCCAGGAACCTTCTGGAATGATGAGCTTGATAGGATTAAACATGCCCTGATTCTGTGGCGCATGCGGCGCGAGGAAGAATTGCAGGGAATACAGGGTTGCTGACGCGGTATTTGCATACGGGGAATTGATCGCGCCTTTGACCGTGCTGTCGGTGCCGGAGAAATCGACTGTGATCTCCGAGCCTTCTACGATCAAGCTGACTTTAATCTTGATCGGTTGGTCCGAGAACCCATCGGTATCGGCATAGTCTTCCCCTTCGTACACGCCGTCCGGGATCTCACTGATGCGTTTGCGCACGATGCGCTCGGTGTAGCGCTGCAATTGCTTCATCGTGGTCTTCAAAGTCGCGAGGCCATACTTCTCGGCCGCGCGCTGCATCTCCTGCTCGCCCGCGCGCAGGCAACCGACATGGGCCTGTAGATCGCCTTTCACGAAATGGGGCGTGCGCGTGTTATGGACCAGGATGTCGATGATGTCTTCGCGTGGTTTGCCGCGCTCGTAGATCTTGATGGGAGGCAGTCGCAACCCTTCGCCCGCAATGTGCGTGCCTGTAAAGGCCTGGCCACCCGCAGCGCCGCCGCCCAGATCCATCCAGTGCCCGCGACTCACCGCGAAAGCAAACAACTCACGTTCGAAATAAATTGGAGTCAGGAAGGTCATGTCATTAATGTGCGTGCCGCCTTGGTACGGATCGTTCACGCAGATCACATCTCCTTCGAAGATATTCTCGAGTCCGAACTTCTTGATAATGGCTTCGGCCGAGAACTTCATCGCCGCCAGGTGGATGGGACAGTTCGCGGCCTGACTCAACAACTGGCATTCGTAGTCATAAATTGCGTTGGAGAAATCGACCATATCGGCGAGGATGGGCGAAAACGACGCCCGTTGCAGCACCGTTGACATGCGATCACTGGCGTACTCGAAAACGCTGCGCAGTACTTCAAATGTGACTGGATC
>JAYTEX010000201.1:0-7331 GCA_043734785.1 Pseudomonadota bacterium | reverse complement strand
TAGGCGCCGCCCGCAATACCTTGCGTTCGATCTCTAGAAATTTTTCAGAGCCCTCGATGACCCCGCTGCCCATGACGTACACCTTGCAGTCGCTGGTGTAGCAATCGGGGACGAAGCGTTCGATATCATTGTTATAGAGTTCGATGTAGCGCTGCGCGGTCGCCAGATTGCGTTGTTCCTGTTCGGTCATAGCGTGCTCCTTTCAAACGGACGGCGGGTCTCGCAGGTGTTCCGTTGGCCTTGCGAGATTAATGAGGGGTCCACACCAGATCGCGGCAATCAGATCGGATAGATTCGACCCGCCAGTATCTGCGCGGCTTCTGTGCCAACGGTTTCGTGATGTAGGGTGCCGGCGCTAAGCTCGAAGGTGTCACCTGCCCGCAGCAGGCGCGGGCCATCTGGGGTGGTCAACGTGAATGCGCCGCGCATAATCAGGCCATGCGCGTTAAAGTCATGCGCATGATCTTGCGTAGCATGGCCCGGTAACCAGTCGACCGTGCGCAACTCGGTGCACCCCAAATCGGTAAGGCGGGTTCTGAAAGTGGCTTCGTCCATGGGAATCCTCCCGGTAGATAATATTGCGTTATTCGGGTGTTACACCGGTCGCGATCAAGAATCGCGAGACCATATTGTAGGCCGCAATGGTGCCGATCAACTCTATGAGCTGCTGATCCGTGGGCAGTTGCGCACGTAACTCGGAGATTATCGACGCGGGAACTTTGATCTCCCGAGTCATAGTGATCGTGAGTCGGATCACCGCCTGTTCGAGGGCATCAAATAAAGGGCTGGCGAGTGCGCGCGCAGGATCGCGCAGTGCCGCCACTTGCGCGTCAGTCCCGCCTGCTCGCTGAAACAACGGTGCGTGATGCCCGAACTCGTAGTCGGCTTCGTTCAGTACGGCGACGACGCAAATCGCGATTTCACCAAGCTTAGGGTCCAAAGAGAGTTCCGTGCGCACGGCGGCCATGAACGTGTTCCAGCCGCGCGCTAAGGGGGGGCTGTGCAGTAGCATGCGATCGAGATTGAGCAACTTGCCGCCGCGTCGCTTGCGCACCAAGGCTACCAACTCGGCGGGTTCGGCAATATCAACCGGCACGGGCGGGATGACGTGCATTTATTTCCCCGTGAACAGGGGTGGACGCTTTTCGAAAAACGCATTGAGCGCTTCCGCGTGATCATCCGTGCGTTGCACCAGTACCTGCATGGCGGCGGACATCTCCATGATCGAATCGAAGCTCGCGCTCACCCCCTCGCGCATCAGACGCTTGGTCATGCGCAGCGCCTGTGGTGGCTGTTGGCTGATTTTGGCAGCAAGCTTCGACGCTTCTGCCATGAGTTGATCGTCCGGATAGACCTCCGAGACGAGGCCCCAGTCGCGCGCGGTTTCGGCATCGATCATGTCGCCCGTGAAATATAGCTGCGCGGCGCGCGACCAGCCGACGATGCGGGGCAACAACCAAGCACCGCCGTCGCCAGGTAACAGGCCGATTTTGAGAAAAGTGGCGCCGAACTTTGCGCTGGCCGCTGACAGGCGAATATCGCACAGCGAGGCGACGTCGCCGCCGAGGCCGATCGCCGGTCCGTTGATGGCGCCCACGATCGGCACCTCGATGTTCCACATGGCTTTGATGATGCCATGGATGCCGCTTCGGTAGTGATCGCGCAAACGTAGGTTGTCGGCGCCGAACTCGCCGCTGCGATCGCGCATCGCTTTCAAGTCTCCGCCGGCGGAGAACGCCGAGCCCGCCCCGGTCATGATCAAGCAACGGATTTCGAAATCGTCGTTGACGCGCTTGGCCATCTCGTGGAACTGGTCGCCATCCCCCGCGAGCCCGAGCGGATTGCGCTTGTCGGGCCGATTGATCGTTACTTTGGCAATGTGACCGTGCTTTTCGAATAACAGAAGATCGTTGCTCATTAGTGTTCTCGCTCAAGGTTCGAAGAATTCAATATTCGCCACGGATTGACCATGCCCTCCGTGATCGACTTTCTGATGGACTCGATCACGCGCTCAGATACTGCCACAACTGATCGCCGCCTTGGTCCATCGCGATCTGCCCAAGATACTCGCCCCATTCGCCATGTGCGCCGAACTCGGCCCGCCATGACCACAGGCGACGGGTCAGGAATTGCAGATCGTATTCATAGGTAAACCCGATTGCGCCATGCACCTGATGGCTCAATCGCGTGATGGGTTCCACCGCTTCGCTGGCACGGCATTTGGCCGCCGCGATTTCAAAGCGCGCGTTGCGGGCCGTGCCCTGCATCCCGCGCGCATCGAGTGCGAGACAGGCGGCCATGGCCATCGTATCGACAGAGGCCATCTCGCCTGCGATTTCCGCCAGGTGATGTTGGATGGCCTGGAACTGCGACAACATGCGCCCAAATTGCTCGCGCTCCGAGGTGTATTTGACGCTGAGCAGAAGACACGCCGCCGCCGCGCCCGCTATCTGCGCGCTCCGCAACAGGGCACCCAGCCAGCGCAGATCATCCCCCCGCAGGGATATTGCCGTGCGCGCAAGGATGGGACTGCGATTGAATGTGACGTGATCGCGAGGCTCGCGTGCGAGATTGGCCTCCTGGCGTATTTCTGTGTTGGCGGTGTCGAGCACCATCAGTTCGCAGCTCTCAGTAATGCCGATAAAATAATCGGCACGCCGTCCCCAGGGCACACGCGCCGCGCTGAAACTCGCGCACTCGCCATTGCACGAGTCCACCGGGATCGGGGCGGGCAGTATGCCGGCAACGCCTTCGCGTGGAGTAAGCCCCGCCTGATCGAACAACCAACCGGCCAGCATTTGTTCCGGCACTGGCGCGGGCACCGCGTAGCGACCAGAGGCGCGGGCCACGATGAAGGCATCCATCCATCCGCCGCCCATCCCGTCGCGCGCTTCGCTGACCAACACTTGCGGCAGCCCCAGTTCGACTATCGCAAGCCACAGCGTGTCGTCCCAGGGAGCTTCTTCGCTACGGGTCAAGGTGTCGCGATTGACCATGTCGCCAAACAGGCGGGATACGCTAGTTTCGAGTATTTTCTGTGCTTCGTTCATCGAACCCCCAAGCTGCGAGCGATGATGCCGCGCAAGATTTCGAGTGTGCCGCCGCGCAAGGAAAATGACGGCGCGAGTTGCATCAGATTACCGAGTACCTGCTGATAATCGACCCCGCTAC
Source organism: Pseudomonadota bacterium (assembly GCA_043734785.1). GTDB lineage: Bacteria > Pseudomonadota > Gammaproteobacteria > CAIKBL01. The sequence goes on along the minus strand of JAYTEX010000201.1, from coordinate 4,160 downwards.
CGGCCAAGGTCGGCTCGAGCGCAACAAGTTCCTGCGCAAGGCCAGGCAAGCGCTGCTCGAAGTGACACCCTAGATCCTTGACCACCGAAGCCTGCAGCCCAGGATCCAGGCCTTCACTCAACATGCCGGCGACCGACAGCGACATGTTTCGTAGGGTCACGGCCCACGCGATCTCGGCGCCGATTCTGGCGAGTGTCGCGGCGCTTGTTTGGCCTTTGAGGACCTTGACGAGTTCCACCAACAGCACGAAGCAAGAAAGATAACGTTCAGGACCACTGCGTTCGAACGCCAGTTCTGCCGTTACTTGCTTCCACCCGCCGCCTTCCTGGCCGAGCAATGCCTCTGCCGGCAGTAGCACATCGATGAATGAGACTTCGTTGAAGTGACGGCGTCCCGTGAGATCACGAATCGGGCGTGGCGTGATCCCTTTGGTCTCGCGCATGTCGATCAGGAATTGCGACAATCCTCCATGCTTGCTAGCGGCCGAGGAATCGGTACGAAACAAGGCGATCATATAGTTCGCGCGATGCGCGTTTGTGGTCCAGATTTTGGTCCCGTTCAGAAGCCAGCCATCGGCCACTTTCTCGGCGCGACTCTTAACCGAGGCGAGATCCGAACCGGCGTTAGGTTCGCTCATGCCGATCGCGAAACAGGCTTCGCCACGGGTGATGGCCGGAATAATTTTCTGCTTCTGCGCTTCAGTGCCAAGACGCACCACCATCGGGCCACTCTGGCGATCAGCCACCCAGTGGTAACCGACCGGCGCGCCGGCGGCCAGGGTTTCTTCAACCACCACATAGCGTTCGAGCGCGCTGCGCTCATGCCCGCCGTACGCTTTCGGCAACGTCATGCCCAGCCACCCGCGTGCACCGAGCTTGCGACTGAATTCGGGATCGATACCATCCCAGCTATTGCTGCGGGTAACCGCGTTGTACGCCGGCATCTCCGTCGCCAGGAAGTCGCGCACTTCGCGCCGCAATGGTTCGAGCGTATCCGGCAATTCGTAATGTGGAAAACGGAGGGTATCGATATTCATAAACTACCTCGCACCTGCTTTGACGGCATAACCCCAGGCGATAGCCGCGAGTTCGCGTACGAGATCGGCGCTCTGCGGCGCATCGCTGCTGGCCGCAGTGCCTTCCTTAACGCGTTTGATGATGCCTTGATAGATACACGCTAGGCGCCACACGGTATACGCCGAATAAAAATCCAAGTGCGAGATCTCGGCGCGGCCCGTCAATGCGCAGTAGCGCGCGATGTACTGATCCATGGTCGGGATCCCGAGACTCAACAGATCAACGCCGCCGAGATTGCTGATTTTTTCACCCAACGTCGGCAGCAGCCAAGGCAGTAGATGGTAGGTAAAATCGCCGAGTGGATGCCCGAGTGTCGACAATTCCCAATCGAGAACTGCGACCACCCGCGGTTCGGTCGGGTGCATGATCATGTTGTCCATGCGGTAGTCGCCGTGCACCAGAGAAGTTTCGTCGTCCCCCGGCACATTGGCGGGCAGCCATCTATTCAGGCGATCCATGTCGGGAATGGTTTCCGTCTCGGATATCCCATAGGTTTTCCCCCAGCGCGAGAGTTGGCGCGCGAAGTAATCGGTCGGCTTGCCAAAATCGGTGAGGCCAAGCTGTTTATAATCCAGACGTTGCAGGGAGGCGAGCGTGCTGACCATCGAGTCGTAGATCGCCGCGCGCTCGGTGACCGGCATCCCGGGCAACGTCATCTCCCACAACACGCGGCCTTCGACCATCTCCATCACATAGAACATGGTGCCGATGATGCTGACGTTTTCGCACAGCACGAAGGGTCGCGGCACGGGGAAGCCGGCCTCATGCAGAGCCTTGATGACGCGATACTCGCGATCGACCGCATGCGCCGAGGGCAGTAGGGCGCCAGACGGCTTTCGGCGCAGCACGTAACTGCGCCCTGGGGTCACCAGTTGATAGGTCGGATTCGACTGGCCGCCTTTGAAGCGCTTGAGCGTCAACGGGCCTTGATAGTCGGCGATCTGCTGCTGAAGGTAGGGTTCGAGGCGCGTGAGATCTAATTGCAGATGCGCTTCGACGGCTTTGGTGCCGGAGAAAGTTTCTTGGCGGGAGGTGCTCATGCGTGGTTTCCGAGACAGATTAAAGGACAGAAGGACCGGCGACGATGCCGCGATCGTGGAGACTCCCGATCGTGCCGCTGGAGAGACCTAGCCATTCGGCCAGAATTTCATCGGTGTGTTCGCCGAGACGCGGCGCGCGACGCGCAGGTGCACGCGACACTGCGCCGAAATGCGCGGGCACACCGGGTACCGGGTAGGTGCCGATGTCGGGTTGTTCGACCAGGTGATAAATCGGGTTAGCAGGCGATATATCGGGATCGTGATCGATCAGTTCAGTGAGTGTTTGGTAGCGGCCCCAGCACACGCCATGCTGGTTGAACGTTGCCGCGACGTGCGCGAAGGGCTGACCCTTGATCCAGGCGTCGAGGATGCCGGCGATTTCGCGTCTGGCGGTATAGCGTGCGCCCTCTTGCGCGAAATCGACTGCTAGACGATTAGCCTCCGCTCGCAGGGTCTCCGCGAGGCCGGTCGCGGCTACGAGTGCGCTCCACATCTTGGCGCTGATGGCCATGATCATCACTCGCACGCCATCTTCGGTCACGAAATCGCGCCCGAACGCGCCGTAGAGATAATTGCCACCACGTGTGCGTTCGGCATGATTGATCACCCGATCGCCGACCAACCCAAGATTGCCAATCGTCGCGAGTGCAACATCCGCGAGCGCGAGTTCGATTTTCTGCCCGCGGCTGGTCTGATCGCGAAAGCGCAGAGCGGCCAGCAAGCTGGTGGCGGCTAGCATGGCAGTGGTGATGTCCCAGGCGGGCAGCACGTGGTTGATGGGCCGCTCGTCACCTTCGGGGCCCGTGAGGAGGGGATAACCCACCTGTGCGTTCACGGTGTAGTCCACCGCACTGCCACCATGTCGATCGCCCACGATCGCCAGTTGAATCACATCGTGGCGGCGCGTGCACAAATTTTCATAGGCAAGCCAACCTTTGGCCGGCAGGTTGGTCGACAGGATCCCGCCGTTCGGGCCCGGTGCAGCAATCAGCTGCAGGATCAATTCGCGACCTTCTTCGTGGCGCAAATCTACCGCGAGCGAGCGTTTACCTTTGTTGAGATCAGCCCAGTAGATGCTGTGGTTCGCCGCCGTCACCGGCCAGCGCCGGTAGTCGATGCCACCACCGATCTGGTCGAAGCGAATGACGTCCGCGCCGAGTTGGGCGAGCGTCATGCCGCACAGCGGGGCCGCAACATAAGCTGAGGCCTCGACGATCCGGAGCCCGTTGAGAATATCCTGCATCTAAAGGGGTGCTTTCTCGGTGTTCTCCGTGGTCAATCCTGTTCAGCCAGGGCCTAGCTCGGCCCGCCCGTTATTGAGCACGGTCACGCCACGTTCGATCGACGAGGCCGTGAAAAACACTAGATTACCGTCTTGCCACATGGAAGTTCGCAAGGTTTCGCCAGGCAGGAACGGCGCGGTGAAGCGCACGCGCATCGATCGCAAGCGACTGGCCTGGTAGGCGCAGCAGCTTTTGATGATGGCATGCTGGGCAATTCCCATCGTGCAGCGGCCGTGAAGAATGGGCCGCTCGAAGCCACCTTTTCGCGCGACTGCAGGATCGGCGTGCAGGGGATTCATGTCGCCGCACAGGCGATAGAACAGGGCTTGTTGCGGCAGACTCGGCAGATCGCACACGATGTCAGGTGCGCGCGTGGGGATCTCGACTGGCTTTTGCACCGGACCGGTCGGGCCATCGAAGCCACCATCGCCGCGCGCGACCGTCGCGGAGTTCACGCTCGCGAGCAGTCTGCCGTCTTCCTTGGCGCGCACTTCCTTCGTCGAATAAAGGTAGGCGCCTTTCTCCTTGCCACGATCAATGATCTGGGTGAGCACCGTTTTGCCCGTGATCGTCCCGGATACCGGTAACGGGGCATGGATTTCGAAGGATTCTTCCGCGTGCAGCATTTTAGGCCAGTCCATCTGGTATTTCGGATCCTTCAGCCAGAATCCTGGATAGGCCAGCACCAAGCTCATGCCGGGCAGGGCTTCGAGATTCTCTTCGTAGACATAGCGCAGCTGCTGCAGATCAGTCGGATCGGC
>JAYTEX010000200.1:0-1931 GCA_043734785.1 Pseudomonadota bacterium | reverse complement strand
GCGCGGCCAGCGGGCAGCGCGCGAGATTTCGCTTCAGCGGCACAATCCGCACCGCACAGGCGCGCATCGAATTCGGTGCCACGAATGCCAATCGTCGCGACGGCTGTGCGTAAGCGCACGGCATTCGGATTTTGTTTGCTCAAAAACCCCGTGACTGCGCGTAAACCGCCCTGGAATAAGCGATACACCGCGCGCGCGTCGTTCGCCGCCAAACTGAATTCTTCAACCTGAAATTTCGTTTGCGGCCGCAGAGTGACCCGGGTGCCATCGCCCAGTTTAAGCAACGCGATGCTGCGCGGGCCGGTGGAAATCACATCCCCTTCGAACACGGCCGAGCCGAGACCCAGAATGCGGCCTGGATTGCTGCCGATCTGGGCCGTCGCGATGCCGCGCGCAATCACGACCTCGCCGGCCTGGGTGGCGGCCAGCGCGGGGGGCGCGGCAACAACCAGCCCGATGATTCCGAGCAGTGCGCCTAGTAACGGACTTGTAGGTTGACATGCCATTTTGAAGTGCCTCGATCCGCTGCTTCGCCATCTGCGCTGGCGAGTGGTTGTCCGTAGTCGACCGAAAGTGCCAGAAATTCGCGCCAATTCCAGCGCGCGCCGACACCGATGCTGGATATGGTGTCCGAGCCGCGCTGGCGCGCAGCGGGCTGCTCCAAAACCTTATGCCCGGCGTCCAGGAACCCTAAGAAACGCACACCGGCCAATTGCGTCACGGGTGGGGTCCACACCTCGAGGTTGGCGATGAGTCCGCTGTCACCCGCGACCGTGCGCTCATCGAAACCGCGGATGGAACGCTCGCCGCCAAACCCGAGTTGTTCGCCAGGAATGAGGGGCTCGCGAGAGTATTGGCCGTTTAGCCGAAACACGCCCAGGAAATCGCGCGGCAGGCGCTGTGTGACCAGGGCGCCGAAGCGCATCACTTTCCAATTCGAATCCGCGACCTGGCGCACCGCGGCGTAGTCGACATCGTTGTTGTGACCACCAAAGCTCAGATTCTGCGTCGCATCCACGAAGAAGTCGAAACTCGTCGTGATCCAGTTGTAGCTGCCATCGTAACGCAGCGAGACCGGGCGGCTACGCACGACGGTGCTGATGCCGAGAATCGGCAGGCCCGTTAACGCATTCGAAATTGCGGTATCGAAATTACGGTCTTGCAGTCCAGCCGTGAGGCTGTGCTTGTAGCGTCCTACCGGGATCAGCGAACGCTTGAAATTCACCCCGATGAATTCACCGGAACCGCTCACATCGAAAAAATTCTGGACGTTACCGACATCCACATCCGACTTCACATAAAAGCCAGACAGCCAACCTGAGAGCCAATACACAGGAACTTGATAAAACGCGCCGAATTGGAACACATCGTCGACATTATCCGGGGAGATCGTGACCGCAGTGGTGAGCACATCGTCGTGCCCGGAGATGTCGCTATACAGGCCGCCCAACTGCATCCGGGTGCGTCCGGTTTCCTCGGTACCGATGTTGTTGAGATTCCCGAACAGGTTCCATTGCCGTTCGTCTTTGACCTTTACCACGGCGTCGAGGGTGTCTGGTTTCTCTTCGCTGTCGCGAAACGTGACCTTGAGCTTTTTATGTGGGTGTTGGTTGGCGACCGCCAGCGAACGAGAAACTTCGCGGAGGTTCGGTGCCCCACCCCCAATTACCTTGGGCAGACTGGCACGGATGTTGTCGGTGGAGAAATGCTCGTTGCCGGTGATCTTGACCTCGCCCACCCCGAAGGTCGCCACGTTGAGCACCACGATACCGCTATCTAGCTCCTGCGGGGGCAGTGACACGCGATGAAAATTATACCCAGCCGCCGTAAAAGCGGCTTCGAGTGCATCACTGGCGGCGAGCAACCCGTCGATCCCGGCATACTCGCCCAGGAACGGCGCCAATGCGGCCTCTGTCGCTGCCGTATCGAGG
>JAYTEX010000199.1:0-15923 GCA_043734785.1 Pseudomonadota bacterium | reverse complement strand
GTCAACGCCGCCGTCAAGGTCGTCTTCCCATGATCTACATGGCCTATCGTCCCCACATTTACATGCGGCTTCGTTCTCTGAAATTTCTCCTTGGACATGGTTTCGTTACCTTTTCAAACGCAATGGGCGATAGGTTTGTAGTTATATAAGCTTGCTTAGGAACGCTTGCAGATCGTCTCAACTACGCTCTTTGGCGCTTCGGCATAGCGCGAGAATTCCATGGTGTACGTGGCGCGGCCCTGAGTCGCCGAGCGAAGATCCGTTGAGTAGCCGAACATCTCGGACAACGGCACCTTCGCTTTGATTAAACGACCGCCGTGCGAAGTTTCCGCGCCTTCCAGTATGCCGCGCCGCCGATTCAGGTCGCCGTTGACGGTACCTACGTAATCTTCCGGCGTGACGACTTCCACACTCATAACCGGTTCCAACAACACTGGCTTCGCCTTTTGGGCGGCTTCCTTAAAAGCGATCGACCCTGCGATTTTGAACGCCATTTCGTTCGAGTCCACTTCATGGTAGGAGCCATCGAATAACGTAACCTTGACATCAACCACCGGATACCCAGCGAGTACCCCATTTTTAAGCTGCTCTTCGATCCCTTTTTGGACAGCCGGGATGTACTCGCGTGGGATCGTGCCGCCGACAATGCCGTTGACAAATTCGAAGCCTTTGCCAGCTTCGTTCGGTTCAAGTTTTATGACAACGTGACCGTACTGGCCGCGTCCTCCGCTTTGGCGTACGAATTTGCCTTCTTGCTTTTCCACAACCCCGCGAATGGTTTCGCGGTACGCGACCTGCGGCTTGCCAACGTTGGCTTCCACTTTGAACTCACGACGCATGCGGTCAACGATAATTTCAAGGTGCAATTCACCCATCCCGGAAATGATCGTCTGACCTGATTCTTGATCGGTCGCGACGCGAAAAGACGGATCCTCGGCAGCCAAACGCTGCAACGCCAGACCCATTTTTTCCTGATCCGCCTTGGTCTTGGGCTCCACCGCCACAGCGATCACGGGTTCAGGGAACTCCATGCGCTCGAGGGTGATTATTTTGTTCAGATCACACAGCGTGTCGCCAGTGGTGACATCTTTCAACCCGACCGCCGCGGCGATATCGCCGGCTCGCACTTCCTTAATTTCTTCGCGACTATTGGCGTGCATTTGCAGCAGCCGACCAATACGTTCCTTGCGATCCTTGACCGGATTGTAGACCGAGTCGCCCGAATTCAATACGCCTGAGTACACCCGGAAGAAGGTCAGCGTGCCGACATAAGGGTCGGTCGCAATCTTGAAGGCCAGCGCGGCGAATGGCGCATCGTCCGCGGCGAAGCGGCGTTCTTCGGTCTTGCCATCTTCAAGCAGTCCCTTGATGCCTTCAACGTCGTTGGGTGCCGGCAGGTATTCGATTACCGCGTCAAGCATGGCCTGCACGCCCTTGTTCTTGAAGGCGGAACCGCACACAACCGGAACAATCTCGTTGCGCACGGTGCGCGTACGCAGGCCGGCCTTGATCTCTTCAACCGTCAGCTCGCCTGTCACCAAATATTTTTCGGTGAGTTCGTCAGTGGCCTCCGCTGCGGCTTCGACTGCCATTTCTCGCCATTTCGCGCAAATTTCCACCATGTCGGCCGGAATTTCTCGGAGCTCAAACTCCATGCCGAGCGATTCTTCGCGCCAATAGATGGCTTTGCCTAGTAACAGATCGATCACCCCTTCGAACGACTCTTCCGCTCCAATCGGCAATTGAATCGGTACCACCTTGGCGTTAAGGCGCTCTTTCATCTGTTGCACAACCCGCAGGAAATCTGCGCCAGCCCGGTCCATCTTGTTGATGAATGCGAGCCTTGGCACGCCATACCGGTTCGCCTGCCGCCACACGGTCTCGGACTGTGGCTGTACGCCGCCGACCGCGCAAAAAACCGCTACCGCGCCGTCTAAAACGCGCAGGGAACGTTCAACTTCGATCGTAAAATCGACGTGGCCCGGCGTATCAATAATGTTGATCCGGTGTTCGGGAAACTGCTTGTCCATCCCGCGCCAGAAGCAAGTGGTCGCTGCAGAGGTGATGGTAATGCCGCGCTCCTGCTCCTGCTCCATCCAGTCCATCGTGGCTGCGCCATCATGGACTTCGCCGATTTTGTGCGAACGGCCGGTGTAATAGAGGATGCGTTCGGTCGTAGTGGTCTTGCCGGCATCAATGTGCGCAGCAATGCCGATATTCCGATAACGATCGAGGGGGATTGTACGTGCCACGGCTAACTTTCCTTAACTACCCTTACGCTCACCAGCGGTAATGCGAGAACGCGCGATTGGCTTCAGCCATCTTGTGCGTATCTTCTCGCTTCTTGACGGCTGTCCCGCGGTTGTCCGAAGCATCCAGGAATTCGCCGGCCAACCGGCGGCCCATGGATTTCTCACCGCGTTTGCGCGCGGCGTCCACCAGCCAGCGCATCGCTAACGCGCTCCGCCGGTTCGGTCTTACCTCCACGGGCACCTGGTAGGTTGCGCCGCCGACACGCCGGGATTTCACTTCCACGCGTGGCTCCACGTTGCCCAGCGCCTGTTTGAAGAGGTCGATCGCGGCACCGCGCCCCTTCTTACCCATTTCATCCAGTGCGCCATACACAATCTTTTCGGCGATCGATTTTTTGCCCGAACTCATCAACATATTGATGAATTTCGCCACTGTGTGATCGCCAAATTTGGGATCTGGCAGGATTGCTCGCTTAGCTGCAACGCGACGTCTGGACATAGGATTCAGCTACTCAACTAATGGTCGTGATAATGGTCGGGGATGGCAGGGCTCGGCCCCGGCCTCGTGTTGCGCTTACGACTTCGGCCGCTTGGCGCCGTACTTCGAGCGGCCCTGGCGACGATCACTCACTCCGGAGGTATCCAAAGTGCCGCGCACGGTGTGGTAACGCACACCCGGCAAATCTTTTACGCGGCCACCTCGAATCAGGATCACCGAGTGCTCCTGAAGATTGTGGCCTTCACCGCCTATGTAGGTAGTGACTTCCTGGCCGTTGGTCAGGCGTACGCGCGCAACTTTTCGCAGCGCGGAATTCGGCTTCTTAGGAGTGGTCGTGTACACACGGGTACAGACTCCGCGTTTTTGAGGGCACCCTTCCAACGCGGGTACTGTGCTTTTCGTTGTTTGCCGGCGCCGTGGGTTGCGCACCAACTGATTGATTGTTGCCATCTCAAATCCGCATCGGCCGCGAGGGCCGGAATCGTGTCACCCCATAGCCTTAGGCTAGCGCCTCAGGTGTCGTGGTGAGATTAACCGTTGTGTTTCGTCTAAATTTCCCGTCCCGACTTCGCTTGCGCACTCTCAGAGTTCCGGGATGACTCTCCCAAACCACTCTATATCGTTCGGCGGCCTGGCAAGCAGGGAAATTTTACGGTGCGAAAAAAATGACAGGTCCGGGAGGCCCCGGCCTGTCTTAGGAGCGAGATTATAGGGAGGACGCTAGTTGAGTGTCAACGACCGCACCCCCTTTTTACACTGCCTAGTCTGCTAATCAACGCTACTCCGAATCCGAGGTCGTCGTGGTAAACGCAAAGTTCGGCGCATCGGCTCCCTTGCGACGCTTGCGGCGCCGTTCGTTGTGGTAGGTGTAGCCCGTTCCCGCCGGAATCAATCTGCCCACGATGACATTTTCCTTAAGACCTCGCAGCTCATCGCGCTTGCCCGTGACCGAAGCCTCGGTCAGTACGCGCGTCGTTTCCTGGAATGAAGCTGCCGAAATAAACGACTCAGTCGCCAACGAAGCTTTGGTAATACCTAGGAGCAATTGTTGGTGTGTCGCTGGTTTCTTGCCTTCAGCTGCCATTTTGTCGTTTTCTTCGAGCAGGCGTTCTTTTTCGATCTGCTCTCCGGCCAGATAGCGGGTATCTCCGGCCTCCACAATCTCAATTTTGCGCAGCATCTGACGAACGATCACTTCGATGTGCTTGTCATTGATTTTCACGCCTTGCAATCGATAGACCTCCTGTACTTCATTGACCATATAGCGCGTGAGATCAGGCACGCCTTTGAGGCGAAGAATGTCGTGTGAGTCCGAAGCGCCATCGCAAATCACGTCACCCTTTACCACGTGTTCGCCTTCAAATACCGTGACATGTCGCCATTTCGGGATGAGCGTTTCCATCTCTTCGCCGTCTTCCTGACGGACGATGAGCCGTTGTTTACCCTTGGTGTCTTTGCCAAACGAAACCGTGCCGCTCGCTTCGGCGAGAATCGCCGGTTCTTTGGGCTTGCGCGCTTCGAACAAGTCCGCGACCCGCGGCAGTCCTCCGGTAATATCGCGGGTTTTTGAGGACTCCTGGGGGATTCGGGCCATGATATCGCCTACTTTGGTCTGGCCTCCGTCTTCGACCGTGATGATTGCGTTGGGCGGCATGAAATACTGGGCCGGAATCTCGGTCCCTGGAATTTTGATCTCTTTGCCGTTCTGGTCGACCAGTTGGATCATCGGGCGCAAATCCTTGGCCGACGATCCGCGCTGTTTCGGATCTGTCACCACCATGCTGGAAAGACCGGTGATTTCATCGAGCTGCCGCGCGACAGTGACCCCTTCGACAACATCCTTGAAGCGCGCGGTGCCGTTCACTTCGGTCACGATTGGGTGTGTATGCGGATCCCAGTTCGCGATGTTCTGCCCAGACTTCACACTGGCACCTTCGCCCGCGGTCATCGTGGCACCATAGGGAACCTTGTAGCGTTCGCGCTCACGGCCGACCTCGTCCATGACAATGAGTTCGCCTGAGCGTGAAACGGAAATAAAGGTTCCGTTCTCGTGGCGTAGCACTTTCATGTTTTGCAGGCGCACTGTGCCGCCGAACTTGACTTCAATACTGCTGATGGCGGCCGCCCGTGACGCCGCGCCGCCGATATGGAATGTGCGCATCGTCAGCTGCGTGCCAGGCTCGCCGATCGACTGCGCGGCAATGACACCCACCGCTTCGCCGACATTGACTAAGTGGCCGCGCGCCAAATCACGCCCATAACATTCGGCACACACCCCGTAGCGTGTCTCGCAAGTGATCGGCGATCGCACGAGGACCTCGTCGATCCCGGAATCGTCCAGAATCTGGACCCATTTTTCGTCCAGCAGCGTGCCGGCGGGTGCGACCACCTCGGTGGTCCCAGGCCGACACAGATCAACCGCGACGACGCGCCCGAGCACACGATCTCGCAGGAGTTCTACAACGTCCCCACCTTCGACCATCGGGGCCATGGTGATCCCCGCCTGCGTCCCACAATCTGTATCGGTGACAACGAGATCCTGCGCCACATCGACCAGGCGCCGCGTCAGATAGCCGGAATTGGCCGTTTTCAACGCCGTGTCCGCCAGCCCTTTGCGCGCGCCGTGCGTGGAGATGAAGTACTGCAAGACGTCCAGTCCTTCACGGAAATTAGCCGTGATCGGGGTTTCAATAATTGAGCCATCAGGCTTAGCCATCAAGCCGCGCATGCCCGCAAGTTGGCGAATCTGCGCCGCCGAACCGCGCGCGCCGGAATCGGCCATCATATAAATGGAATTGAACGACGCCTGTTTTACCTGTTTCCCGGTGGTGTCCGTGACTATTTCTGAACCCAGTTTGTCCATCATCGCTTTCGCGACTTGGTCATTCGTGTGGGACCAGATATCGACAACTTTGTTGTAGCGCTCACCGGTAGTAACGAGGCCCGAGGCGTACTGCTCCTCAATCTCCTTCACGCCCTCTTCGGCGGTCTTGATGATTGCACCTTTTTCATCCGGCACGACCATGTCGTCGACACCGATGGAGACTCCAGCGCGAGTCGCCTGCTGAAACCCTGTGTACATCAGTCGGTCGGCCAATATCACCGTCTCTTTCAAGCCGACGTCGCGGTAGCAACGATCAAATAGGCGAGAAATCGAGCGCTTATCGAGCGTGCGATTCACCATCTCGAACGGTAGCCCATTCGGCAGCACAGTGGATAGCAACGCGCGTCCGACGGTGGTGTCCACCAAACCTGTTTTGGTGTACTCCTTTTTATGTTCATCGAAAAGCACTTCGGTCAGGCGTACCTTGCAGCGCGCGTGGAGTTCCGCTGCACCGGTCTCATGTGCACGATGAACTTCCGCGATATCGCAGAAAATCATGCCGGTACCCTTCGCGCTTACTGACTCACGGGTCATGTAGTAGAGGCCCAACACGACGTCCTGGGTTGGCACGATAACCGGGTCCCCGTTTGCCGGCGATAGAATGTTGTTGGTCGACATCATCAGACTGCGCGCTTCGAGTTGCGCTTCGATGGACAGCGGCACGTGGACCGCCATCTGGTCGCCGTCGAAATCGGCATTGAAGGCGGTACACACGAGCGGATGGAGCTGAATCGCCTTGCCTTCAATCAGGACTGGCTCAAACGCCTGGATCCCAAGACGATGCAAGGTGGGTGCGCGATTCAACATCACGGGATGTTCGCGAATCACCTCTTCCAGAATGTCCCAGACTTCTGGGCCTTCGCGTTCGACAAGCTTCTTGGCGGCCTTGATGGTAGTGGCCATTCCGCGGCGTTCTAGTTTGCTGAAGATGAATGGCTTGAACAGTTCAAGCGCCATCTTCTTAGGCAATCCGCATTGGTGCAACTTGAGCGTGGGGCCGACCACAATCACGGAGCGTCCCGAGTAGTCCACCCGCTTGCCCAGCAGGTTCTGCCGGAACCTTCCCTGCTTGCCTTTGATCATATCCGCCAGTGATTTCAGCGGCAGCTTGTTGGTACCGGTGATCGCACGGCCGCGTCGACCATTGTCGAGTAGCGCATCGACGGCTTCCTGGAGCATACGCTTTTCGTTACGCACGATGATATCCGGCGCATTGAGGTCCAAAAGCCGCTTCAAACGGTTATTGCGGTTGATCACGCGACGATACAAATCGTTGAGATCGGAGGTGGCGAAACGACCACCATCCAGCGGTACGAGCGGCCGGAGTTCCGGTGGAAGTACCGGCAATACCTTTAGAACCATCCACTCTGGCCGATTGCCAGAGTGCAGGAACGACTCCATCAACTTAAGTCGTTTGGTGAATTTTTTGATCTTCGTGTCGGAGGAGGTTTCCGGCAGCTCTTCGCGAATCCGCTTTACCTCATGCGCGAGGTCTACAGTGCGCAGAAGTTCATAAATCGCCTCAGCGCCCATGCGCGCATCGAAATCATCCCCGTACTGCTCGATCGCCTCGAGATACGCATCGTCTGACAGGAGCTGGCCGCGCTCGAGTTCGGTCAGGCCGGGATCGACGACCACATAGGCCTCAAAATATAGGATGCGTTCTATTTCGCGCAACGTCATATCGAGCAACAGCCCCATTCGGGAGGGCAGGGATTTGAGGAACCAGATATGGGCGACCGGACTCGCCAGCTCGATGTGACCCATGCGTTCGCGGCGCACCTTGGCTAGGGTTACCTCCACGCCACATTTTTCGCACACGACACCGCGATGTTTCAGGCGCTTATACTTCCCGCAAAGGCATTCGTAATCCTTGATCGGCCCAAATATTTTCGCGCAGAACAAGCCGTCCCGTTCCGGCTTGAATGTACGGTAATTAATCGTTTCGGGCTTTTTGACTTCGCCGAATGACCACGAGCGGATTTTTTCCGGCGAAGCCAGACCGATATTGATCGCATCGAAGTCTTCCACATGCCCGTGCGCTTTGAATAAGTCGAGTAGGTCTTTCACGCTTGGTAACTCCTAGGGCGGTAGCCGCCCCATAACCTGGCCATGTAATCAGTTATTCGCGATCTAGTTCGATGTCGATACCGAGCGAACGCAGTTCCTTCAACAGCACATTGAAGGACTCCGGCATTCCCGCCTCCATGCTGTGATCGCCGTCCACAATGTTTTTATACATCTTGGTGCGACCGTTAACGTCGTCCGACTTAACGGTGAGCATCTCCTGCAAGGTGTAGGCGGCGCCGTATGCCTCCAGGGCCCATACCTCCATTTCACCGAACCGCTGACCACCAAACTGGGCCTTGCCGCCCAACGGTTGTTGCGTGACCAAGCTATAAGGTCCGGTTGAGCGGGCGTGCATTTTGTCATCGACTAAATGATTGAGCTTCAGGATGTACATGAAACCGACTGTGATCTCACGATCGAAAGAGTCTCCGGTGCGGCCATCGTAGAGTCGCGTCTGGCCGCTACGCGGGAGGCCAGCGAGCTCGAGCATTTTCTTTATCTCGCTTTCGTTGGCACCGTCGAATACCGGTGTTGCCATGGGAACACCATCGGTCAAATTGAGCGCAAGTGTTTGTACTTCCTGGTCGTCGAGCTGCGAGAGATCTTCCTGATGCCCACTTGAGTTATAGATTTGGGTCAGAAAAGTTCGCAGATCAGCGGAACTTGCCATCACATCCAACATCTGCCTAATTTTCTTTCCGAGCCCATGCGCAGCCCATCCGAGGTGGGTTTCAAGAACCTGCCCGACGTTCATGCGGGACGGCACACCAAGCGGATTCAACACGACATCGACCGTGGTTCCGTCCGCCATATGCGGCATATCCTCGACCGGTACAATCATCGAGATGACGCCCTTGTTGCCATGGCGTCCAGCCATTTTATCGCCTGGTTGCAACCGCCGCTTAACCGCAAGGTACACCTTGGCCATCTTCAACACGCCAGGCGCGAGATCGTCTCCAGACGTCAGTTTGGAGCGCTTTTCCTCGTATTGCTGCGCAAATTCCGCATTGTGTTGCTCGATCTGGCCTGCCAAACGCTCGACCTGCTCATTGATTTGGTCGTCTTTAGTTCTTATTTCAAACCAATGATCGCGTTTCAACGTGGTCAGCGCCTCGGGCGTAACCTTATCGATTCCGCTCAGCGCCTTCGGCCCCTTTTCAATCGGCTTGCCAAGCAGCAGGCGCTCTACACGTTGATAGATATCGTCGTGCAGGATACGCAGTTGGTCATCCAGATCCTTTTTGACGCTCGCGAGCTCTGCGCGCTCGATTTCGAGCGCTCGCGCGTCTTTTTCTACGCCATCTCGGGTGAAAACCTGGACATCTATCACCGTGCCGTTCATCCCTGACGGGACCCGCAGCGAGGTGTCTTTAACGTCCGAGGCCTTCTCGCCAAAGATCGCTCTAAGCAGCTTCTCTTCCGGCGTGAGTTGGGTTTCACCTTTAGGCGTGACCTTACCGACCAGGATATCGCCCGGATGAACTTCGGCGCCGATATAAACGATGCCTGATTCATCAAGTTTAGAAAGCGCACTTTCGCTGACATTGGGGATGTCGGCGGAAATTTCTTCCGGTCCTAGCTTGGTATCCCGCGCAACGCAGGTCAGTTCCTCGATATGGATACTCGTAAAGCGGTCTTCCTGTACCACGCGCTCCGAGATCAGGATCGAATCTTCGAAGTTGTAGCCATTCCACGGCATGAAAGCGACCAGCAGATTCTGGCCCAAGGCCAATTCGCCCAAATCGGTTGCCGGGCCATCCGCCAGCACATCGCCTTTGGCGATCCGGTCGTTTGGTTTTACGAGCGGACGTTGATTGATGCACGTATTCTGGTTTGAGCGCGTGTACTTGGTGAGACCGTATATATCCACACCCGGTTCACCGGGTTTGGTTTCATCGTCATTGACGCGTACCACAATTCTGGAGGCGTCCACGAGATCCACCACACCACCGCGTCGAGCACTTACGATTACCCCGGAGTCCCGTGCGACTGCCCGTTCGATTCCTGTACCCACCAACGGTTTTTGAGTCCGTAAGGTCGGGACGGCTTGACGCTGCATGTTAGAACCCATCAACGCGCGGTTCGCATCGTCATGTTCCAGGAATGGGATTAGCGCTGCAGCCACCGATACAATCTGCATCGGCGAGACGTCCATATATTGGACGCGGTCAGGCGTGGATAACGTGAACTCGTTCTGCTGGCGACAGGACACCAGTCCGTCAGTCAGTTTACCGTTCTTATCGAGCGTCGCGTTCGCTTGCGCAATGGTGTACTGGCTTTCTTCAATCGCCGAAAGATAGTCGACCTGATCCGTCACGTGACTGTCATTCACTTTGCGATAGGGCGTCTCAAGGAACCCGTACTTATTGGTCCGTGCAAAAACAGCAAGCGAGTTAATAAGTCCGATGTTTGGACCTTCCGGCGTTTCAATTGGACACACCCGACCATAGTGGGTCGGGTGCACGTCACGCACCTCGAAACCGGCGCGTTCTCGCGTCAATCCGCCCGGTCCAAGCGCCGATACGCGACGCTTGTGGGTCACTTCAGATAGCGGGTTGTTCTGGTCCATGAACTGAGAAAGCTGACTGGAACCAAAGAACTCTTTGATTACCGCGGACACCGGCTTCGCGTTAATCAGTTCCTGCGGCATGATGCCTTCCGATTCCGCCAGGCTCAAACGTTCTTTGACTGCGCGCTCAACGCGCACCAAACCAACGCGGAATTGATTCTCCGCCATTTCGCCGACGCTGCGCACACGTCGATTGCCAAGATGGTCGATGTCATCGACCGTGCCGTTACCGTTGCGAATATCGACCAGCGTCTTTATCACACGAACGATGTCCGACCCATAGGCCGTCAGGAGCGACTTCAGCTCACCCCATGGGATTTTTGCGTGATCGGGACGCTCTTCACTCACCAGCATCCGACGCAACTCAGGCGTGATGCGGGTCAACGGGATTTCTATGAGGTTGGTGGCCCGCTCTTCTCTTTTCTTGGTCTTATCTTCCAGCAGATCCTTCAGGTCTTTCTCCAGGAGCAAGCTGAAATAGACACGGTCAAGCAGTACGCCCGGCACTTCGCTGCCCGGTTGGCCGACCCGGCGATTGAACTTCATGCGACCCACGGCCGAGAGATCGTAGCGATCTTCGGTAAAGAACAAATTCTTGAACAGGTTTTCCGCTGCGTCTTTGGTCGGCGGTTCACCAGGGCGCATCATGCGGTAAATCTCGACTTGGGCTTCGAGCTGGGTACGCGTGCTATCCGCGCGCAACGTTTGCGAAATGTAGGCGCCATGATCGAGGTCGTTTGCAAAAATCGTCTCGACGGATCCTACGTTCGCGATTATCAGCTTAGTAAGTAGGTCTTCTGTGATCTCCGTATTTGCATCGGCAATCAGTTCCCCGGTCTCCTTGTTGACAATATCCCGGGCGAGCGCTCGTCCCACGGCGAAACTACGCGGAACAACGATTTCGCTGAGGTTCGCCTTTTGAATGTCGCGGATATGTCGCACGGTAACGCGTCGTTCCGCTTCCACAATCACGTTGCCATCGGCATCGGTCAGATCGAAATCGAGGGTCACGCCACGTAAGCGTTCCGGCACGAGCTGCAGACGGATTTCTTTGAGTGACAGGAATAGCGTGTCTCGCTCGAAAAACATTTCAAGCATCTGTTCCGATGAATAGCCCAGCGCGCGCAGTAGAACTGTCGCTGGAATCTTACGCCGACGATCGATTCGGACGTAAACAAGATCCTTCGGGTCAAACTCAAAATCCAGCCACGAACCTCGATACGGGATTACGCGCGCGGAAAATAGAAGTTTCCCGGAGGAGTGCGTCTTGCCGCGGTCATGGTCAAAGAAGACCCCTGGCGAACGATGCAACTGAGACACGATCACTCTTTCGGTGCCGTTGATCACGAACGTGCCGTTGCCGGTCATCAAGGGTAATTCACCCATGTAGACCTCTTGTTCACGGATGTCTTTGATGGCCTTGTCTGCACCGGACTCTTTGTCGAACAGCACTAACCTGACCTTGACGCGTAACGACGCCGCGTAGGTTAGGCCGCGCACCTGACATTCCTTGACGTCGAAAATTGGCGCTCCAAGACGATAGCTGACGTATTCAAGTACCGCGTTTCCAGAATAGCTTTCGATTGGAAATACGGATTTGAAGGCGGCATGCAGGCCGTCCTCAAGGCGTCGTTCAGGCTGAATTTCAGCCTGCAGAAACGCGCGATAGGATTCGATCTGGGTGTCGAGCAAATAGGGAATATCGAGAACTGAGCTACGTTTTCCGAAGTCTTTACGGATACGCTTCTTCTCGGTGTACGAATAGGCCATGGTCGTCCTCTTTTCAGTCGCCTCCAGCTCGAAACGGGGTTCGCGCCGGAATACTTAGAACGTCAGGGAACGGACATGCAACAGGTAGCGGGCGGCTTAACGCCGTCCCGCTGCCCGGAGCTTGCATATATGAGCTGAAAAAACGCCAAGCTCGAACTGTTATTTCAGTTCAACCTTCGCGCCGGCTTCTTCAAGCTGCTTCTTGATGCCTTCTGCTTCAGCCTTGGGCGCCGCTTCTTTAACGGTGGATGGCACGCCTTCGACCAAATCCTTGGCTTCTTTCAACCCAAGACCTGTGATAACCCGGATTGCCTTGATCACATTGACCTTGTTTTCACCATAGCTCGTCATGATGATGTCGAAATCTTCCTTGACTTCAACAGGGGGAGCCGCGTCCGCAGCAGCCATCATAGGGGCGGCGGCTACAGCTGCCGAAACTCCCCACTTCTCCTCGAGCGTAGACACCAATTCGGTGACTTCCAGAATTGACATTTTGCTCAGAATATCAACCAACTCTTCTCTTGAAACGGCCATGTTGGGCTCTCCTCACAGATAGACAGATAAATTGCTCAATCAAGCGGCTTGCTGCTGCTTGTCGCGGTATGCGGCAAGTAAACGCACGAACTGCGCGGCAGGCTCGGCAAGTGTGCGGACCAGCTGACTTGCCGGTGCTTTAAACACACCGAGCAACATAGCGCGAGCTTCATCCAGCGTTGGCAAGGTTGCCAACATCTGAAGATCCTCAGGTCCACGCAATGCTCCACCGAACGCAATCGCAATGGGAACCAGCTTTTGATTGTCCTTCAAGAAATCGCGCACGACTCGTGCACCGGCGCCCGGGTCCTCTTGGGAGAACACCAGGACCAGCGGTCCGCTCAATTTCGGTTGAAGACACTCAAAGTTGGTGCCGGTTAACGCGCGTCGCGCCAAGGTGTTCTTGACCACCTTGACGTAAACGCCAGCATTTCGGGCTCGGACTCGCAAATTAGTCATCTGCGTAACCGTCAGCCCGGTGTACTCGGCGGCGATCGCCGCCTGCGCCGTATTTGCGATTGCGTTGACTTCAGCAACAACCGATTTCTTTTGCTCTAAAGTCAAACTCACGATACTTCTCCTGGATTGGCGTTGCCGTTCGGCAGTGCCACACCTGTTTTCGTCACTTGGTTAAGCGACGGTTAGTTACGGTGTCCTAAACCAGGTACTACCTGTTTTGGATCCACCGTCTACGCTGGCCGATCTTGCGATCAATTAACTCGCATCGTTTGTCCGATGCACTCGAGAGGCCTGGCCGCGCCTGTGCAACTCGAGAATCATCGTCTCCAACTCCGCGTGGCCTGCGGTCTCTGACGTTTACCGAGTGTTTGCTCGATAACCCAAAGTTCATGGCTCGTCAGACGGTTTCCACCGACGCTCGGTCGACCGAAATGCCGGGCCCCATCGTCGAGGAAATCCTGATCTGACGCAGATAGATGCCTTTAGAGGTGCTTGGCTTCGCCTTTCGCAGATCGGCTAACACCGCCTCGCAATTTTCCTTCAGCGCGGTCAATTCAAATGACGCCTTGCCGACTGCGCAATGGATGATGCCGGCTTTATCGGTCCGGTAGCGAACCTGGCCCGCCTTGGCATTACGCACTGCAGTCGCGACGTCTGTGGTGACCGTTCCTACCTTTGGATTCGGCATCAAGCCTCGTGGTCCGAGAATCTGTCCGAGCTGGCCGACCACGCGCATGGTTGCGGGGGTCGCTATCGCCACGTCGAAATTGATATTGCCCTGCTTGATTTGCTCGGCGAGATCGTCGAGTCCGACAACATCCGCACCTGCCGCACGACCCTTTTCTGCATCGGCACCATCAGCAAATAGCGCCACACGCACAAGTGTCCCGGTGCCGTGAGGTAAGACCGTGGCGCCGCGCACCACTTGATCCGATTTGCGCGGATCGACGCCCAAATTAATGGCGATTTCCACGGATTCGTCGAACTTAGCCGACGCGATATCTTTGATGAGTTTAAGCGCATCTTCGAGGCTACGCGGCCGGCTGCGATCGCCAACCTTCGCCATCATGGCCGTCCATCTCTTGCTTGGTTTTGCCACGGCTAACCTCCCTCTACTTCGATGCCCATGCTACGGGCGGTGCCAGCGATAGTTCGTGCGGCGGCTTCGACGCTGGCGGCGGTAAGGTCAGTGGATTTCGATTTCGCGATTTCGAGGACCTGTGCACGGGTGACCTTCCCGACTTTATCCTTGTTCGGCACGGCGCTCCCTTTAGGGACGCCCGCAGCCTTGCGAAGTAGCACCGAGGCCGGCGGCGTTTTCGTTATGAAGGTGAACGAACGGTCCGAGAATACGGTTATCACCACAGGGATCGGTAAACCCTGTTCTAGCTCCTGTGTGCGCGCATTGAACTGCTTGCAGAATTCCATGATGTTGACGCCACGTTGGCCTAGCGCGGGTCCAACCGGAGGACTGGGATTCGCCTTCCCTGCGGCTACTTGCAGCTTGATGTAAGCATCGATCTTCTTCGCCATTACCGGATCTCCTTGGGTACAAGCGCCTGTCGGCTCCCCGTTTCATTTTTCGCCCTTAGCTCATCGACTGTGACGTCTGAACAAGGGCGGGTAGTTAAATTTAGTCTTTCGAAACCTGTCCGAACTCCAATTCAACAGGCGTGGAACGCCCAAATATCGATACTGCGACACGCAAACGGCTTTTCTCGTAGTTGACTTCTTCGACTACGCCATTGAAATCCGTAAATGGACCATCAATAACCCTGACGACTTCTCCCACTTCGAACAGCACTTTGGGTTTCGGTTTTTCCGTGCCTTCTTGAATCCTGTTCAGAATCGTCTGTGCTTCACGTTCCGTGATAGGCGTAGGTTTGTCACTGGTTCCACCAATAAACCCCATGACCTTGGGGCAGTCCTTGACGAGGTGCCAGGACGATTCGTCCATTTCCATTTGCACCAAAACATAACCTGGAAAAAATTTGCGATCACTCTTGCGCTTCTGGCCGTCGCGCATTTCGATGACTTCTTCAGTGGGAACCAGAATCTGGCCAAACTTCTCCTCCAACCCGCTGCGTTTAACGCGATCTTCCATTGATCGTTTGACCTGGTTTTCGAACCCCGAATAGGCGTGAACCACATACCACTGAAGTGCCATCGATTTTCCCTCTTCTTATCCCATTAACCATCGGATGAGCACACCCAGCAACATATCGAGCAGCCATAGAAAAATCGCCGAGATCACCACCACTACCAATACCGCCAGCGTTGTTTGCAACGTCTCTTGGCGGGTCGGCCAAACAACTTTCCTCACCTCAACCTGTACATCACCGCCGAATGCCACAAGCGCACGACCTTTTTCGGTCTGCATCGCGATGACGACGGCGACGACCACCGCGCCCACAAGGCCCAGCACGCGGGCGAGTTTGGGGATATCTGCGAACACGTAGAATGCAGCGATACCCGCGAAAACCAACAGAAGGGCGACCGCCAGCTTTGCGGTATCGAGCGCGGCATGCGAAGTCTGGACGTTAGAATTCATGATGCTGACTTTCTACTTTTCGTGTCTCTCGGTTTGTCATTAACGAGGCGCTACAGCGGCAGGCCAGGAGGGTCTCGAACCCCCAACCTGCGGTTTTGGAGACCGCCGCTCTTCCAATTGAGCTACTGGCCTGTAGTCCGTTTAACCCTGTTAAGCACAATGAACCATTATTTGTGTGACTTGCAATCAATCTGCGACTCAATTCGGGGAGGTTTCGAGTGCCTATCAAAGGGATTTACTTGTCGAGGATCTTAGCGACGACACCGGCACCGACGGTACGTCCGCCTTCGCGTATCGCAAACCGCAAGCCTTCTTCCATCGCAATCGGATTGATT
>JAYTEX010000198.1:0-2166 GCA_043734785.1 Pseudomonadota bacterium | reverse complement strand
TTGATCCCAATGTTGGGGCCCAGCAAGCGCACATGAAAGTTGGATCGACTTGAGTCGGTCTGCGTCGTGAGCAGCATAATTTCCCGCGCCATGCTGGCCGGAGCGCTGGATTGGCCCCATGCCTGATAATCGAATTTCGCGTCGCGCACAGCGGCCCAAGTCCGCAGCGGCACCACCAGATAGGAATGATCGGAATACACGATGAGCGGTTGAAATTTCTTGTTCTCGAGATCCGTCAGGCGCAGCGACAGCATATCGGCCAGTTGTTGCTCGGGCGGGACAAACCGGTCCAGCACAGGTCTGGTCGTGCGCGTAAATTGGATCAGCACAGGCTTGCCGGCATCCTGAGTGATATTGACGGCAATCCGGCCGCTGTTCTCTTCAATGCTGACGGGCGTGTGCTTGTGCACCAGCGCAATTGCGCCTGTTTCTGCCAACACATGACCGATGGCGATCAGCGCATGACCGGAGAAGTCGATCTCCGCGTGAGGCGAGAAAATTCGCACCCGCCAGTTCGCCAAATCACTGTCCATCGGAAACACAAAGGCGGTCTCCGCGAGATTCAGCTCACGTGCAAGCAATTGCATCTGCCGCTGATCGAGCTGGCCGGCCTGCGGAAACACCGCAATTTGGGCGCCGTGGAATATTCGGTTCGCGAAAACATCCGCCGTGTAGAACCTATATCGCAAGATGCACCTCTTCGGACTGGCGTTGAAGCATGGATTTCAGCAACGCGGCCATTTTACGGCGTTGCCGAAGGTTTAGACTTCTGCGTGGTTCGGGCGAGCGTCGTGCTCGCGATTCATTCGCCATGCAGGGTCTCGAATTTCTGGGTCGCGAAGCGCGATCTGCGATGGGCCTGGACTTGGGCTTGGGCCTGGACCTGGACTTGGGCCGCGGCAGAATAACCCGCCTTGTTCGTATAATCGAGAGTCGCGCGCTTGTTCTGGACCAGTGGCTCAGGACGCTCACGCGCGCTACAGATCAAATCATTGGTTCCACTTAACCGCGGTCAAACCTGACCTAATCTCTCGATTAATGCCATCATGCGCACATGACTAATTTTTCCGAAATGCCGTTGTCAGCGCCGCTACAGCGCGCGCTGGCCGAAGTGAACTACGCCGAAATGACGCCCGTCCAGGCGGCGAGCCTGCCCGCGATACTCGCCGGGCGCGATGTGATGGCGCAGGCCATGACCGGCAGCGGCAAGACGGCGGCGTTTGCGTTGGGGCTCTTGTCCACGCTCGATGCCACGCGGTCGCAGCTGCAGGGGCTGGTGCTTTGTCCCACGCGCGAACTGGCCGATCAAGTGAGTCGCGAGATTCGCCGGCTGGCGTGCTTTGTGCCGAATGTGAAAGTGTTAACCCTCTGTGGCGGAGTGCCGGTGCGAGTGCATCTGACCTCCCTTGCGCATGCGCCGCATATCGTGGTCGGGACGCCCGGACGCATCCTGGATCTCCTGCAGAAGGCGGCATTATCGCTCGCGGCGCTGAAGACGCTGGTGCTCGACGAGGCCGATCGCATGCTGGATATGGGCTTCGCAGAGGAACTCGGCGCCATTATCGAGTGCGCCCCGAAGCCCCGTCAGACGCTCTTGTTCGCGGCGACGATGCCGCAGCCCATCCGCATCTTCAGCCGCCAGTATCAACACCAGCCGCAGGATGTCACGCTCGCGAGCGACGCCGCGGAGACGTTGATAGACCAAACGTTTTTCGAGGTTGAGGCAGAACACAAGCTGGCGGCGCTCGCCGCCTTATTGTTACAGCGACGGCCAGAATCTGCGGTGGTGTTTTGCAATACCCGCGACGGCGTGCGCGCGGTGACCGATGCGCTTTGCCAACGCGGATTCTCCGCGCTCGCCTTGCATGGCGAACTGGAGCAACGTGAACGCGAAGAGATCCTGGTGCGCTTTGCAAACCGCAGCAGCAATGTGATGATCGCGACGGATGTCGCCGCGCGAGGACTCGATATCAAAGAACTGCCGATGGTCATTAACTACGATCTCGCCACTGATCCCGATACGCATTTGCACCGCATCGGCCGCACGGGGCGCGCGGGGCGCCAGGGTATCGCGCTCAGCCTGTGCACGCCGTGGGAAACGGTGCGCGCCGATCTCCTCGTCCAGCAACCGCACAAGGCATTAAGTTGGAGCAAGGTACCGTTATT
>JAYTEX010000197.1:0-26100 GCA_043734785.1 Pseudomonadota bacterium | reverse complement strand
CCGCGATCATCGCCATGGTATTCGGCCAGCAGTCCGAGATCCCAGATCCCGCCCATCACGCCGACGATGGTGTATTCGAACCCACCGACCATGCCCCCAAAGGTTTCGCCCTGCCCACTGCGTCGTAGTGCTTCCAGTTTCAGGCTCCAGTTACCCACCGTATAGAGCACATCGAGCCCGGTCTGATGAATTAACGCGTAATGAGGCGCAAGCATTAACGGGCCTGCTTCGCTCGATCGCGCACGCAATTCCGGCTCGCGGCTCGTGCCCCAGAAGTGATAGATACCGAGATCGAAATTGCCGAGTACGTGGGAATAACGCACTGCGTAATCGACATGCTTATTCTCGGCGGCGGATTCGTAGGTCGCGCTGCTCGCGTCAACCCGTGGTTCACTGCGCAGGCGCCCTGCTTTACCCGGGAAAGTCCGTTCGCGAAAGCCCGGCAATACGAAAAAATCGACTGTGCCCCAGGCGC
The DNA here is from genome assembly GCA_043734785.1 of Pseudomonadota bacterium. Lineage (GTDB taxonomy): Bacteria > Pseudomonadota > Gammaproteobacteria > CAIKBL01. The sequence continues at coordinate 25,625 of JAYTEX010000197.1, read as the reverse complement.
GAATCAACGCCAGATTCAGCATAGGTTGGCCAAGCTTGTCTTCGCTATCGATATTCTCGATCAGATCTGTCTGGTTGATCACATCGACTAGATGGTTCGATTCCGCGACGCCCCAGAATACACGGCGAATGCCTGCGCGAAATTCCCATGTGTCCGCAGCCCTGACCCAGGTAAGTTCGCGAATGTCGACATGCGTGCGGCGTGAATCGCCCTGATCGATACGGATAAACGGCGTGAATAAAACACTGTCCCGTTCATTCTCCGTTTCGTAATAAAACTCTGGTTGCGCGGAGAACGAGCCGTTCACGCCATGCTGGCCGGCGAATCGCGCGTGCTCCCAGAAGACGCGCGATTCCGTCGCAATGGACCCCGTCAGTTTGAATTCGCCAGCGATGGCATGGGTGGAAGCGATCAGGCACGCAATAACCAGGGCCAGCATGGGTCGAACACCTGGCGCGTGGCAACGTGAAGCCCTATGGAATCCAGATAGCCCCCCAGCTTTTAGAAACTCCATGCACTCCCCTACTCCCCCTACTTTCCACCCTCCAGCTTCGCCAAAGTCGCTTTAGCTTCATCAAGCCCGCGATAATCCTGCGCACCCTCGACCGCCTGCTTGAGGTTGTCCTTGGCGAGCACCTCGTTACCGAGCGCCGAATAAGCCATCCCCAGGTGATAATGCATGATGCCTGCGTCTGGTGCGGCCTGGACGGCCTTTTCCAACGTTTCCGCCGCCGTCTGAAAGTCACCTGTCTTATAGGCGACCCAGCCGATGGTATCGAGATAGGCTGGCTGGTTGCGATCGGTAATGCCTGTAGTGAGTTCCTTCGCGCGCGCCCTACTCGCATCATCGCTCTTGTACTCGATCAAGAGCATCGCGAGATTGTTAATGGCGAGATCGGACTTCGGGTTTTCTTTCAGCACCTTCTCATATTGCTCAATCGCCTGATCGAGCTTGCCAGCTTTCTCGAAATACGTGGCGAGACCCGTCACCAGCAAGGCAGAGCCCTTGGTGGCTTCAATTCCCGTCTCCATGGTCTTGATGGCCGCTTCTTCCTGCCCTAATCCCAACTGGGTCGCCGCTAGATTGCGGTACAGAATGGCCCAATTGCTGTTCACCGCAAGTGCCGCTTCGAAGGATTTTTTGGCTTCTTCGTTGCGCTTCCCCGCCAGCTGTAATTCCCCAGCCAGGTTGTAGGCCACGAAGTTTTTCGGGTTACGCTCGATCACTTCAGACAGCCGCTTTTCAGCGACGTCTGCCTTGCCCATCGCAAGGTGACTCTTGATCAATTGGGATAGCGGCTGCACGGCGTCAGGCGACACTGCCAGCGCAGACTCGAACTGTTCGAGGCTCTCGGCAAGCTTGTTCTCGCCCTGGTAGGCGAGGCCGTCAAAATAAAATCCTGAAGGATCTTCAGCCTGGGCGATTTTCAGTCGGTCGGCCACTGCATGCGCCTTGGCCCAATCCTTCTGGAACATCCGAATCTTGAAAATACCCTCGAAGGCGCCGCGATTGTTTGGCTGCACTTTCAGCACATCTTCCAGCTGCGCGATAGCGCTTTCGAGATCCTTCTGGCTGGAATAGAGGTTGGCAAGATCACCGCGCATCGCGATATCGGTCGGGTTGCCTTCGATCGCCTTCTTGAGCGTATCGACGGCGAGCTGTGGTTCCTTATTGATCAAATGCGCGCGTGCAAGCAGACGGTTAATTTCAGGCGCGTTCGGGTCATCCTTTAGTGCCGCCCGAAAATCCGCGATAGCGCCGGCCGCATCGCCCTGGTCGATGGTCAATGTGCCGCGCAGGACCAGTGCATCGCGATCGCGGGGATTATCCTTCAATACTTCTTCGATGAGCGTCTTGGCAGTGGTTTTGTCGCCGCTCCGCCCGACCACGACCGCCATGCGCGTCTTGGCGGCCAACGCCTGCGGGCTCTTTTTGTCTTCTTCCCGATCGATAATCGTCTGATACACGGCGCGCGCCTTTTCGGGCTGGTTCGCTGCTTCGTAAAGCTTGCCCAGACCCGCGCGCAGTTCGTGGTTGTCCGGTTGGGCGTCGACCATCGTGACGAGCGATGCGATTGCTTTTTCGCCATCACGATTTTTGGCTTGGAACTCCACTAAGGAAAGTTTGGCCGCAGTCGCTTCCTTGGGATCAGCCGTGATCTCCTCGGTCGCCGCTTTCAGCACGGCTTCCGTTTTATCGAGATCTTTCTGGGCCATGTAAAACTGCGCCAACCGCAGGCGGTGACCGAGCACTTTCGGTTCTTGTTTGATGATGGCAGCGAAGAGCTCGCCGGCTTCCTTATGCTTGCCAAGTTGCGCGTACACGCGCGCCAGGATCGATTGCACGGTGGTATTGCCAGGGTCCTTTTCGAGCGCGAGCTTCAACGTCGCGATGCTGTCGTCCGGTCTGCCTTGCTGCAGGAACAGTGATGCCAATAGCGCGGATGCATTCAGATGCCCGGGCTGGGTGGCCAACGCAGCTTGCGCATCCGCGAGCGCCCCTTCGATATCTTTGTTGAGTGCTTTGATGCTGGCCTGCAGAGTGAGCCCGTCTGGATCCTTAGGATCAAGCGCAATAAGTTTGTCGGCGAGTTTTTTTGCCTCGTCTACATTGCGCCCTAGCAGATAAATCTGGCCCATCTTGGACAAGGCCTGCTTGTGCTTGGGATCGGCTTCGATCACGGCGAGATAATGGCCGGCCGCCCCCCGCCAGTCCTGAAGCTTTTCGAGCGTCTCCGCAAGGGCAAACCGCGCCCCGACATCCTTGGGATCAATCTGCAATACGTTCTTGAATTCGAGACGAGCCTTTTCGTAGTTCCCTTCCTTCTGCAAGGCCTGCCCCTTTTCCATATAGGCAGCCTTGCGATCTTCCGCACCCCCGCAAGCTGTAAGGGCCAGTGCCAGCACGAGAGTTAGGGTAAGGGCAAAAATTCCAGTGGTGGTGGCGCGCTTCAGCATTGGTCTCGATATCCTTGAGGTACAATAATCGCGCGGATTCTACCCGTACTCAGGTTAAAAAACCGTAACAAAAGTCTCGGCCCAGCCGTCAATAACCTCTAAATTATGCAATCATCAACCTTCGACACTGACCAAAGATGCGGCTTAATAAACCTTTCTCAATGGGGAAACCAAGCGCTCCGGCAAACCTTCGCGTGCGCAAAAATATAGATGCAAGCGCCCGACCGTACGCCCGTAATCGAGCGCGCACTGCTCGGCTACACCGTTGTCGTCGTAGCCCTGCTCACGCTGTCGCCTTTCCGCTTTGCCTGGCCCGAAACATGGGGAATTTCATGGTGGAGTGATCGCGGTGACGCCCCGGCGAATTTTCTGCTGTTCCTGCCTGTGGGCTACTTCTTCCGACTCGCGCTTCCTCGCCGGTATCCCCGCGCGATCCTCAGCGCTTGGCTCTTCGGGACCGGGATCAGCGTTATCCTTGAAACGGTCCAGTGGTTCCTGCCTAGCCGTGTAACTTCCCTGTTCGATGTGCTTGGTAACGGCTTTGGCGGTGCCGCCGGCGCAATTCTCTGCAATGCGGTTCGGCGTCGGCTCGACCGCACGCTGCCTGCGGTCCTCACGCTCGAACACCCGCTGCTGAATCTCGTATATCTGACCCTGCCGCTCATGTGGCTGGCGGGTGTGGGCATAGAAGCGACGCCAGCGCGCGTTTGGCTGCTCGCGCCGCTCGGTGCCGTTGGCGCGTTGACACTCACGGGTTTATGGCGCTACCGCCTTGCCGGCGCGGCGATCCCTCGGCCCGCACTCGCCTTCGCGGTGTTGGGTTGGTTTCTGTTCGGTGCCGTCGCCGGACTCCCATTCGCACCGCATATCGTTGCGCAATGTGCGGCGGCTGTCTTCGCGCTCACATTGATGCTGCTCTATGTTCGCGGGCCCGTCCGGCACCCGGGCAGCCGTTTCGAGCACAAGGTCCTTGCTACGCTGTGGCCCTGCTACATTGCCTATCTGCTGATGCTGGTCCTATGGCCACATACCGGCCCATTCATGGCCTTTGATTTCGCGCTCGGTTATCCAGAATACGGATTCGACCGCGCGTTCACGATCAGGATTGCCGAGCAGATGGGCGCCCTCACGCTATTCGGATACCTGCTTGCTGAATCGTGCGGCAGAAGCGAGCATGCGCACCGAACGCTGCTCGCTAGAAATATCGCGATCAGCGCAGCCTGCGCGCTGATCCTGGAAATCCTCCATGGCTTCCTGGCGGGGGACCGCGCCAGCATTGCGCGTTGGCTGCTCGGCACCATAGCGGCGGGTTTCGGCGTCATGCTCTATATGGCGCAGCTCAATGTGGTAGTGGTCTTGCGCGGGGATCTTTCACGCCCGAATGCCGAGTCATGAGTCCCTTATCTCGTCAATCCAAGGCAGTGTCACCTCGCAGTCGGCGTGTCGATGACGCGAACGAAAGCGGACTACACGGTGGAGCTTCGTGATGGATGATGTTCGCAAAACCACCGATAAGTCTCCCGAATACCTTCTTCTAGCCCAATCTTAGCGCGCCAACCAAGGCCATTAATTTTCGTTGTATCCACGAGCTTGCGCGGTGTTCCGTCGGGTTTGGTGTTATCAAATACCAGCGAGCCCTCATACCCCACGACCTTTTTGATGAGTTCCGCGAGCGCCAGAATGGACAAGTCTTCACCCACGCCAATATTCACAATCCCCTCACCGTCGTAATGCTGCATTAGAAACACGCAGGCTTGTGCACAGTCATCTACATGCAGGAATTCGCGTAGCGGCCGGCCGCTACCCCATACCGTCACGCTCTCGGCGTGAGTCTCCTTGGCCTCGCGAAACTTCCGAATCAAGGCCGGCATGACATGCGATGAGCTTAGATCGAAATTATCGTTCGGTCCGTAGAGATTGGTCGGCATTCCGGAAATGAAGTGGCAGCCATGTTGCTGGCGATAGGCCTGGCAAAGCTTGATGCCGGCAATCTTCGCCACCGCATACCATTCGTTGGTAGGCTCCAGTGGTCCGCTTAGGAGGTATTCTTCCTTGAGTGGCTGCGGCGCGAGTTTTGGATAAATGCAGGTACTGCCGAGGAACAGCAACTTCTTCACCTGGGATTCAAACGCCGCATGAATCAGGTTCGTTTCGATCACGAGATTGTCGTAGAGAAAGTCTGCCGGCAGGCTGTTATTCGCAAGAATTCCGCCCACCTTGGCAGCTGCGACGTAAACCTGCGTTGGCTGCTCCTCGCGCATGAAGGCATGCACCGCACGCGAATCCATGAGATCCAGTGCGTGCCGCGTTGGGGCAAGGACCTTCGCTGAGGTTTCGCGTAACAAGGCCCGTACGATCGCGGAGCCCACCATGCCGCGCGCACCGGCGACGAATATTTTCTCAACTGCACTCATGCGGGCCTCCGTTGGTCACCCCTACCCTACTCGTAATAATCGAAGACCCGATAGCCTTCGCGTTTGCAGAGTTCGTCATTCTCGGCATCGCGTCGATCTTCCGCGACCATTTCATGCACCATCTGTTCAAGCAATGAGGGGATCGCTGAGCTTAGAGCCATCTGTGGCACCAGTGATTAGTGTTTTTTGGCTCATCTTGATCGCACCTTGCTAAGTTTATCGTCGTTTACAGCCACAATGCCTTCACCGTGAACAATAAAAGGACAGAAACCGTTACCGCCCGAAAGGGCCATGTCCTGCCGCGGGTCTGTGAGATCAAAAACTCTACCGCGTAATACAGCAGCACGGACTTGGCGGCGACTTCCCCGATATCCCCAGTGACCAGCTCCGTGCCCAACATATTGGGCACTACTAATACGGCGAACAGCACCAGAAAATCCATAGGGGTTACGCGGAATTCGCGGGAGCTCGAAAACCGATAGGCCGCTATTAATGCCATGATGAGACCGAGAAAGCAGGCATTCTCAGCGCTCAACAGCGGAATGCCTGTTTCCAACTGCGTGACGTAGTAGTAGACCGAAGCCGTAATCGTGGTGCAGATAACCAGGCGTTCGAGCAGGGTAATCTCTGGGCGATTACGCATCGTCACCAGCCCAATAATCGCAATGCACGTCAGTGCGAAGATAGTGAGCGCTGCGTCGTATGGTACTTCCTTCATGCCCAGCACGGCGTATGTAACGTACAGCGGCACGAGAAGCGCCATGTAAACTCGCGGATAGCGGGTGAGATATCCCCCTTGCTTCAGGCGCACGATCAATCCGGACAAAGGGGTTAGAAACAGCGCGTCGGAGTGGCCATGCGCACGCCATCCTAGTCGGCGCAACGTACTGAAAAGCAGAACAATGGCTACGGAGAATCCGGCATACAGCGCGATATTCCAAAAGTCCGAGTAATAGCGGAAATACACCGCGCTGGTGACCAACACTGCCTGTGCCACATACACCAGCACCACCGCTTCGTAATGGTCATAACCCAGCGACAGCAGCTTGTGGTGGATGTGATTTTTATCCGGAGAAAATGGCGAGTGGCCTTCATAGATCCGCTGTCCGATCACGATAAAGGTATCCAGGATCGGCAGCCCCAGAAGCAGTAGTGGCATTGCGGGGCTCAACGCGGGGTTATTTTTCTGGGTGAGCAGGATTACCAGCACGCCTGCAGTGAAGCCTAGAAACTGACTCCCGGCATCGCCCATGAAAACTCGCGCAGGATGTGTATTGAAGCGCAAGAAGCCTACTATCGAGCCCAACACCGCAGCGGACAACAGCAATACCACGTGGTCGCTCGCCAGGTAGGCGAGCAAGCTTAAGCCCGCGATACTCATGAAAGTGGTGCCACCGGCCAGCCCGTCCAGGCCGTCGGCGAGATTAATCGCATTGGTAATGCCGAGCAGGGCAAAGAACGTGAGCGGCACCGAAATCGCATAGGGAATGGGATCCAAGCCGCAGAACGGCACGTACTTAATCACAATGTCGCCGTAGAACACCGCGATTCCGACGGCGACCATCTGGCCCAGAAACTTTATTCGGTAATTGAGGGGACGCCGGTCGTCCCATGCGCCAAAGACCAGAATCACCCCCACCCCGAGCAGCAACGCCAGCACCTCCACTGGCTGTTGCACCCAGATCAAAATCGGCGTGACGGCTCCGGCCACCATTGCAACGCCCCCTACGCGGGGCATCGGAGCGGAATGCACTTTACGCGCATCGGGAATGTCCACGAATGAAAAGCGTGCGCCAGCCTTCATCAGTGGTGGGATCAGCACCATGGTGATGAACATCGCCACGATGAAAATGAAGGTCGCGAGCATGCCGATTAGTTCGGAATATAGTTCGCAAGGACAGGACTGATCTCCCTGGCGAAGCTGTTCAAGGCCGCATCGAGCTCGGCTTCTTCCCCGCCAGGCCGCAGCGGGATAGTGAGGCGCACGAGAGAGCCATCCGTTCGATTGCGGATGATCGCATCCCAGAAAATGAACCATTTCACGAGGTATTCATTCGTGAGGGCGCGGCCGCGCTGCTGAAACCAGTAATACACCAGTTGCTTCTGATCGCCGTAGCTGATGAGCGCGCGATTCACCTGCAATGGCTGGCCGTTCACCATGGCCTCTGGCAGCGCGATTTGAGTGAGTGACTGGATTTGCCAACCTCCTCCGGGGAGGCAGGAGCGCGGCGAGTGCACGGACTGCCCTTTACGTTGCGATTCGTAATAGGCGGTATAGAAGTTCACGAGATTATTCTTACCATCCTTGTAGTTGATGAGCGCGTAGTCCGTGAACTTCAGAGCATCGATGTAGATCTGCTCTAAGGTATCCCGCTGCCCTTGCCAGTCGCCAACCGCAAGCGGAAATTCGCTGAACGCCGTGCGCGCGGGGGCAATCTCCTCACGCTCCGGTAATGCTAAAGTCGAGATTAGCGCTAACGCCAGCACTAACGTGGCAGCAATGAATGGCTTGGGTATTTCTCGCACACGCGTTTCGAGCGGCTGCGGCGATTCGCCAGCGGGCACGGCTCGTGCAGGCGTCGCTTCCAGACCAAAAATCATGTTCAAAGGGCGCTTGTCTCCCGTAATCCGCATGAGCAGCCACATCTCGAAGAACAACACCGCGAAGCAGGCCATGAATATTACCCAGCCTTCGAAATCATGCAGAAAGCCCTCTGCCATCGACTGGCCCCAATGGTTCACCATCACGCCAATCACCCCGATGCGGAAGCTGTTCATCAGCACAGTAATCGGGATAGTAGAGAGGAATATCACCGCGCGTTTCCAGAACGCTGCGCGGTACAGGTAGGCCACAATGAACCCCAGGGTCATGAGCGGGAAGAGATAGCGCAGCCCATTGCAGGCTTCTACGACCTGGAGTTTGTAGGACCCGAGATCGATCACATTCCCTTCGAGATAGACGCTGATATTGAACAGCCGGATCACCGCCACGCCGATTTCCGAGGAAATTAACTGGAGGCTGGCCGAGAGGTTGTTATAGAGAAAGTTGGGGAGTGGGATCATGAAGCTTAAGACGAGCAACGGGACCAGCACCACGGCGAATGCCCGCCAGCCCATGAGACTCAAGACAAGGCCATAGAGCAGCAACAGAAATGCATACTGGACCAGTACGAACAAGGTGCTAAGTTCACCCGCGTAGTACACGAACAAGCCACACAGCACTGCGAGAAACCCGAGCCATGCGCCGGTGAAATGCATATCGGCAAGTTCATGGTGCTTCTGCCAAATAAGGTAGAGCGCAATGAAGGGGATCAATACCCCATGGCTGTACTCCTCGCGGCCGAACCAGATTTGCGTCATGTTGAACACGCCGCTCCAGCAAAGGGCGATCGCAAGCCCAATGCTAACAAGCAACGCGCCCCAGAACACGGGCGGTTCACGCCAGCGAAGATTCGAGGTCATAGGGAGTCCGTATGTGTTGAATCAGCATTTTAAGTTCAATTTTAATTCCCGGTGCGTGCCCGCGGAGTGACGAAAGCCCTCATCCCGTGTTGGCCCGGACGCCGCACAGCGCTTATCTGGAATCCATGCTGCGCTGGTAGAGTTCCAATAAATGAAGTTTCAGAACACTTCGTCTACTTCGCGGCGACTGGTGCGTCTAGATAAGTCTCAGCGCGCCGCCCTTCGTACCAACCCCGCCAGCACATCCTCATAGCGCCGAGCCAAGCGCGTGCGGTCGAAATGCTCCGTCACATGGCGCCGGCCATTATCCCCGAGTCGGCGCACCAGATCCCGGTCCTTGGAGAGTGCCAGTAACCGCTCTGCCAACTGCGCACCGCTTTCCGGCTCGATGCAGAAACCCGCTTCGGCGCAACGTAGGATCTCCGCACTCTCACCCTCTACCCCCAGAATAATGGGCCGGCGCATGCCCATGCTCTCGAAGATCTTGGACGGAATCACCGTCTTGAACAGATCCGATTTACGTAGCAAAACCATGCTTACATCGCACAATCCCCAAAGAAAAGGCATCCGCTCCTTGGGCTGTTGATCGAGCATACGCACGTTCTCCAGTTGCAATTCCGCGCGGCGCTGCATTAAGCGCACCTTTTCGGCGCCATCTCCCACCAGCAAGAACACGATCTCGCGATGGTCCTTGAGGATCATGGCCGCATCAAAAATTGTTTCGAGGTGATGGGCCATGCCATGCGTGCCGAAGTACGCCGCAATAAACTTGCCCTCCAACCCAAGCTCTTTACGGAGCGGGTTCTCACCTTCCGCAACTTGATAGAAGGCAAGATCAACCCCATTCTTGATGACAGTGATTTTCCCAGCATCGATCCCCTTCTCCACCATGTAGCGCTTGAAAGCGTCCGTCACTGGCACGATCGCCTGCGCGTGCCGATAAGCAAACATTTCGAGATACTCGAGTGCGCGGATAATCGCGCGATTCTTGATCGCACCTACTGCCAGGATCGAGTCTGGCCAGAGATCGCGAATCTCCAGCACCCAGGGTGCGCGCTTAATCGCGCTTACGAAAAACCCAGCAAGGCCATTGAAAAACTGCGGCGAGGTGGTGATCACCACGTCCGCTTTCGCTACGAATGGAACAGCCAGGATCGCGCTTACCATGAACGAGACATAGTTGAATGTGCGTTTGACGAACCCCTCGTTGGCTGTCACATAGGTCCACACCCGAACCACCTCAATCCCGTCCTTGATTTCGCGCTGGAACAGCCGGTTCGAATATCCTGGATACACCCTACCGCGTGGATGGTTAGGGGCGCAGGTAACGACGGTCACCTGGTGGCCATCTGCGACCCATTGCCTGCAGTGCTCATAGGTACGTGAGGCTGGCGCGTTCACTTCCGGGGGGAAATAGTGAGAAAGGAACAGAATACGCACGACTCTAGCCTAATTTTCGAATTCGATACCCAAAGGATAGAGGAAGCCGACCCCGCACCTGCAACCGCAGCACCTTATGGGTGAGCGAGATCCCAAACTGCGGAAAGTACTCCCCCGTCTGCACTTCAATCTCCGGGCTCCCCATCAATTCCAGACTAGCCAGGTGCGCGCCATCAGTGCCCTTCACCACAACATAAGCGCCTTCCATGACAGGCGTATAGTCAGGGTGGAAATGGATAAAACTTTCGGCCTGGTGGACGCCCCTGCCCAGGATCGTGTCCTCAATTTCGTAACAGGCGTGTCCATCGAAGCGAATGCGTCGCAAGTGGAGTGGTGCTCCCCGCAGGCGCAAGTAGCCATCATGCATGCCCTCGAACAGGAACCCGCCTTGCTCGGCTCGAATGGAAGGTGAAAGCGGCTTCGCACGGCGCGCAACCCGAAACACGCCCCAGATCTCTGACTGCTCAGCACCATCGATCATCACCGTGTTATGGCCACGGGTCGAGCGACTCGCAAACCGGCGGGAGCTTGCTTCGTAATCATAGGTGCCGGTATCGACGATCATCCGCGCGCCATTCAAGGCTAGCTCATAGCTCAGCGTATCGCAGTGGGCATGGCCCGGCTGGTAGTCCGGCCCTACGGGGCCGCAGTCGATCAGAATTTTGTCCTGCCCACATTGCACCCCAAAGAAACCCGTCGCGGCGCGCTCGATAATTCGAAGGCACGGGTCGCCGTGTACCACCTGCGGACCCAGCAGCCGGCTTGCGTAGTCGAAGATTTCGCTAACCGGCGGCGCAATCCCGGTGGCCGCGTCATTGAATAATGCGAGGCCACCATCCGGCATCGTGACATCGTGGAGAAATTCAACTCCGCGCTGAATCTGCGCGCGAAGCGCATCGTCAAGCGTGTTCTTAATCTCGGGAGCAGCCGCCGAGACCAAATTTAAAACATCCAGACAATCCACCAGCCCAATCGCGTGATACATGGGACTGCGCTCAAAGTGCCCGCCATCGGCAAGAAATTGCTCCCGCATCTCCGCCCGGAATAAGCGCCAACCCGTCTTTAACCATCGATCACCTGCCCCGCCGCCGAAATAGACACCCGAAAATACCAGTGCAACAGCATTCTTGAACAAGTGATTGGCCAGCAGATGGTATTCGAGGCGACGCTCCAACCACGCCGCCTGCTGTGCGAGGCTTTCAGTCCAGGCGATTTTGACTGCCTCGGCGGGGAGGCTTTGAAAGTACTTCACCCAGTTCGTGATCCGCAGCGAAATGGGATAAGGCTCCCAGGCATCCGGCGTGCCAGGCGGATTCTGGGCAATCCAGTCATCGATCAATGCGAGCTTCTGGTCGCCCGAGACACTCGGTGAGAGCAAGTAATCGAAGTAGTGCAGGTTGTAGCGCCAGAGTTTTGGAAACCTCGGCGCGCGCCAGTTAACGCCCCCTACTTCGAAGCGGTGCGCATGATTCAGAAAGCGGAACTCTCCGTCTGGCGATAGCATTCCTTCCGTCGCATCGAGATACCGGGGCAAGTAGGATAAACAATTGCGCAACGGCGGAGCATTGCCGGTGGCCGGCACTCGTGCGAGAACGAGGCGGTACAGAAGCTGGTGATAAATCTGCGTGATACGCAGATGTCGGATGGTGCGCAGGAACAGGAGAGCTCGTTGAATCGTGAGGTGTAACCGTTGTCCAGCGGAAATCGACGGATTGGAATACATAAAATTTCGCCCGTCATTCCAGGCAAGGCGCGCGTCTAAGCCCCAGCGAAATAGGGGCGCGCAACTTGCAATCCACGGATATCAAGTCCTGCGCTGTCGCCAGGAGACCGTTCATCCATCACGACGAAGTGCCTCATCTATCGCTATCGTAACCGTGGCAACCTCGACTAACTCATCAAAGGGGATCGGGCTCTCTTTCCCTTGCTCAATCGCCTCTACAAACCGGCGGGCACATTCTGTGTGCCCTTTATCCTGCCGCCACAAATTCAGCTTACTGAAACCCTTCCAGCCAAAGCCCTGCAGTTTCCGGAAATTGTCCAGCTGTAAAATGGATCCTCCACAAAACACTTCCAGGCGCTCCTTCGGGAATGACTTATGGCCGTTCGCAAGGTAATGAATCGTCCCCAGTGATCCGTCTGCGAACTCAAGCGTGATAGTGGCTTTATCTTCCCGGCCTTGCCCCGTGCCACCGATGCAATGCGCTTTAAAATCGGCAATCCTCGCTCCGGCAAGATGGCGCAACAGATCGATGAAGTGACAACCTTCCCCGATGATCCGCCCGCCGCCCGTCTCTCGATTCTGTGTCCAGTGGTCGGGCGGAATATGCCCGGCATTCACCGTCATGATGAACACCTTAGGCGCTCGAATACCCGCGATAAGCGCCTTCATCTGCAGAATCTGTGGCGCAAACCGTCGATTGAAGCCCACCATCAGGAGCGGCTTACCGCCAGTGCCCGTATGCGCACTGGCATATGCCGCCTGCACATTGGTGAGTTCTTCCCTGGTGAGCACCAACGGCTTCTCGACGAATACATGCTTGCCTGCCGAAAGTGCTGCATTCACCTGGCGCGCATGACTATCGTGACGAGTCGCGATGATCACCGCATTCACTTCTGGATCAGCCATCAGCGCTTGAGTATCGGTGCTGGCTTCTTCTATCGCGTTCTTCTGTGCCGCGTGCGCCCCGCTCACCCCCATCGCAGACACGACGGTTTTCAAGCGCGCCGGCGTTTTGCGAAACGCTGGGATCAACACCTGGCTCGCGTAGTTCCCGGCCCCGATGATGCCAAGAACAGCATTGCCGCCAGCCGCTCGCCGAGTTAGATCCGGCGGACTGACCTGGACGCTGCGTAGGATAGTGGACTCACTCAAGTTAGGTGGCTGCCCGCCATACTGGAGAAGAATGCCCAAGCAAGGCTTGCGGTCCGCCAACAACTGATACGCCACAGAGGCCTCTTCCAACGGATAGCGATGGCTTATCAGCGGCGCGACATCCAGCCGACCATCGGCCATCATGTCGAGTACTGCTTCGAAATTGCGTTGCTCAGTCCAACGCACAAATCCAACAGGATAATCCTGACCACCCTCCTCATAAGCGGCATCATATCGACCTGGCCCATAGGAGCAGGAAACCTGGAAAGAAAGCTCTTTTTCGTAGAAGTCCGCGCGGGAAAGCTCCAGCCCAACCACGCCTACCAGCACAATTCGCCCCCGCTTGCGACACATAAGTGCCGCCTGGTGAACGGGTTCATTGCTCTTGGTAGAGGCCGTGATGATTACACCATCCACCCCACGCCCGCGCGAGAAAGCAATGGCGGCGGCAACCGGATCCTCGCCGCTGTTCAAATCGACCGTTTCCGCTCCAAACTGCCGAGCGAGCGCGAGTTTGTCTGATTCGAAATCGAGCCCCAGTACCCTGCACCCGTGGGCACGCAGAAGCTGCACGGTCACGAGCCCGATAAGGCCTAGACCAGTCACGACGACAGTTTCACCGAGTGTGGGCGCAATCAGCCGAATACCCTGGAGCGCGATAGCGGAAACCACGGTGAACGCGGCGCATTCGTTCGAGACAGAATCTGGAATTTTGGCGCAGAGGTTCTTCGGTACACACACGATCTCCGCATGCTTGCCATTGGAAACCACGCGATCCCCAAGCCCAAAACCCGCTATGCCAGCGCCAATCTCAATGACCCGTCCGACATTGCTGTAGCCCATAGGGAGTGGTTGATCGAGTTTGTTCTTGACCGCTTCGAGTGTCGGAAGCAGTCCATCGGTGCGGATCTTATCCAGCACCATGCGGACTTTGTCTGGTTGCTGGCGGGCCTTATCTAGCAGGTTGGCTTTGCCGAAATGAACCAGCATTCTTTCGGTGCCGGCGGAGACAAGACTCAAAGTAGAATTTACCGTGAGGTGCCCGGCACTTGGTTTCGGGGCTGGCACATCAACTAGCATCGTCGCGCCTTTGGCCAAATCTTGCAGAAGCTGTCTCATAATTTCGGTAGCTTAATTTTAGTGAGCAAGTAAGCTCGACGGAGCGTGATCATTGAGCAGTATTTTGGCAGTAGAAAAAGAGAACTCTGAATTTTTGATTGCCGATTCAACCATGTTTTTAATGTGCAACGTCAACAGTGCCGAGGCTTCAATTTCGTCCCAAGCGCGACGTGGTTCGTCGAATAGTTGAAGGATCGTATTTCGGTGTCCAACATCCTTAGGCCAGATCCGATGGTGCGCATAATGCTCTCCGCTCCAAATTTTGACCTCACGGAAGTCATCGATTTTTGCAATTAATGCTCCTACTTGCAGATTGATATTTTCATTGATTCCTTCGAATGGCTCGTCCCGCGACGTCATGACGATGCTGACTAAATCCCCTCTTGCACTCGTTAACGAAATCGCTAAATTATCGTCTCTAGCATTCTCACTAGCCCACGACAAAGCGATGCTCCACCGGTCCGGAAGGTCTCGCCATGAAAGAATATGTACCGCAAGATCCAACCAGTGAGCGATGTTTCCGCAGATCCTGGTCCCCTCTTGAGGCAGCCTGTACCAGTGATCTGGACCAATAACGTGGCCCGTGATAAAGCACGAAAGCGTAAGTGGCTGTGATTTTTCCGGAAAGTTAGATTTTACGAGGCTAATCGCTTTTGAGAATGGCCGATTAAACCCGAAAACAATACGCTGCGGATTGCGCGCTACGGCAGCTTTCAGACACGCTAGTTGCGGCAAAGAAACCGCAACCGGCTTCTCAACATATACGGTCTTCTCGTGGAGCAACGCGGCAACCGCGTAACTTGCATGAGATGCGTGATTGGACGCAATAATGACATGTGAGATTGCGGGATCCTCGAAAATTTCTTCGGCCGTAGACGCAACCTCAGCGCTATAGAAATTCGCAAAAGTGAACGCAGCGTCACGCTTAATGTCATAACACTTTCTAAAACGCGCACCGTGTTTTCGCCATACAAAATAACCGATTATTGCGAAAGAATATTGACCACAACCTATAACACCAACGTCCCGCTGTGCCGCTAAAAACGGGAGCCTCACGCGCGCCCTCGTTCTCCCAATTATTTTAAAAATCACGAGGCCCAATCCGTACATGGCCAGATAGCGGGACAATCTCTTTATTTTTATCATATGGAAAGTTTAAGACGTTCGCAGCTAAGGCGTCGTGCCAAAATAACCTGACGAAGATCAGTCTATTGATTCATGAAGACCGAACAGAAAATTAGAGAACAGGCTTGACCTGAGCGACTTGTTTTGTCACGAGCCATAACAGCATTTCAGGGTGACGCCGCGAGCGGAGTATACGCGCAGTAACTTGCATTAATGATTACCTGCCAAGCTCATTTGCAATTTGTATCTTTCACGGTGAAGAGGGCATGTAACCGATACGGGTGTTGCAGGCCGACCAGCGGTTTATCGGAACACTGACATTAATCTCACCGCACCAGTCAACCTTACTTGGACCTCGGATCGCCCTGTCACCGTAAATGACGTGGACAAACGACACCGCACCGGAGCCGTTAACACTAATCTTGCGACCTCCGGTGTCCGATCTCAGAAACGTCAGGCCTTGCCCAGCGTTAAAGTTCACGAACTCTTTCTCCGGTGCTGTGCTCGTGAAAATACTGTGATCAAAAACAATACTCGTTTCATTTGCATTCCAGCCAATATTTAGCAATTGCGGGCCATCAGACTCAAAGGCGAAATGATACAGCGCTCTCGACAACGAGGGTTTGTAGAGCACTCCCAGTCGGGTACCCACAGCCTTCGCATGCAGTACCACCCATGATCCACCAGACCTCTCGTCGCTGAACCCAATGTTCCAATCGGTCTGCGAAAATGTAGAATCGGCAATCAGATTGCTTAGCGCATTGTATGATCCAATTGCGACACCAACGCCTGCCTCCACAAATTTCGAATCTACAAATAAGTTCTCCGAACACTGTCTCTGGGATAGCGTGCCGATCGCTGCGCCGTATTTTCCGCCCCGGATTTCGATGTCGTAGAAGTTGTTTCCTTGTGTCGCAAAATAAGGATTTCGGCTCGATAGAATTTTTTCCGGCCATTCGAGTGTCAGGACGCCTTGACCGCCTTTCGATAGTGCTTCAAGCGAGAGACCCTGCATGGTTACAAAGCCCAGCCCATCACTCTTGAAAACTGTCCCGCATGCACATGAGATGCGAGTCACCCTGCTCCCACCTCCCGCAATCAGTCCGCCGACTTCTGAACCGCGCTGATTGAGTTCCAGTGGGGAAGAGGTTTTGTATACTCCTGGAGGAATATATAAATTCGCCCCGACAGTACGAAGTGCAAGCTGGAGAAAGCACGTATCGTCCTTTGCGGCCTTACACAGATTTGAGTCTCTAAATGCAGTGGCATCTCGCAAAGGGTTGTTCGAAGCCACCATGTTAAATACAGGCCGCGTGGCAATCGGGATGACTCCTGTTGACGGAACATCAGGAATCATCGGGAAAGATGCTAAGCCCGCAAACCCTGCGGTTGGCGTAACAAAGCGACTCTGAGGATAGGTGGAGACTTCGCCGGCTGAACTGTTCTTGATGTCGAAAAGATTATTAGCCTCGGTTACGTGTAACGAGGCTGGCACTTGAAACAGGCTTTGCTTCGGCGCGGCGCTGTTGAGACACCCCTTTACCGCGTTGCCAAACGCAACCACGTTACCTTGAGAGTTCGTTGCTTGAACAAGTGATGTCACATTCCGATCGCCATAATTCCCAAGAAGCCAGATATTTCCGTTGGCGTTGTAATCGACGAAGACATTTGTACCTACGGTAGAGCCACACGTGGTCTGTTCGTTGCTCAGATAGCTTGGGCTAGTAAAATTATTGGCCTTCAAAATCACGTCTATGGAGCTTGGGGAAGCTGGCACGCGTAAAAACGTCGAAGCCTCTTTCGAATTAGTGCCCTCGCTGCGAATGGCTGCGAGAACATGAGCTTGCCCCAGTGATGGACTCGAAAGCACCACATCGGCTCCCACAGGAGCAGCACCCGAGTGCTGGAAACCCGTGCCGTACATTTGCAGATGCCCCTGTGCCTGCAATACGTGGGCGATTTTGTGGCCGCTCATGTTGCCGCCTACCACTACCAAACTAGCGCCGGAATGATTCAAGAAAATTCCGAATGGCGTTTTGGGTGAGCTTGATATCGAATCTCCTTCGAAATGCGTCCCTTGGACCAGGACATTGGCGGGTCCAGATATATCAAGTGCGCCATAATGGAAAAAGACATCTTGAATTAACACCGGCGACAACACAGATCCCTCAATCCTCACCAGCACTCCGGTTGGTTTCGCAATGGAGCCCACTAACGACAATCCGGAAAGAATAAGTTGCTTCGCATCTTTCGCTATAAATAAAGGCGCAACCGGGTTTTTTGGAACCAGTTTGGTTTTCATTCGGCCCGCCCCATACAGGGCCACTCGCCTATCATTGGCAAAAACTACAGGATTATTGACGGCATACGTTCCTTGTTTCAGTAATATTTCACTGACGCCGGCGTTAAATGCGGCCTCAAGACCCTTTGCGTCGATGACCAATCGCGCATTGCTCAAGGTGGCAGGCACCACTATTCCGTTGACTAGCGTTTGTGCATGAAGCGGGCCTGGTAACAGAAATATTAGTGTTAACCACAGGAACATATTGTCAGGCACGCCTGTGCGCAGCAGTTGGTCGTATCCGTACTGAGGATCCGGAGCGATTTTGCGCAAACGTCACTGTCTGCTACTCCAGCCTGATTGCGTGACTTGAAGCTTGATGCAGAAAATCAAATGTCTTTTCAGCACACCGTTTCCAACTAAAGCTCTTAGCGCGCTCAAAGGCAGCTGCTGCAAGTGACTCTCTATCGTGTCGATTCTCGAAAATAGTAATAAGTGCTTGCTCTAGCTCGTCCACGTTTTCTGGATCAAAATATACGGCATCGCTTCCGGCAATTTCCGGCATTGGTATGCGACTACTACAGGCCACGGGCAATCCTGCTGCCATCGCTTCGAGCAGAATTATGCCAAAAGTCTCGCAGGTCGAGGCAAACACGAAGGCATCCGCACCCGCGTATATCCTGGGAAGTTCGTGATGCCGAATTTCGCTTTGATATTTAATGTAACGATCGGCATCCGGAAATGTCGCAATAAGCGCTTTCAGATCCTGAAGCGAGGGTCCATAGGCGGGACCAACAAGGTCTAGCGCGACCGGAAGATGCCGGCTTCGCATTCGCGCGATCGCCCGGGCGACATTCGTTTGGTGCTTATAGAAATTAATAATGGAAACGTACAAGAACCGGAATGGATGCTCCGCCGAGTAGGCCGAACTGGCTTTCTGTTCACGCGGGGGCAGGAAAAACTCGGCGTCCGCTCCGTGAGAGATAACCGCAGTGCGGCTTGGCGCAAAGCCAATTCGCTTCACAATAATTTCCTGCGAACCGCTTGTTAGAAAGATCACCCCGTCGGCGTATTTGAAAGTGGCCGTTTGCTCACGTTCGAGTAGCACACACCGGAGATACTCATAGGAAAATCCGAAACGTCTCCTTTCTTCTGGCATGAACGGCAGGAGATTTTGTGCCATGGTAACGAACGGACGAAAGCTACCGTGGTAGATCCCTCCAGGCACGAAAAGTATGTCCTGTGACGTCAGGAGGGTCGGCAATACCTGGCGTTGCCATTTCCGGCGCGAGTACAGTCCTTTTTCCAGCAACGCATGTCGGCATTTCGTGAGCCAGCTCCGGTCCGGGAGCAATTCCAAGGTCTTTATCGGTGCGCAAATGGTCACGCTTGAGATTCCAGATTGCTGCGGATTTGCAGCCCCCAGCAGTGCCACAAGGTGAGAAACGCCTCCGCCAGCGCGGATATTCGATGCTTCTATTAAGAGTCGCATGTGCCGAGCCCACCTTCGTTAACGAAGAAAATTGCGAATTAACGAATGCTTCGAAGGCAAGGCGTTGTTCTGCAGAAATTCTAATATTCTTGGCTCAACTAATGCCGAACCATAAACCGCCCGGGCCTTTTGCATGAGTTCCTTGCGCGACGGGAAAAGAAGCTTTCTTTCTAGTACCCGACGCATTATCGAGCCAAGTTCCAATGCGTCTCCTGCCCTTGCGATTGCGTCGGGCTGAACCTTGTTAAGGACTTCAGGGATTGCGCCCGCATCCGTGCCAATGACCGGGCAGCCCACGCCCAGCGCCTCCAGAATTATCAGGCCGAAACATTCCAGTTCGATGGTGGGCAAGACAAATACGTCTGCCGCGAGATACGCGAGTCCCAGTTGCTCGTCAGGAACTCGCCCCAATAAATGTACGTATTGGCTAAGATCAAATTGACTAATCTGCTGTTCTAGCAATTGCCGTAGATTGCCTTGCCCCCCGATGTAGAACCGCCAGCCCGAGTCGCGTGGAAGTTGGGCCGAGGCACGAATCGCCACATCGAGACCATATCTGCGGCGCAATTGCCGCAGCGAGAAGAAAATAAACTTATCGACTGGCCAGCCGAGCAGTTTCCTAGCGGACTCCCGGTCATGGGTAATGCCGTGCTGGTCTGTAATCCAGTGAGGAATGATTGATACTCCGGGAACCGTACCATGTGCAGCGAACAGTTGGCTTTGCGTGAACGCAGACAACACATGAATACTGTCGCTGGCGTGAAGCAAGTTGCGTTCTACCCTATTCAAGGAATTGCGACCCAGGATTGTTTTCAACTGACCAATCGCGCCTTGATCTCGCCAGTTGATGACTTGTTCGGCGGCACTCGGGGAATGGATCGTCGATATCACGCGATGCGCGCCGGAGATGCCATCGAGGGCGCCTAACCCAATGACTGGCGCATGCACGTGTACCACATCCCACCGCCGTCCTGCGCTGGCCGCACGCCCCGCGGCGCGTCCAGCATCGATTATTGCCGTGAGTCGCCCTGGGTGCCAGATGGGTAGGGTTTTACGCTCAAACCTAAACACCTGTACGCCTGCCTCCTGATGCCATCCTAGCGGTTGCATGCTGCCCGCACGTTGGCAGATAAGCGCGGTTTCGTGACCTTGTCGCTGCATGAGGTTCAACATGTCCCACGCGACGCGGCTCGCGCCCGTGGGCACATCGAGAAAGCAATGCTCTGCGATCGCAAGGTATTTCATGTCGCGGCAATCATCCTGAACTGCTTACGTCTGCCCGCAGCCGAGGTTCCCGCATTATATTGGCGTATCTTGGGGTACGGGCTTGCGTTTCCGTTGTGCCATCCGCAGTCCTTAATTGCCTCCCGCCAGCCAAGCCCATGATTGCGTCAACCGCGAATAGGATTACCGTAACCCGGATGAACTGACTGAACTGGGAACCAACACTCGCTTCAAATCTCGCAACGAGGAAATACGTGGCCACTAGCACTGTGAGCATCCCCACTGTACTGAAATTATCATTTTTTAAGCACAAGCAGTTGATCGCCGCGAACAACGTGCCAAGGAACACCATACCGACGATCACACCCATGACGCCAAAATTCCAGTAGAACTCTCCGAGCATCGTTGATGGCACGAACGTAAGTTTGGAATCCGAAAGTTTGAAGGTTTTGTTCATCAGTATTCCCGTCGAAATCTGCGGCTTTCCCGGCCATAGCATCCCGGGAATAAACGCATAGGCGAGGAGTTTCAACGTATACCCGTCCTGGAACGGCACTGTTACGCCGGTTTTCTGGGTAATAATTTCTACATATTTCCTGCTATCGGTGCGATCCAACATGATGAACGTGCTCTTCATCATCGAATCTCGTTCTTTGGCGAATTTGGCAAGCACAGTATCCGTACTCTGACGAGCAGAACTCGCTGCCTCCATCACAGAGGCATTACGGACCTGGATGACTTGTTCGCGATAGACATTGAAGAGTGCCTGGTATGGCACGAAGCTGACGACGATCAACAGAATCAGCTTTAGATTGACTTTACCTTTCGCGAAATACTGCGCGATCAAAATCAGCGCCAGCAGCCGATATGAAACTTCCTTGATGTTGCCGGCAAACCCGAGGGAGTACTCGACTCCTATCATGATCGCGATGAATACCCACGGCGCCCGTCGTCCAGGGTGTTTGAGTGCCGTTACTACCATAATCACATCGCCGAGCAGCGCAAGATAGTAAAGATTGGATATTACAAGCGAGACTAGACCCACGTGGGCGGGGCCCTTGACTCCATAGACGAATTGCACGATGAAATAGCACCAGATGCCAATCATCCAGGAAATCGCGCCAATCAGCAGCGAGGGACCGTACTTCCAGACGGTTACGCTAGCCAATTTAGCGTTCTTGCGCCAGACGCTGACGGTCAGGCAATACATACCGAGAAGCACCCCCCCACCGAGAAGAATTATAAAATCGGCGAGTTGGGTTTTCGGAATTTTGAGCGCCGTTTCGTATATTTGATATTGCGATGCTGTGAACATCAAGACGAGATCAAGTAATCCGAAAAGCGCGTAGTACACCAACATGAAAAATGCGAGCAGTCGGTAACGCGGATCCCGCGTCAATACCAAGTATGCGAACGAACACAGTGGAAAGAAAAGTAGCTGAAAGATAGTTCGCTCAAAGGGCACTTGCGAAATGACCGAACCCGCAAATAGCACTACAACGATGAATGTAAGCGACAAAATAAGCCACTGAAGAATGCCGGTGAGCATAGTTCGGCTTGATGCCTCAGCCATTACCATCAGGCCGTGCTCGTCGCGATTAATTGCGAGAGACGCTTTTCGTAGGTGTGCTCATGGTGTGCCCTCGCCTGGCCGGCGGCCGCAATTGCGCGTCGCTTCTCGGGGCGCGCGAGATAGTGGTCTATCTGCTCGACCATTTCCTTTCGGTTACGGTACATCACCAATTCCTGATCAGGCACGAAGTGCGCCGCCGCTGCCGAGGAATAGGACATCAACTGAAACCCACCACACCCGGCAACTTCGAAAGCTCGGCAATTTAGACTGGCGATTTCTCCATAATGCAAAGTGTTAAGTGTGATCTTTGTCACAGAGATTGCTTTGCATTTTTCATCCTCAAAAATAGACCGGCCTAAATGGCGCGTTCCGAGTTTTCGGACCAGCCAATCAGGCACGGGCCCCCAGACTTTCAAGTCATAGGCCAGCAGATTTTCGAGAACTGCTTGGCGGTAGTAGTAAAGTGAGCCGAAAGTTGAAATATCGCAGGCGTAATCACGTGCTTCTTCCGGCGATGCGACGAGGGTGCGATGAATCGCAGGATTACAGGCTTCCGGTAGATAGTGCACGCTGGGATGACCAACCATATTGCTAAGAAAATCCACCATATAATGGTCCTTAACAAAAATATGGTCGTATTCGGCCCCGATCAAATATTGTCGCCCTAAATTCACCAGCGCGTCTTGGCACCACGCAACTATTTTGCCTTGCCATTGTTTTCGGATGGCCGCAATTGTTTTCGGTGATACGTTGTTAGCCAACAACACAATGATCAAGTCGGGCGCTGTTTCCCCCACCAAGCGCAGCAGGGATTTCTCCGAGATCCGTTCCGGTTCGCGAATGGCCAGGCGCAGCAAGCTGAACATTGCATTATTCATTCGCTTGCCGAAACCCGTCAGCTTCTGGGTATTGAAGTGTGCTACCTCATGGCCGAGATTCTTGAGCGCGATTAATGTGTGCTTTTCCATTGAATCGAGGCCAGGCTCACTCGCAATCAGTAAAACGCGCATAATTTCCCCGTCAAACAATCCGACGGTGGCGCAGGCGCGCGCCGACGCAGAGTGCCGTCATTATTAGTAGCAAAAAATAGTACAGGACGGTGGCAGCAGCGATTCCCCTGAGCCCCCAATAATGGCCAGCCAAGGTTAAGCAGATTAACGCGATGAGCGCGTTCACGGCCGCGAGTTTGAAAATGTCCCTGGTATGTTTGTGTGCATAGAGGTAGGCGTTCAGGTTATAGGTCACCATTACGAAGAATTGTGCAATTCCGAGTAGCGGGATCAGTGCGCCGCCTTCCGCATAAGACTTGCCGAGCAGGAGCTGAACCAATGAATCCTGACAGAGAAGCAGCAATACTACGATAGAGGCTCCAGCGCCGGCATTGAACATCAGCCAGTGGGTATAAATCTGCCGTTCCTTGGCGACGTCCTGAGTGGAAACCGCATTGAAATAGTGTGGCCGCACAGCAAGCTCAATGGCATTCTGCGTCATCAAAAATGGTCTGCTAATAAGTCCCGCAACGGCCGAATATATGCCGGCTTCGTGTAGGCCAAGGAGTCCACCCACCACGTAGCGATCGCTCAAGGAGCTTATGATTCCCACCAAGCCCATTGGGAATAGGGGCTTCGCGTATTTTCGGATATCCGCAAGCTGCTCAATCGTATCTGGGTGCAACTCCTCGATTGTGGGATTCACGGTCAGTGATCCTTGAATTGCCAGATAGATCAGTAAGCTTATCGATGAGGCACACGCATATCCGCTAAGCACTGCTTCCACGCTAGCGCCGAATAGATGCACGAAAAGAACGGCCATAAGGGGACGCGACCATGCTTCATAGACAGTCCACGCGCCATAACTGTTCTGTTTGCGGGACGCATTCAAGAACGCAAGTTCAACCGCCCGGTATACGTCAACACTGGAAATGACGGCGATAAGCCCAACTTGCCAAAAAGACATTTCGCGCAGTGCGCAAAGCACGCCGCCAATCATGACCGTCGCAATGAGGACCAGTCGCATCCTTGAAGATACGAGACCCACCACATGACGTTTCAGCGCACGCTCGCGATTGCGCGAGGCAAACTCGGGGTAAAAGCGCAATGCTGCCTGGAGGTAAGGTGTGCTCACCAGTCCGATACAAATCGCTGCGTATCCCACCATCAGCGCGGCAGCGCCAAAAATTTCCGGCGTGATAAATTCCGTCTGCATCCGCATACCTATGAGCAAGCCGGCGGCGGCAAGACCTTGGCTCAGCACGACTACCAGAATGTCCGATTTAGATGATGACATCAGGCCATCCCGGCCGCGTACGATCGGCTTCCGTGCGTGCGCAGATTTGGATGCAGCGGATGACGTGCCGGACTTCCGATCCTGCGGTGGGCGGTACTCTCAAAAGCAAAAGGCACTCATCTCATTGACAATACGCACCGCAGCGGTGCCATCCCAGAGTGCGGGGCGACGGTCGACGAACGAAACGGTGCCGTTGAGAATCCTGTTGGCATAACTGACAATCGCGGCCGGGTTGGATCCGACTAACACATTGGTTCCTTCACTGACCGTTACAGGCCTCTCGGTGTTTTCTCTGAGGGTTATGCAAGGAACGCCAAGCGCAGTACTTTCTTCCTGAATTCCACCGCTATCCGTGAGGATCAGGCGTGCGTCTTTCCATAAATTCAGGAATTCCATATAGGGCAACGGTTTTGTCTGAATGATCCCTTCCGGCAGGGTGATGCCAAACCTGTCGAGACTGTTGGCCGTTCGTGGATGCACGGCGAATATCAGCGGTAAGCGCGTCGCAATGCTCGAAAGTGCTTCTATGATTCGGCGCAGCGTCGGTTCGTCATCCACATTGGCAGGCCGGTGCAAAGTGACGACCCCATATTCGAAAACCTGGTTTTTAATTGCATTGGTGGGATAGCTGGAGACGTCGGTATGTTTCAAGCTCTCCAGTTGGAAAAACAGGTTATCGATCATCACGTGCCCCACAAAAAATACTTGCGAGGCGGCTTTCCCCTCGCGTTGTAGATTTTCCACTCCGCTCGGTTCTGTCACAAAGAAATAATCCGAAATCGAATCTGTCACCATTCGATTAATCTCTTCCGGCATTCGCATGTCGCCGCTGCGCAAGCCAGCTTCCACATGTGCGACTTTGATGTTCAGCTTCTTGGCGACAATAGAACATGCGAGTGTGGAATTCACGTCCCCCACTACCATTACGAGATCGGGTTTCTGCGCTTCGCAGTACTTCTCGAATGCCACCATGATGCGGGCAGTTTGCTCGGCGTGCGATCCGCCGCCTGCGCCCATGTGGAAATTCGGTTCTGGGATCCCGAGTTCCTGAAAGAAAACATCGCTCATGCCGTGATCGTAGTGCTGGCCGGTGTGCACCAAACTCCAGTCGAAGGCGTCTTCGTGTTTGCGCAATTCGCGGATGATAGGCGCGACCTTCATGAAGTTGGGACGGGCGCCGGCGACTAATACAATTTTCGTGCGGGTGGTCATGGGGTGGTGCTGGGGGTTAGGGTTGTGAGGCTGCTGAACCTAGAATCGCTACCAGCGCTCCAACATTCAACGGATTGTGTACCGGAATTGTGACGTGGTGGTGAAATGGCGCGTCAATCGAAAGTCGCAGATGGCTACGATCCATAGGGCGACTAACTTGTGCT
>JAYTEX010000196.1:0-2782 GCA_043734785.1 Pseudomonadota bacterium | reverse complement strand
AATTGCGCCCGGTCACTGCCCGCGTCGCGCACGACCGCATCGAGTGAGTCGAGCCATTCCAAGGTTTCCAGTGGGTCGCAATCCAGCGCTTGACCGAGCGTCGAGCGCGCGACGCCACTCCCTTCTGCTGCCATGGTTTTAGATCCTATGTTCGTGGTCGCGCCAGCGTCGCGGCCCACGCGCGCGAGTGAAATCCGTCCGGCGCGGTCTCCGCCGTTTGAGGTCTGCGGACTAGGTTCGCCATACGCTTGCGAGCCAGGGCTGCTCGTCTCTTGGCAGCCCCGGTGGTCGGTAGTAGTGTTGGATTTCGTTAAAGCCCGCTTGGGTGAGAAAGTCGCGCCAGCGCGCCCAGCTGTGATAGCTCCCATAGCGTTCGCCGTGCCAACCTTCCTGGTCGTGACCGCGCGGATTCGAGGTAAACAGGATCCCGCCCGGCTTGAGCGTGGCGCGTAGGCGCAACAACACCTGGGGCAAGGCCTGA
Organism: Pseudomonadota bacterium; assembly: GCA_043734785.1. GTDB lineage: Bacteria > Pseudomonadota > Gammaproteobacteria > CAIKBL01. Next base: position 2,301 of record JAYTEX010000196.1, on the reverse strand, counting down.
CTCGGGACATGGAACAGCGAGGCGTTGGCGAAGACGCCATCGAACCTGGCCGGCGGCAAGTCGAGCGCCAGAAAATCCTGATGCCAGACCTCACAACCGCTGTAGGCGCGCGCCATTGTCACGAACTGTCGAGCGCCCTCGAGCCCGATCGCGTGGTGGCCAAGGGTCTGGAAGGTTTTGAGATCGCGCCCAGGGCCGCAGCCGAAATCGAGGATTGTCCACGGTGGCGTGCCTTCGATAGCCTCCAGCAGGGCCGCTACGTTTTGACTGACATCGTGTGAGTGGGTGCCGTCCCAATAAAACTGGGCGCGCGCGTCGTAATGCCCGATCGTGCGCGCCGAGATATCGGCGTCTGCGTGCAGGGCACCGGGAAGGGGGCTGTGGGTGCCGTTGTTCACGCCCAGTACACTGCACCGCTGCACGCGCACGGTCAAGCCAATTGGGGATCAACGATGCCGCCGACCTGTGCCGAGACTTGATAATCAAACGTGCACCGGTCAGGCTTGCCCACCATGCAAGAATCGCCAGCGCCAGATCACAGCACCCGTCGGTATGTCCTCGGCGTGCTGGTGGTCGTCTATACCTTCAACTTCATCGATCGCCAGATCCTGGCGATCCTGTTCGAGGATATCAAAAGGGAGCTGCAGTTATCGGACAGCGCGTTGGGCCTCTTGTCCGGTTTCGCGTTCGCGATGTTCTACGCGACCTTAGGCATTCCGATCGCACGCTACGCGGATCGCGCCAATCGGCGTAACGTCATTGCCGTCTCCCTGGCCTTGTGGAGTGGCATGACCGTGATGTCCGGCCTGGTCACGAACTTCTGGCAGCTACTCGCGGCGCGTATCGGCGTCGGTATCGGCGAGGCCGGGTGTACGCCGCCAGCGAACGCGATCTTGTCGGACTACTATCCGCCCGAGCGACGCGCCACCGCGTTCGGTATCTACGCGATGGGCATTCCGCTAGGCATTCTGTTTGGCTTCCTGGCTGGTGGTTGGATCAACGAGTACTTCGGTTGGCGCTGGGCATTCTTCGTCGTGGGCTTCCCGGGGCTGGTGCTTGCCCTCATCGTGCGGTTCACTGTGCGTGAACCGGTGCGCGGGCAAGTAGAGCAACGTGCTGCCGCAGCCACACAGCCAACGTTGAGCGAGACAGTGCGCCATCTGCGCGGCAAGCGAGCCTTTATTCATTTGGCGCTGGGTGGCGGCTTGACCGCATTCGTGGGCTATTCCTGGATTATCTGGATGCCGGCCTTCCTGATGCGCTCGCACGGCATGAGCTCAGGTGCGGTGGGTACGGCACTCGGGTTGATCATCGGGATTGCCGGGGGCATCGGCATCGTGCTCGGCGGGTATCTTGCGGATCGTGTCGGCCAGCGCGATAAACGTTGGGCGGTCTGGATCGTCTGTATAGCGATCATCGCGACGCTTCCCTTCGCCTATGGCGTGTTTTTCGCGACCAGTCCGGCGCACGCATTGTGGTTCATGATCGTGCCCTTCCTGCTCGGCAATTTTTGGCAAGGCACCTGTTTAGCGCAGACCCAGAGCCTGGTGGGCTTGCGCATGCGCGCAGTTGCCGCCGCAGTATTTCTGTTTATCGTGAACATCATCGGGCTTGGTGCCGGCCCTCAGTTCGTTGGCATTGTGAGCGATCTGCTGCACGCGAGATACGGCGTCGATTCGCTCCGCTACGCCCTGTTTCTAGCGTCGCTGTTCAACATTTGGGCGGCAGTGCACTTTTACTTTGCCGGACGGGTTCTGCCGGACGAACTGGCGGCGCAGGCGGTACCGCCTAGCAGCGGCGAACTTAAAGGATTAACCGCGCGGGCTTGACGTGATCCCGGCTGCACTATTGACCACGGTTGCCCTCAAGTGAGTGGTCAAGGCAGGAAAATCAAGTGTGAAGGCGCCCGCGCGCAACCGGTGCACCAGCGCCCAGCGCTTTGAAAGTCCAGAGCATCTCCTCGATCTTGAATCCGGGTGCAGCCGTCGGCACCAGGAACGCCGTGATCCCCGCCGCGTCACCGGTCTTGCCGCTGGTGCGCGCAAAAATCAGATCCGCTTCGGCAGTGTGAATGCCGGTGTTCCAGGTTTTCTCGCCATTGATCCGCCAGGCGCCGCCGTCGCGCACCGCTGTGGTTTCCATGTGCGTCGCATCCGACCCATGCTTGGGCTCGGTGATACCGAAGCCGAAGAATTTCTGGCCGGTTGCGAGCGGCTCCACCCAAACCGCTTGCTGGGCCGGCGAGCCATATTCGAGCATCAGCATAAAGCTGATGTTGTTGCCGACAATCGCGTGCTCGTT
>JAYTEX010000195.1:0-2961 GCA_043734785.1 Pseudomonadota bacterium | reverse complement strand
CTTGTGGGTCTGGATGGTGCACGGCGAGTTGCCTGCCACCGCCGTTTATTGGGGCGGGGCACTGATTCTGGCGGCGATTGCGGCGACTACCCTGGCGGGGAAACGAGTACCGCCGCAGTGACAATGCTGGTCGTCGGCGGGTGCATCACGCCTGCTGCGACATTGCCAAACTCGCGATTCCCGCTGTAGGTCAAGCCCTCTCCGGCGATAGAACTGCCCGCGCCACGGGGCATAACGCCAGCCCGAGATGCAGATGCAAATGTCGCCGCGTGTTGTGCCCGTGCGGACTGTCGGCAAACCGCGTGCCCGCATCGGTGCTCCCGTATACTGAAAATGCTGAACGGTCCGCGCATCTCTCGCGCATGTCGACCTAACGTTCCATCCCCGTCCGATGACCCAACAAGAACTGATCACCTTCATCTGGTCCATCGCGAACAAGCTGCGCGGCCCTTATCGCCCACCGCAGTACCGGCGCGTGATGATTCCGTTGACCGTTCTGCGCCGCCTCGACTGCGTGCTAGAGCCCACCAAGGACGCCGTGCTGAAGGAGCACACGCGGCTTAAAGCCAGAAAGCTCGACGACGCCACAATTGAAAAAACCATCAAGCACAAATTCGGCTTGAGTTTCTTCAACACCAGCCGCTTTACATTCACCAAGCTGCTGGGTGCACCCGACGATCTGGCGCCGAATCTGGTTGCTTTTATCAAAGGCTTCAGCAGCCAGGCGCGCGAAATCCTGGAGCGTTTCGAATTCGAGAAAGAAATCCAAAAACTTGAAGACGCGAATGCCTTGTTCGAAGTGGTAAAGGCATTTGCTGCGGCCGACCTGCATCCACAGGCAGTATCCAACACGGCCATGGGTTACGTCTTTGAAGACCTGGTGCGGCGCTTCAACGAGCAGGCCAACGAAGAGGCGGGAGACCATTTCACGCCGCGCGAAGTCATACGCCTGATGGTGCATGTTCTCTTTGCGCCTGACGATGCTACGCTGACGCAACCTGGCATCATCCGGACGCTGTATGACCCATGTTGCGGCACGGGAGGCATGTTGACCGTGGCCGAGGAATACGCAAAGCGCGATGGCTTTGCGCCTGACCTCACGCTCAAGGTGTTCGGCCAGGAATACAACGGCGAGTCGCACGCCATATGCGGCTCAGACCTGATGATCAAGGGCGAAGACCCCAGCAACATCGTCTTCGGCGATACGCTTGGCGACGGGAAAACGCGCGACGGATTCCCCAATCACAGATTCCATTACATGCTGGCCAATCCGCCTTTCGGAGTGGAGTGGAAGCGCCAGGCCACCGTGGTGAACACGGAGCATGGTGACTTGGGCTTCAATGGCCGCTTCGGTCCGGGCTTGCCGCGCATCAATGACGGCTCGTTGCTGTTCCTGCTGCACATGATGCGCAAGATGCGCCCTGCTGATGCTGACGGCACGCGCATCGGCATTGTTTTTAACGGCTCGCCATTGTTCACGGGTGACGCTGGTTCTGGCGAAAGTGAAATCAGGCGCTGGGTGATTGAGAGCGACTGGCTGGAGGCCATCATCGGACTGCCGGACCAGATGTTCTACAACACGGGCATCCTGACTTACGTATGGATCGTCACCAACCGCAAGGCGGCGCACCGGCGCGGCAAGGTGCAGCTTATCGATGCCACGGCCATGAGCCAGAAGATGCGCAAGAGCCTCGGCAATAAACGCAACGAAATGAGCGAAGCGCAGATCGCCGACGTCACCCGGCTGTATGCCACGTTTCAGTCCGGCGATCAGGTGCGTATCTTCGACAATCGCGAGTTCGGCTACATCAAGCTCACGGTCGAACGGCCGTTGCGTCTGAATTTCCAGGCCAGCGCCGAGCGCATTGCTCTGTTGGAGGAGGAACCAGCCTTCAAGGCACTGGCCGAAAGTCGAAAGCGCAAGGATAAGGCTGAGGTCGCGGCGGAAGAGGCCGCTGGCGCCGAACAGCAGTGGAAAATCGTCGCGGCACTTACTGCTATGGATGGAGCTGTGCTTTACAAGGACCGGCGAGCGTTCGCCAAAGCACTCGATACGAGGCTGGAGCAAGCGGACCTGAAAGTAAGCGCGCCGGTCCGCAAAGCCATTTTCAGCGCCCTAAGTGAACGCGATGAAACCGCCGACATCTGCCGCGAGAAAGATGACCCGAAAGGTGCTCCGGAACCAGACACGGAATTACGCGATACCGAAAACGTACCTCTGCCGCAGGACTTTTTGCTACCAGCGCCGATTGGTTATGGCCGGGACGCTCCCAATGGACGCCTGGTATCGGCAGTGCACGGCCATTGCGCCGCCTACTTCGAGCGGGAAGTGCGTCCGCATGTTCCGGATGCCTGGATCGACCATGCCAAGACGCGGCTGGGCTTCGAGATTCCATTCAACCGGCACTTCTACAAATACACAGCGCCGCGTCCGCTGGAAGCCATAGAGGCTGATCTGCGTACGCTGGAGAGGGAAATCCTCGAGTTGCTGGGTGAGGTGGTGCGGTGAGGCTGCCGAACGCAGGTGATGCGGGCTTGGTGCAGCCCAACAACACCCGCCACGCCTCGCCACGATGCGCACCCCGGCGGGTTTCGTTATTTGGAGGCCCGTGGGATGAGTGAGCCGACCACGGGCGCGCTGTACTGGCTGGAGCAACTCAATGCGCTCGATGAACACGAGCGTATCGAGGCCAAACGCGGCAGCGAGATCGGCCGGTCGGTTATGGAAACCGTGTGCGCGTTTGCCAACGAGCCGGGCTTGCAGGGTGGCACCTTGCTGCTGGGCGTCGTGCGCGACGAGGAAGACTTTTTCCTGCCCTGGCAAATAGCCGGCGTGCCCCAGCCCGACAAGCTGTCTGCGGACCTTGCCACTCGCTGCGCGAATGAATTCAACGTCCCCGTGCGGGTAGACATCCGCAGCGAGAGCGTTCAGGGAAAAGTCGTGCTGGTGGTCACCGTGCC
>JAYTEX010000194.1:0-2028 GCA_043734785.1 Pseudomonadota bacterium | reverse complement strand
CCAGGGGCAAGAAATCTTTTTCAACCCACGTCTAAATGAGCCCTGGTCGGATGCCTGCCCAATCCGCAAAACCGCGTGGCTTCCCACATTAAAACGCGCCGGAATTCGAGCGCGACGACTCTATGAGACGCGCCACACTTACGCAAGTGTCATGCTATCGGCAGGCGAAGATCCATTCTGGGTTTCACGGCAGATGGGACATCAAAGCCTTCAGCAAACTTTGAAGGCCTATGCTCGGTGGATTCCCAATGTTAATCAGCGTGGCGGGGATCGCGTAGAGGAAATTTTGGCACAGCACCGTCACAACAGGGCACTAAGCAATTGATTTAATGAATATCGTCTCGGGTTCGATTCCCGTCGCCTCCACCAATATTTAAAATCCCAACTCTTATCGGTTGGGTTTTTTTTTGCCCGGAACGCGAGTGTTGGCGCGGTTTCGCGCGCTTTCCTCGCGAGCGCCCATCTGTCACCGACCCCGTTTTGGGTGGCACCTTCCGCCCGTTTCTTTCTCTGTTCTCTGTTTGCCTCGCGAGCGTTCACGACTCACTTCTCCGCATTTACGCGCAATTGCGGCCCGTGGGTGCGAAAAATAAGTTGCTCTGGCGCCGGCGACTGAGAACGGAGAAACAAGTTCGCGCGCGACGAATCAATGCTCTGCTGCACTGAAGTTGCCAGCATGCAAAGAGGGCACTTTTGATCGTATCAAAGTTCCCAAGCGTATCCCTCATCCGTTAAAATGTCGTCTTAAAGGGGCTACCAGAATGACTGTTTTCACCATCGGCTACGAAGGACTTGATATCGACGCGTTTATGTCGTTGCTCGCCGAGCACGGCATCGACACGATTGTCGACGTCCGAGAGCTGCCCCTGTCCCGCAAGCCCGGCTTCTCGAAGAAGGCTCTTGCAAACGTGCTGAACCTCTCAGGTCGCGAATATGTTCACATGGTGGAACTGGGCTGCCCGAAGCCCGTGCGCGACCGCTACCGCGAAGACAGCAACTGGAAGCGCTACACGGAAGGGTTCATGAAGTACCTCAAGACGCAAGACGATGCCATCGCCGAGCTTTCGTCTTTGGCGGCAGCGTCAAACTGCGCGCTACTTTGCTTCGAGGCCGACTCGAATTTCTGCCATCGCTCGATGGTGGCGAATGCGGTCAAAGATCACTGCGGTGCGCGTGTCACACACATCAAGGCAACTGCTAAAACAGCGAGCCCTGGGGCGTCACTTCAACTGACTTTCGCTTAGGCGGATAGATCAGACTGATGATCAGCCACTGGTCTTGAAACCGGTGTCGTCTACGAGGTTGAACTACCTCTTCACCTCAAAGCGCAGATAGTCCGATAGCCGCTTCGACTCGGCCATTTCATCGTGAGGCAAAAGCAGGTACTTCCACGGCTTGGCGCCGACCTCGGCTGCATGGTCTGACGCGTGCTTGCACCAGCGCGCCGCTGAATCCGCCTTGGCCTGCACCTCCTGCGTGTTGACGTCGGTACGGGCCTTGGTTTCCACCATATAAATGGTCGAATCCGTTTCGGCGACAAAGTCAGGAACGTACTCCGGCTGTTCGGTTCCGAGCTTGTAGTAAATCTGGAACTGCCCTTTCGCCGGTTTGAACCACTTCAGCGCATCACGCTCGAGGATGATACAAAAACGGCGCTCGGTGTCCGAGTCGAATTTCTGCAGCGGATAAAGACAACGCTCAAAGCCGCCGAAAAGCATCTGCTTGATGCGGCTCATCTCAACTAGAGTTTCCCGGAAGTGGTGTGCCGTCTGGCCCGCCGTGGCGGTGTAGTTGCATGGTTTCAATTCGGTGAAACCACGGCTGACCTGTACCTCATACGAGGTCGCCTGCTCCCAAAAGTGCGCCATCATCTGCGCATGGATTTCCCTTGCAATCAACCGCCGATCCCGATCCAGCACGCTACGGGTTTCGTCTTCGGAGAGGTAGCCCAACAGATGCTGCACCAGTTGCCCGGCGAGGTCGTAAAGCAAATCGGCGTGAGTGAAGTAGTCGATGTCATCAAAGTCC
>JAYTEX010000193.1:0-20034 GCA_043734785.1 Pseudomonadota bacterium | reverse complement strand
GATCGAAAGTGTGCGCGTGCCAGTCTAATGAGCGCGGCGATCGCCATCGGTAATCGAGAGTTCGAACGTGCGATTCACGCGCTCAAGCGGATCGAACATCAGGACATCGATATGGTGACCGAGGTCATCGTTCCGTTGTCTAGATGCTACCGGGAACTCGATCGCATGGAGGAACTCAGGGATTATCTGGAACATCTGGCAAGGCTTCGCGCCGGCACTTCGCCAATGCTGGCGGTGGCCCAGTTAATCGAGGAGAACGAGGGCGTCGATATCGCCAAGCGCTACGTGGTGGAGGAACTCAAGATCAGACCGACACTCAAGGGCATTGAGCGTCTGATTGACTATTCGCTGCAAGGCGTGAGCGGAGAGCCGCGCGATGATCTTTTAATTCTGAAAGAAACTACGGTGCGTTTGATTGCCACCAAAGCCACCTATAAATGCGGGCAGTGCGGGTTCGCGGGCCGCTCCGTCTACTGGCAGTGTCCGGGCTGTAAAGCCTGGAACAAGATTAAACCGATTCAGGGAATCGAAGGCGAATGAGTGGCGCCAACCGAATTATCGTGGCGCTAGACCATTCGACTAGCGCTGAAGCACTGGCGCTGGTCGAGCGTCTGGGCAATGCGGACTATGCGGTGAAAGTCGGCAAGGAACTTTTCACGCGCGAAGGCCCGGCCATCGCGCGCACGCTGGTCGCGCGCGGACGGCGCGTATTCCTGGATCTCAAGTATCACGATATTCCGAACACTGTTGCCGCGGCGGTTAAGGCCGCCGCAGAGCTTGGCGTGTGGATGCTCAATGTCCATCTCAGCGGCGGACGCGAGATGCTGCACGCGGCGCGTGACAGTTTGAATGCGTACACGCCGCGCCCGCTGTTGATTGGCGTCACAGTCCTGACGAGCATCAATGCGGCTGAACTTAGCGTATTAGGGGTTGTCGATTCTCCAGCCGCTCAAGTGTTGCGCCTCACCCGCCTTGCGCGCGATTGTGGTCTCGATGGCGTCGTGTGTTCGCCGCAGGAGATTGCGGCAGTCAAGTCCGAATGCGGCACGCCCTTTCTCACTGTGACGCCAGGCATTCGACCCTCCAACGCCAGTCTCGATGATCAACAACGGACCGCAACGCCGGCCTTTGCGGTACAAGCCGGCGGGGATTATCTCGTGATTGGCCGACCCATCACGCGCGCCAGCGACCCTGCTGCCGCGCTGGCGGCCATCATCGACGAAATAGCGTCGGCGAACGCGTGAACGCTTGGTCAAACATGTCTTCACCCAAAACGCCTGGAACGCGCCGTATTATTCAAACCCAACTGTCCACCCAAACGTTGAATCCCCATGGATGACACCGTCCGCTTGAGTCCACTGTCGCCTACACCGCCCGCGCGCGGCGAGTCCATGCGGTACTGGACTCAGTTGTTCGGCGCGGGGCGTTCAGTCGCGATCGCGGAGGCGGTGCGTCGCCACTCTGGACTGACCGTACTGGTATGCCCCGATTCTGCGGCGGCCGTGCAGTACGATGCGGAATTGCCGTTTTTCGCGCCGGAAATTCAGGTTCTGCACTTGCCGGATTGGGAAACGTTGCCATACGACCGCTTCAGTCCCTTCCAGGACATCATTTCGGAACGCATTGCGACCTTGAGTCGCCTGGCAACGTACCGGCAAGGGTGCCTCATCATTTCGGTGGGCACTCTGCTGCACCGCTTGCCGCCCCGGCAATGGCTGCAGGGCCAAAGCTTTCTGTTGCACGCTGGCGAGCGCCTCGATCGCGAAGCGTTCCGAATGCGCTTGCAGGAGGGCGGCTATCGCCACACGTCTCAGGTGATGGATCACGGGGATTTCGCGATCCGCGGTTCCATCATCGATGTCTTTCCGATGGGAGCGCCGCAACCGTTTCGGATCGATCTCTTTGATCAGGACATCGAGTCTTTGCGTTTGTTCGATGTCGAGACTCAGCGGTCGTCGACCCAGGTCGACAAGATCGAGTTGTTACCGGCGCGCGAGGTCCCGCTGACCCCTGAAGCGATCGCTGTCTTCAAGCGCAACTGGCGCTTGAGTTTCGCGGGTCGACCGGCGGCGAGCCCGATCTTTGAAGACGTCAGCAACGGGCTCGCGCCGGCGGGGATTGAATACTATCTGCCGCTGTTTTTCGAATCCGTTTCGACGTTGTTCGACTACCTTCCCGCAGATACCTTGTTTTTGCTCGACGGCATGGTCTCCAGTGGCGCTGAGGCTTTCACGCACACGGTTGAAGCCCGCTACGAACAACTGCGCCACGACCTCGAACGGCCCCTGTTGCCGCCCTCGGCGCTGTTCCTCAAGTGGCCGGAAATCATGGAGCGGTTGGCCGCCTATCCGCGCATTGCGCTGGGTGGTGAGGAGTGGCTCGATCGCGCACAGGGGGTGCGTTTCGCCACGCGCCCCGCAATACGCTTGCCGATCGACATTCGCGCGCGCGAGCCCTTGGGCGCGGTGATTCAATACATCGAGCGCTACCCCGGAAGAGTGCTAATCGTCGCGGAATCCACCGGTCGCCGCGAGACCATTGCGGAGCTATTTGGCCGCCATGGTGTGCCGCTCAAACAACTCACCTCGTGGCAGGAGTTTCTGAACGGGGATTGTAAACTGGGGCTGGCGGTGGCGCCGTTAGCCGAAGGCGTGGAGATCGAAGATCCGCCGCTGGCGCTGATTACCGAGAGCCAACTGTTTGGTGAACGTGCCGCGCAACGGCGACGCCGACGACGGAGCAATATCGATTCCGAAGCGATCGTTCGGAGTCTCGCCGAACTGCGGGTCGGCGCGCCGGTGGTGCATGAGCACCATGGCATCGGACGCTTTCTCGGCCTTGAAGTGTTGACGGCGGGCGATATCGCCAATGAATACATCAAGCTTGAATACGCGGATGGCGACAAACTCTACATTCCGGTGTCGTCGCTCGGGCTCATCAGCCGTTACACGGGCATTGATCCCGAGCATGCGCCGTTGCACAAGCTCGGCAGCGGCCAGTGGGATAAGGCGCGCCGGCGCGCTGCCGAGCGCATTCGCGACGTGGCAGTGGAATTGCTTGAGCTCCACGCCAAGCGTGCGGCCCGGGTCGGCCACGCGTTCAAGCTTGAGCGCGATTCATATCTGACGTTCGAGCAGGGTTTCCCGTTCGAGGAAACCGCCGATCAAGCCGCCGCGATCGAGGCCGTGATTGCCGACATGCAGCGTTCGCAGCCAATGGACCGTTTGATCTGTGGCGATGTCGGGTTCGGCAAGACGGAGGTGGCCATGCGCGCAGCGTTCGTTGCCGTCAGCGATGGGTGCCAGGTTGCCGTGTTGGTGCCGACCACCTTGCTCGCGCAGCAACACTACCAGACCTTCCGCGATCGCTTCGCCGACTGGCCGGTGAAGATCGAGCAATTATCCCGGTTCAGTGATGCGCAAGCCACGCGCGGTGCGCGCGCGGGCCTCGCGGATGGCACGGTCGATATCGTTATCGGAACCCATAAGCTGCTCAGCAGGGATCTGAAATTCAAGAACCTCGGCCTCGCGATCATTGATGAAGAGCATCGCTTCGGGGTTCGCCAGAAAGAACAATTAAAATCCTTGCGCACGGAAGTCGACATCCTCACCTTAACTGCAACCCCCATCCCGCGCACCTTGAACATGGCCTTGGCGGGCACCCGCGAGTTGTCGGTGATTGCCACTGCGCCCTCGAAACGGTTGGCGATCAAGACCTTCATCTATGAATGGTCCGACGAGCTCGTGCGCGAGGCGGTGTTGCGCGAGATCGCCCGCGGTGGTCAGGTCTATTTTGTCCACAACGAGGTGGAGACGATCGAGAAGCTCACGGAAAAAATCGCCGCGCTGGTGCCCGAAGCGCGCGTGCAGTTCGCGCACGGCCAGTTACGTGAGCGCGATCTCGAACAAGTCATGCTGGATTTCTATCATCGTCGGTGCAATGTGCTGGTTTGCACGACCATCATCGAGACCGGCATTGATGTGCCCAGTGCGAACACGATGCTCATCAATCGCGCCGACAAGTTTGGATTGGCGCAACTCTATCAGCTGCGCGGACGAGTGGGGCGTTCCCATCATCGGGCCTATGCGTATCTGATCGTACCGCCGCGCAAATCCATTACTGCCGATGCGGTTAAGCGTCTGGACGCACTGGAGGCCATGGAAGATCTGGGGGTAGGCTTTACGTTAGCCACGCATGACATGGAGATCCGCGGTGCTGGTGAGATCCTCGGGGATGAGCAAAGCGGGCATATCCAGGAAATCGGCTTCGGCCTGTATACCGAACTCCTGAATCGAGCCGTGACCGCGCTGAAGGCCGGACGAGCGCCGAACCTGGAGGATCAGGAGTCGCACGGCACGGAAATAGAATTGCATATTCCGGCGCTATTACCGGAGGATTATCTGCCGGATGTCCACGCGCGATTAATTTTGTACAAACGGATTGCGAGCGCGTCAGATGAGCAGGATCTCGAAGGGCTCCAGGAAGAAGTCATCGATCGCTTTGGCGAATTCCGAGAGCCGATTCATAATCTGTTCCGCGTCACGCGCTTGAAAATCGCGGCCGCGCGGCTTGGCATCAAGCGTATCGATTTCGGCCGGCAGGGCGGGGTGGTGGAATTCCGTGCCCAGCCGGATGTCGATCCGGCGAAGGTCATTAAACTGATTCAAGCCGGCAACAAGTATCGCATGGAGGGACCTGAGCGCCTACGCTTGCGCCTCGACATGCCGGATGCCGGAAGTCGGTTTGCGGAAATCGAAAAGCTGTTACGGAGCCTGGGATAACTGGAGATGAGACTGCGCCTTGATCGTTGCTTGATCCCGCTACTCGTGTTCGCGTGCGCGGCTGGACCCGCCGCTGCCGCGCAGTGGATTCAAGTCGAAATCATCGCCTTCCGCTACGTGCAGCAGGAAGCAGGTAGCTGGTCGAGCGCGAAGACCCTCCCGGATTTTTCAACTGCGGTGCGTTTGTCGCCTGCGTCCGCGACGGCAGTGGCTGACCCACTGGCCTATCAGACACTCGCAGCCCACGAACTCAGACTGGCCGGCGCCTATCAAGCGCTGGCGCGCAGCGGAAATCTGGAGAGGCTTTTTCATACGGGATGGCGCCAACGCGAACAGGACAGTCGCGCCGTGTTCTTGAGCACGGCGGCCTCGACGCCCGCCGAAGCGGTGAGCTTGGCGCCGGCAACGGCGTTATTGGAAGGGTCAGTGCGGATCAGTCCCGCCAGCACGGGGTTCCAACTCGCCTCCAGTTTCGTGGTGCAGGAACACGAAACCCCGATTGCACTGGTCGAATCGCGCAAGGTGGCCGTTGATGAACTGCACTACCTGGACCATCCGCTAGTCGGGCTTCTGATTGAGGTGTCGGTGCTGACACCCGCGGAGGACGCGGACGGATCAGCACTACCGCTGCCAGAGGTCAGCTCTGCGCATGGGGATGCCGGTACCAAGGCCACCAAGGCCCACTGATTTCTAAAAGCGAACCGATCCATTTCTCAGGCCCATTTCTCAGAGGCGCCGAAATTCTAGAACGAGCAGAGTAGATCGCTACACGGCGTACGCGAGGGCACCGGTGCCCGTCATGGCAGCACGCCCCAGACCGCGCGCGATCGCCTGTATCGGCGCGTCGATCTCGGTGACATCGCTACGCCGCCGGAGCTGCTGGAACAAGGTTTCGCCTTGTGGGTAGTTCCGCCGCAGGAGATTTAACCATTGTTTGATCCGCCCCGGTGCGTGCCGTGGCGCCAGATCGCGACGCACACATTGCCAGTAATCGACCAGCAGGGGTAACACGCGCGGCCAGTCTGAGGCCGTGGCTCGCACCTCGCGGCCGGCCAGCCGATCACGGATGCGTTCGGCTAGGAATGGATCCGCCACCGCACCACGCCCCAGCATGACATCCTGCTGACCCCCCAACTCGCGGCACCGCAGGTAGTCCTCGACTGTCCAGATCTCGCCATTAGCGACCACCGGCACGCCCACTGCCTGCGCGATTCTCGCCACCCACTCCCAGTGGGCAGGCGGTCGATAGGCTTCTTCCTTCGTGCGCGCATGCACGACAAGCAATTCCGCGCCGCCTTCGGCTAACGCCTGCGCCGCTTCGAGCGCACGCGATTTGTCGCGGACGCCGAGACGCATCTTGGCCGAGAAAGGCACCCGCCCTGCAATGGCGCGACTAACCTGCGAGGTTATCCGGTAGAGCAGCGTTGGCTCGTCCAGCAGCACCGCGCCGCCGCCGTGGCGATTAACCTGCGGCGCGGGGCAACCAAAATTCAGATCGATGCCCGCCGGGGCGAGTGCGACGAGCCGCGCCGCATTGTCAGCTAGACACCCTGGGTCAGAACCGAGCAGCTGCACGCGCACTGGCGTGCCGGCGGGGGTGCGTGAGCCGTGATGAAGCTCGGGCGAAATTCGCGTGTAGCATCGATTTGGCAGAAGCGTGCCAGAGACGCGTACGAACTCGGTCACGCACCAGTCATAGCGCGTGGCGTGCGTGATGATCGCACGCAGCCGGGAGTCGAGCATGCCTTCCATTGGCGCCAACAGAATTCGCGGCGCAAGAAGCGGTGTGGCGAGGGTGGCATTCATGCGGGGTAATGTCCCGCTTGAATGCCACAGCGGCAATAGTCGGGCATGAATTTGATTTCAGTTAGCCGCCGGCTCGCGGCGTGCGAGCGTTTCTCCGCCCAACTATTTGACGGCTAACGAACGTTCTCGCTAAGACTGCCGCGAGGCAGTGTTGGTGCCGGGGGGGGGACTCGAACCCCCACATGGTTGCCCATACCAGATTTTGAGTCTGGCGCGTCTACCAATTCCGCCATCCCGGCGCGGGAAAGCGCGCCAGTATAGAGAAAGCCTCCCACCGGATCGACCACTGCGCTCGGTCCGAGCAGGATCCGCTACAGTACGCGCATGCTTCGCACAGATTTTGATTACGACCTTCCGGCGGAATTGATCGCGCAGCGACCGCTTGCGGCTCGTTCGGCCGCGCGCCTGTTAGCCCTCGATGGCATGGGCGGGCTGGCGGACCGTGCGGTGCGCGATCTCGTCGAACTGGTGCGCCCGGGCGATTTGCTGGTCATGAACGATACGCGCGTGGTGCCGGCGCGGCTTTATGCGCGCAAGGAAACCGGCGGCAGGGTCGAGATACTGATCGAACGGATCACGGCGCCGACTCAGGCGATGGTCCACCTCCGCGCGAGTAAATCACCGCAGCCCGGTTCACGGCTGCACCTCGCGGAAGGCGTGGCCATACAGGTCCTGGAAAAAACCCCCCTCGGGTTATATGCCATCGAAACCTGCGATGGCGTGCTGCTGACGCGCGTGCTCGAGGCGCACGGTCATGTGCCCTTGCCACCGTACATTACCCGTGCGGATGATGCCGAGGATCGTGAACGTTACCAAACGGTATTCGCGCGCAGACCAGGAGCCGTGGCCGCACCGACCGCCGGGCTGCATTTCGATGAGACCTTGCTCGCCGCAGTGACCGCACGTGGGGTAAGTCAGGCCTTCGTCACCTTGCATGTGGGCGCAGGGACCTTCCAGCCGGTGCGGGTCGCGCAGATTGAGGCGCATGAGATGCACGCGGAATGGCTGGAAGTCAGTCCTGAGACGGTCGCCCATGTCGAGGCGACCCGGCGCCGCGGGGGCCGGGTGATTGCAGTCGGGACGACCGCCGTGCGTGCGCTGGAGACGGCGGCACGCAATGGAACGCTTGCGCCCTATACCGGAGACACTCGGCTTTTCATCTACCCAGGGTACAATTTTCGGGTGGTGGATTGCCTGCTGACGAACTTTCACCTGCCCCAATCGACGTTACTGATGTTGGTCGCGACATTCGGAGGGTTTTCGGCAGTCATGGCGGCCTATCGCCATGCCGTTGCGGCTGGTTATCGTTTCTTCAGCTATGGCGACGCGATGTGGTTGACGGCCGTACCGGCCGGTCGCGACACCCACCCGCCAGATTGACGCTACGCTGCAGGCTCGCGCCTGTTAGACTCCGGCGCCGCGCAACCCAGACTACGTTCAAGCATTCCTAAACGGCCCGTGCAATTCGAACTCCTTGCCACCGATGGCGCGGCGCGCGCCGGACGCCTGATTCTGCCCCGTGGCACCATCGAGACCCCAATTTTCATGCCGGTCGGCACCTACGGTGCGGTCAAGGCCATGACACCGGAGGAACTCGAATCCATCGGGGCGCAAATCGTGCTGGGGAACACCTTTCACTTGATGCTGCGCCCGGGCACCGAGATCATCGAAGCCCACGGCAGCTTGCACCGTTTCATGCACTGGTCGCGACCGATACTGACCGATTCCGGTGGTTTCCAAGTCTTCAGCCTCGGCGATCTGCGGAAAGTCACGGAAGAAGGCGTGATCTTCCGCTCGCCGATCAATGGCGATAAGGTGTTCCTTTCGCCGGAGCGCTCGATGGCGGTCCAGCGTAGGTTGGGCGCGGATATCGTGATGATTTTTGATGAATGCACGCCCTATCCGGCGAGCCTGGATGTCGCGCGCACCTCGATGGAACTGTCCTTGCGTTGGGCCGCGCGCAGCAAGGCCGCGCATGGCGCCAATCCGGCCGCGCTGTTCGGGATTGTGCAGGGTGGGGTCCATGCCGAACTGCGGGAGCGCTCGGCAGCTTCGCTGTGTGAGATGGGTTTCGATGGGTACGCCATCGGGGGACTCTCGGTCGGCGAACCCAAAGACGATCTCTATGCCATGACGGCTCATACCGCGGATCTGTTACCCCGCACACAGCCGCGGTACCTGATGGGGGTCGGGACCCCGGCCGATCTCGTGGAAGCGGTGTGTCGCGGCGTGGATATGTTCGATTGCGTGATGCCGACCCGCAACGCCCGCAATGGCTATCTGTTTACGTCCAGGGGCGTCGTCAAGATTCGCAACCAGCGCCACCGCGCGGCGCAGACGCCGCTGGATCCGGATTGTGCCTGTGAAACCTGCCGTCATTATTCACGCGCCTATCTGCACCACCTGGATAAACAGCATGAAATTCTGGGCGCCCGTCTCAATACGCTGCATAACCTGGCGTACTACCTGAAATTGATGCGGGATCTGCGCGCTGCGATCCTGGTCGGGCGATGCGCCGAATTCACCGCCGATCTTTATGCCCGATGGGGCTCGGCGGAAGAGACGTGAGCGGCCCCTGCGGCCTGTGCAATAATACGCGCCGTTTCGCCTGGGAGATGTTATGAACTTCTTGATCAACGATGTTATGGCGCAGGGCACCAGCCTGTCACCGCAAGGCGGCCTTATGGGCTTCCTGCCGCTCGTGCTCCTGTTTGTCGCATTTTATTTCTTTCTGATTCGCCCGCAGATGAGGCGCCAGAAGGAACATTCGAAACTGGTCCGAGACTTGCAGAAAGGCGATGAAATCGTCACCAGTGGCGGGCTGTTGGGTAGGATCAGCGAAATCGCCGACAATTACGTCAAGGTTGAAGTGGCCAAGGGTGTGGAGGTCAGGATCCAGCGGCCGGCCGTGTCCTCCATCCTTCCCAAAGGCACCCTCAAAGAAATCTAGCCGATTAGTCCTCGGCCCGTTGGAAATCACGCGCGATGAATCAATATCCCCTGTGGCGTTATCTGCTGGTGCTGGCTGTCATGGTGCTTGGCGCACTTTACGCCCTGCCCAATTTGTATGGCCGAGATCCGGCGCTGCAAATTTCGCCGCGCCGGTCCGCGCCAATCAACGAGGCGATTCAAAAGGCCGTGATCGACGCGTTATCGAATGCAAACGTCGCCGTGAAATCCAGCGAACGCACGCGGAACCGGATTCTGGTCCGTTTTGGGAGTGAAGAGGCGCGGTCGGCGGGCTTGCCAGTGATCACTGCCGCGCTCGACGCCAAATTGTATTTAGTGGCATTAAACCTCGCACCGGCGACACCGCAGTGGCTGCGGAGCCTGGGTGGCAAGCCGATGTACATGGGGCTTGACCTTCGCGGCGGCGTGCATTTTCTGATGCAGGTCGATATCAAGGCCGTCCAGAGGCAACTTGAAGATCGCTTTATTTCTGAACTCCGTACCGCCTTTCGCGAAGACAAGATCCGCTTCCGCACGGTGTCTCGCGGCCCTACAGGGGGTGTGCTTGTCAGATTTTTGAACGCTGAAGCCAAAGCCCGCAGCGCTGAGCTGCTCGCTCGCGATTTTGTCGATCTGAACATGACCGACACGGGCACTGCCGAAGAATTCACGGTGCTTCTGCAGCCCAAACCAGAATTTCTGTCCGCCACGCGCAAGACCGCGATCAAGCAGAACCTGACCACGCTGCGCAATCGAATAAACGAGTTCGGCGTAGCGGAGCCTGTCATCCAGCAACAAGGCGATACCCGCATCGTGGTGCAACTGCCAGGGGTCGAGGATACCGCCGAGGCCAAAAAATTGTTGGGGGCGACCGCGACACTCGAGTTCCGCATGGTGGATCTCGATGGCGATGTCGCAGCCGCCGTCGCCGGGCGTGTCCCAGTTGGCTCGAAGCTCTACCAGCAGCGCAGCGGTGGATCGATTCTGCTTGAGAAACGGGTCATGCTGACGGGTGAATCGATCATCAATGGAGATTCCGGCCTCGAACAGCAATCGGGCTCCCCGGCGGTTTTCATTACGCTCGACGCCAAGGGTGCGCGTCGCTTCAGTCGCGCTACGCGCGACGAAATCGGCAAACCCATGGCGGTGGTCTTCATCGAGCAGCAGCAGGGCAAGCCGGTGGAAGAG
The DNA here is from genome assembly GCA_043734785.1 of Pseudomonadota bacterium. Lineage (GTDB taxonomy): Bacteria > Pseudomonadota > Gammaproteobacteria > CAIKBL01. The sequence continues at coordinate 9,310 of JAYTEX010000193.1, read as the reverse complement.
GTGATCAATGTCGCGACCATTCGCGACGAACTCTCGAAGCGCTTCCAGATCACCGGGCTCGATTCTGCAGATGAAGCCCGTACGCTCGCCTTGTTGTTGCGCGCCGGCGCCCTCGCGGCCCCCATGGAGATTATCGAGGAACGCACCATTGGACCGAGTCTCGGGCAGGCCAACATCGATCGCGGCGTGCGCTCCTGCATCGTCGGATTTATCGCCGTCGTCATCTACATGCTGCTTTACTACAAAATATTCGGCCTCATCGCCAATCTTGCGCTGGTAGCCAATGTGGTGCTCCTCGTTGCTATGTTGTCGTGGTTTCAGGCGACACTGACCCTGCCGGGCATTGCCGCTATCTTGCTGACGGTCGGAATGGCGGTGGATGCCAACGTATTGATCAACGAACGCATTCGCGAAGAGTTACGCCTCGGCAAGACACCTCAGGCAGCAATCTACGCCGGCTACGACCGGGCATTCGACACCATTCTTGACTCGAATGTCACCACCTTCATTGCGGCGTTGGTGTTGTTCGCTTTCGGTACGGGGCCCGTGAAGGGGTTCGCAATCACGTTGATGATCGGAATCCTGACCTCGATGTTCACGGCAATTACGGGGACTCGCTCAGTGGTCAATCTGCTTTATGGCAAGCGTCGCCTGCAAAAACTCTGGGTTTAGTTGACGCGTTATAGACATATAAGGGCACGCAAAAAATGACCATGAAACCGCTCACTAACTTCGATTTTATGCGCTGGCGAGTGGTCGGCTTGGTGCTATCGACCGCCATCAATATCGCGGCCATCGTCTCGTTGGTTGTACAGGGGCTCAATCTCAGTATCGAGTTCACGGGCGGCACGGTGGTGGAACTGGCCTACGCGCAACCGGCGGATCTGAACAGTATTCGGGAGACGCTGAAGAACTCGGAGTTCGGGGGCGGCGTCGTACAGAATTTCGGCGGTTCGACACAAGTCCTGCTGCGGCTTCCCCCCTCTGAGAATATCGCGCAAGGCGACGCGGCCAACGCCGATTTTGGCCTGCGCGTCGGCAAACTGCTGCCAGATGCAGAAATCCGGCGCGTCGAGTTTGTGGGGCCACAGGTCAGCGAAGAACTTGCCGATGACGCCATTATCGCGGCGCTGATCGCGATGGTCGGGATCTTGCTGTATGTGATGCTGCGTTTTACATTCAAATTCTCGGTGGGTGCGATCGTGGCGACCATCCACGATGTGATGGTGATTCTCGGATTCTTTTCATTATCGCGGATGGAATTTGATCTCACGGCACTCGCGGCGGTACTCACGATCATGGGCTACTCGTTGAACGATACCATCGTGGTGTTCGACCGTATTCGCGAGAACTTCCGCGCGCAACGCAAATCGACGCCGATCGCGATCATGAATCTGGCGTTGAACCAGACGTTGTCGCGCACGATTAATACCAGTGTTGTGACATTGCTGACCGTACTGGCGTTGTACTTCCTCGGTGGCGAGATGATTCGCGGCTTTTCCACCGCCTTGATTATCGGTATCGTGGTCGGAACCTATTCCTCCATTTACGTCGCGAGCGCGATGGTGCTCGCGTTGGGTGCGACGCGACAGGATTTACTGCCGATTCAGAAAGAAGGCGCTGAACTCGACGGTAGACCGTGAAAGGTGGCGCCGCTTGGCGCCAGGTCAGTGACCGAAGGGCTCAGACGCAAGGCGCACAAGAAGCGTGAAAATCGTCGCTGACGATAATATCCCCGGTATCCGCGAGTGGTGCACAAGTCTGGGCGACATCGAACTGGTTGATGGGCGCCAACTGCGCCGTAGGCAATTGCGCGCTGCCGAAGTATTGCTGGTCCGTTCGGTCACCCCTGTGAACGCCGCCTTGCTCGCAGGGACGCCGGTGCGGTTCGTGGGCACCGCGACCGCCGGCATTGATCATATCGACCTCGAGTTTCTCGCCGCGCGCGGCATCCAGCTTGCCACAGCCCCGGGTTGTAATTCGGTCGCAGTCGCCGAATATGTGCTCGCCTGCTGCCTCGCGTATGCCGACGAAAGGCAGCAATCGCTCGCACAACTAACGGTCGGCGTTGTTGGTCACGGCCACGCGGGTTCTGCCGTCGTGCGCCTGTTATCCGTGCTTGGCGTGAATTGTCTAGTCAATGATCCGCCTCGCGCGGAGCATGAGGTGGGTCCCCCTTACGTCGCATTAGCGGAAGTACTCCGCGCGGACATTGTGACGTTGCATGTCCCGCTGATGACGACCGGCCCGCATCCCACCCGGAATATGATCGGAGAAGCGCAGATCGGAAGCTTGTCGTCGCACGCGCTTTTGATCAATGCCGCACGGGGCGGTGTGCTGGCGGAGCATGACTGGCTTAAATCTGCGGGCGCGCCACGGCGACTGGCGCTGGATTGCTGGATTGGCGAGCCACAGATTGATCCAGCGCTGCGCGACGCTTGTTGGATCGCCAGTCCGCACATCGCGGGACATACCATCGATGCGAGATGGCGCGCAACGGAGATGTTGGCCCGACAACTCGCGACATTCCTCGGTGCCTCGGTGCCGAGGAATGTCCGGCTGCCGCCACCTGTGCCGCTGGTATTAACCCATGATGCGGCGATGAATCCGTTGCGGGCGTTGGTATTCGCTGGTTGCGATCCGAGGTCCTATACCGTGGCCATGCGCGCCCGGCCCGAGTCGCCTACCAGCGAGCCCGCACAGGTTTTCGACCAACTCCGAAAGCGCCTCGGTGCGCGCCGCGAGTTCAGTGCGCATACCGTCACCGGTGCCACCGTTAATCGCGCGCAGCGTGGCCTCCTGGAAGCACTGGGATTCACGCTCGCAGCGTGATAGAAGGACGGCATGAAACCCCTTGTCATCGGAACACCAGGACACACCAACGCAACACGTTTGATGCTGCTGGGTGCGGGTGAACTCGGCAAGGAAATCGCCATAGAGGCGCAGCGCCTGGGGCTTGAAGTCATTGCGGTTGACCACTATGCGAAGGCACCCGCGATGCAAGTCGCGCACCGTTCGCATGTGATCAACATGCTGGATGGCGATGCGCTGGAAGCGGTGATCAGACGCGAGAGACCCGCTTTCATCCTGCCCGAAGTCGAGGCCATCGCGACTGCCCGGCTGGTTGAACTCGAGCAACAACAGTTCGCGGTGACGCCGACCGCGCGCGCTGTGCTGCTGACTATGGATCGCGAAGGGATACGCCGATTGGCCGCCGAGCAATTGGGCTTGCCAACCTCACCCTATCGGTTTGCCGGGACCGAGGGCGAGTGCCTTGCGGCGGTCGCCGAACTTGGTACGCCCTGCGTCATCAAGCCAGTGATGAGTTCCTCAGGTAAGGGGCAAACGCTGATTCGTGAGCCGGGCGCTGCGGGCGCCGCCTGGCAATCTGCGATCACGGGCGGTCGGGCCGGTTCGACGCGCGTGATCGTGGAGGGCTTCGTCGAGTTTGATTATGAGATCACGCTATTGACGGTCCGCCATACTCAGGGCACGAGTTTTTGCGCCCCGATCGGTCATCTGCAGATCGACGGTGATTACCGGGAATCGTGGCAACCCCAACCGATGAGTGAACTCGCGCGCGAGCGCAGTGAGACGATCGCGCGACAGGTGACCGCTGCCCTGGGTGGCTGGGGATTGTTTGGCGTGGAGCTGTTCGTGCGTGGTGATGAAGTGTTATTCAGCGAGGTGTCGCCGCGTCCTCACGATACGGGCATGGTCACCCTGATCTCCCAGGATCAATCCGAATTTGCCTTGCATGTGCGCGCGGTCCTCGGTTTGCCAATACCGGCAATTCGGCTGCATGGGCCGGCCGCCTCGGTGGCCGTGCTGGCCAGCGGAAACGGCGCGAAAATTAGCTACGCAGGCATGGCCGAAGCGCTGCGCGAAGCGGATACTGATGTGCGCCTGTTTGGCAAACCCGACGTCAAAGGCAAGCGTCGCCTGGCGCTCGCGCTCGCGCGTGCGGACTCCATCGAGCAGGCGCGAGCGAAGGCGCGGCGCGTGGCTGCGGCCCTGACGATTACGGTCGCACCGTGATCCCATCAACGACCACTCAACCGAGGAATGAACAATGCGAATGATGCATACGATGTTGCGGGTGACTAACCTTGATCGCGCATTGCAGTTCTACTGCGATGTACTCGGCATGACACTGAGTCGACGCAAAGACTACCCGGAAGGCCGCTTTACGCTCGCTTTTGTGGGCTTCGGCGGCGAGCAGGACGCGACCGTGCTCGAGCTGACTCACAACTGGGACACTGACAGTTACGCAATGGGGACAGCCTATGGCCACATCGCGATCGGTGTGGCGGATGTGTATGCCACTTGTGAGGCGATCCGTGTTCGCGGCGGGAAGATTGTCCGTGAAGCGGGCCCCATGAAGGGCGGCAAGACAGTGATTGCGTTCGTTGAAGATCCTGACGGCTACAAAGTCGAGATCCTGCAGGACGAACCTCATCCAGGTTAATGAGGCCAGGGTGATAGCGCTACGGGCGCGGCTTGGCTTTGTGCTAGATTAACGCCCGACCTGCCCTGGCGTGCGACGCGTACGCCAGGGCAGGTTCACTCCGACAACGACCAACCTTGCTGGCAGAGGCCCTTGCAATGAAGCGATTTTTTTCGATGGCAGCAGTGCTCTGCGCCATCTCTTTGATCAACGGCGTCGCGTCAGCACTGGAGGCCCCGCTTGATACGGTGCGTAATACCACCGAGGAAGTCGTCGCGCGGGTTAAAGACGAGAAAGACGCACTGCGCGCAGAGCCGGCGAAAATGTATGGTCTGGTCTCGGAGATGATTTTTCCGCACTTCGATTTCAATGTGATGTCCCAATTTGTGTTGGGTGAGCAATGGAAAGCTGCGGAAGAGGCGAAACGTGCCGCCTTCGTGGCACAATTTCGTAAGCTGCTGGTCAGAACGTATGCTGCGGCGCTGCTTGAGTATTCAGACCAGTCGATTAGTTACTCGGCTCCCGTGCCGCAGCCGGCTAATGGCAGAACAGCGGTTGTAAGGCAGGATATTTCGCAGCCGAGCGGTACCGCCATGCCGGTGGTTTACCGGTTACACAACAAGACCGGGACCTGGAAAGTATTCGATGTGGCAGTCGATGGGGTTAGCTTGGTCAGGACCTATCGTTCGTCTTTCACTTCTATTCTCAAGGAAGGCGGAATCGATAAATTGATCGCCACATTGGCGACCAAGAACCAGGAAATTGGACAGTAACAAGCAACGGCATTCGCACCCATGACCAACGAAGAAATCACAGCAATGATCGAGGGAGGCCTTGCGAACTCGCGAGCCTACGTGAGCGGCGATGGCACGCATTTTACGGCGAGAGTGGTGACCGACGCTTTCTCCGGAGTACCGCTCATCAAACAGCACCGTATGGTCTATGGCGCGCTGGGCGATAGCATGAAGAGCGCCATTCACGCCTTATCGATCCAGACCTATACGCTGGCAGAGTGGGAACAACAAAAAGCATTTCAAACCCTCTGACCGCAGCTGCACACGATGGACAAATTAATCATCCACGGCGGTCCTAGGCTGCGGGGAGAAATCAGGATTTCCGGCGCCAAGAACGCTGCGTTACCGATCCTCGCGGCAACATTGCTGGCGGAAACTCCGATGACCGTCGGTAACGTGCCTCATCTGCACGACATCACAACCACCATGGAACTGCTCGGCCGTATGGGGCTGGAGTTGACGGTCGACGAGAAGATGAATATCCAGGTGGACTGCAGCACCATCCGCGAGTTTTTCGCGCCCTATGAACTCGTGCGCACCATGCGTGCCTCGATCCTGGTGCTGGGTCCGCTGCTCACGCGCTTTGGGCGTGCCGACGTCTCCTTGCCGGGCGGCTGCGCGATCGGCAGTCGGCCGGTTAATCTGCATTTGCAGGGGCTCACCGCGATGGGCGCGGATCTGATCGTCGAGGGCGGTTACATCCGTGCGACCGCCAAGCGCTTGCGCGGGGTCGATCTGGTGATGGATCTGGTGACGGTCACCGGCACTGAAAACCTCATGATGGCGGCGACAATGGCCAAGGGTGTCACGGTCATTCGTAACGCAGCGCGCGAACCGGAAGTGATCGATCTCGCCAATTGCCTGATCAAGATGGGCGCTAAAATTGAAGGGGCAGGTACCGACACTGTCCGCATCGAAGGGGTCGATTCGTTATCCGGCACGCACTACGAAATCCTGCCCGATCGAATCGAAACCGGAACCTACCTTGTTGCAGCCGCGATGACTGGCGGTCAAGTCAAGCTCAAGAACACCCGTCCTGATCTGCTGGAAGCTGTGCTCGCCAAACTCCATGAGGCCGGTGCCAACATCACGGCCGGAGACAACTGGATCGAACTGAATATGAATTGCGAACGACCGCGTGCGGTGAGTCTGCATACTTCCCCGTACCCAGGTTTCCCAACGGACATGCAAGCGCAGTTCACCGCCTTGAACTGCATGGCTGAGGGCACCGGGGTGATCACTGAATCGGTGTTCGAGAATCGTTTCATGCACGTGCTTGAACTGCAGCGCATGGGAGCGCAAGTGCGCATCGAAGGCAATACAGCGATTACCACCGGTGTGGCACGGCTCAAGAGTGCGCCTTTGATGGCGACCGATCTGCGCGCGTCAGCGAGCCTGGTCCTGGCGGGCTTGGTAGCGGAGGGCGCGACCGAAGTTGATCGCATCTACCACATCGATCGCGGTTACGAGACGATCGAAGAAAAGCTTAGCAATCTGGGCGCTCAAATCCGCCGTATCCCGAGCTGATCTGAGCGGCGTGGCAGGGTGAGCGACGTGCAGCAATTGACCCTGGCGGTCGCCAAAGGGCGCATTCTTAAGGAGGCATTGCCGCTACTGGCGGCTGCCGACATCGTGCCGCTTGAAGACCTTGACCGCTCCCGCCGGCTGATCATCCCCACCTCAGACCCGCAGGTAAGAATGGTCATTGTGCGTGCGGCCGATGTGCCAACCTATGTCGAATACGGCGGCGCAGACTTCGGTATTGTGGGTAAGGACACCTTGCTCGAGTACGAAGGTGACGGCTTCTATGAACCCTTGGATTTACGCATCGCGCTGTGTCGTCTTGCCGTCGCCAGTCGAGATCTCGTAATCGCTAGTCGACCGCGCCTGCGGGTAGCGACCAAGTATGCGGCAGTGACGCGACGCCACTTCGCGCAGAAAGGCGTCCAGACCGAAATCATCAAGTTGTACGGCTCCATGGAACTCGCCCCGCTGGTCGGTCTTGCGGATTGCATCGTCGATCTGGTGGATACGGGCAACACACTCGCGGCCAATGGCTTGATCGAGGTCGAACAAATCTGCGCCATCAGCGCGCGGGTCATCGTCAACAAGGCGACGCTGAAGACCAAGCACGCCATGACGATTCGGCTGCTCGAAAAACTTGATCCCCGTACCGGGCATTCGGTGGAGTGACGATGACGAGTCAAGGTACGCTGATGATCAACCATCTCGATTCGAGCCAGCCGGATTTCACGCACGCACTGCGCAGTCTGCTTGAGCGGAATGACATCCACGCGCACGGCGTGCGGCAGGTCGTGCAGGACATCGTTCACGACGTGCGGGCGCGCGGCGATGCAGCCTTGCTCGAGTATACGAACCGTTTCGATCAACGGCGAGTCATCACCGCCGCCGAGCTTGAGATCAAGGAATTCGCGGACCATCCTTCACTGATCGATTCGAAAGTCGCGCGCGCACTGCTCGATGCGGCGGTCCGCATTCGGGATTACCACGGGCGTCAAAAGCAGGAATCCTGGCGTTATCGCGATGCCGACGGCACCCTGCTCGGACAACAGTTGACGCCGCTCGATCGGGTCGGGGTGTATGTCCCAGGGGGGAGGGCAGCGTACCCCTCATCGGTGCTGATGAATGTCATTCCGGCCAAAGTCGCCGGGGTCAACGAGATCGTCATGGTCGTGCCAGCGCCGCGCGGCGAGCTCGACCCCATCGTGCTGGCGGCGGCCGCCATCGCCGGCGTCGATCGCCTGTTTTCGATCGGGGGCGCACAAGCCGTTGCCGCGCTGGCCTATGGCACGGCGACGATCCCAGCCGTCGATAAGATCGTCGGACCCGGGAACAGTTACGTCACGACTGCCAAAGCACTGGTATTTGGCAAAGTCGGCATCGACATGCTTGCAGGGCCGTCGGAAATCCTGATCATCTGTGACGGACTGACCGACCCCGACTGGATTGCGATGGACCTATTCTCGCAAGCCGAACACGATGAACAAGCCCAGGCGATCCTGTTGACCCCGGATGCCGCCTTCGTGTGCGCAGTCGAAGCCAGCATTAAGCGGCTGCTACCGGCAATGGAGCGCCGCGCGATAATCGGCAAGGCGCTCGCCGCTCGAGGCGCTTTGATCAAGGTGCGTGATCTGACCGAGGCGACTGCCATCGCCAATCAAATCGCGCCGGAACACCTTGAACTATCAGTGGCAGAGCCGGACGAATTATTGACCTATATCCGGCATGCAGGGGCGATTTTTATGGGACGTCACACCCCCGAGGCCCTGGGGGATTACTGTGCAGGACCTAACCACGTACTGCCCACGGCGGGCACCGCGCGCTTTTCGTCACCCTTGGGCGTGTACGACTTCCAGAAACGGACATCGATCATTGGATGCTCGCCGCACGGCGCGCGCATGCTTGCGCCTTTGGCCTCTACCTTGGCGCGCGCAGAGGGCTTGACGGCGCATGCGCGCGCTGCCGAATTGCGGCTCGAGGCGCCCTGAATATTACCCACGGTAGCCGTTGATAGGCCACTCCGCACGCTATATGGATCTCTGTTGTGGGCGCTCATCAGTCGCAGGATTCTGGATCGCGAGCCCGAATCCGGCGGCGGATTTTTGGTGTTATACTCGCGCCCAGTGCGACGGCGCATTCATCCCGTATCCTGTTGGGCATCTTTGATCGACGCGACTGATCCACCGTTCGTTCGGTCGTTGGGTACGAACAGTGGCGCAGCCTGCGGGCCGGGCAGTCGTTTTTCCAAGGACAACGAAGACCAAGCCTGCAGCGGATATTGCAGAAATGTGGGAGATGCTGACGATATGACTGATCACACCGATACCCGCAGGCGCCGATTCCTCACAGGCTCGGCGACCGTTATCGGGGGCATCGGCGCGAGCTTTGCAGCCGTGCCATTCATCGCTTCATTTCAACCAAGTGCCCGCGCGAAAGCGATCGGCGCGCCGGTCGAAGTGGATATCAGCAAGCTCGAACCAGGACAGCGCATGGTCCAAAAATGGCGCGGGAAGCCCGTGTGGATTGTTCGCCGCACGCCCGAAATGAT
>JAYTEX010000192.1:0-24132 GCA_043734785.1 Pseudomonadota bacterium | reverse complement strand
GCCAACCACTCTGGTCCCGTCAGCGATGCGATCTCCGGCGCGCCGAAAAGTCGCAGTCCGATCTGTCGCGTCAAGGTGGACAGCTCGCCCGCCAGCCGGTGTCGGTCCTGATGGGTCGCATAGGCGGTTGCAATCTCTGCCAGTCGTAATCGCGCGCGGCGGCGCAGGCGGGTCCGGCGCCACCACCACCAGCCGATGACACTGATCAGCAACGCTCCCAGAATGCCGCCGGCCAGGAACCACCAGCCGGGTGCCAGCGGCCACCATCCAATCGTGCCCGGTAGGTGGATGTCGCGCAGCGGGATTTCGGCGGGATCAAGCATCAGCGAGCGCTCAGCAGGCGCTGCACACAGGCGAAGGGATCGCCAGTGGTCGTCAGTGCGGCGAGCAGAATGCGATGTTCACGGCAGAATTTTGTGATCTCGGACTGGCGCGCCGCAAAGCGCTCTGCATACTGGCGCTGGGTCTCAGCCTTGGCCACAGGCAGTGTGAACTCCCCTTGCGAGTCGCAGACTTTTAGCGGCTTTGAAAGCTCGGGGAGCGACGCCTCGAATTCGTCGTAGACCAGGATCAGCCCGACATCGTTATGACGGGTAAGGCCGGTCAGGTCGGCATATTCCGCAGGCCCCATTTGGCGCCCATCGGTAATCACGAAGACCAGACTGCCCGGCTTGACCAGGCGCCGCAGCCGCCGCATGGCCGTCGCAGTGGGGGTGTTCGAGGGCGCCGTGGACTTGCCGTTGGAACGCTCCGCACTCGCGACCAAGGTCTTCAAAAATCGTGCGACCGCCAGGGTGCCACGCGCGGGCTCGAGTTCGTGATGTGCGGCCTCGGAATACACGATCCCGCCGATGCGATCGCCAGTGTCGATGGCCTTCCATGCGAGCAGGGATGCGGCACGCGCAGCCTGCACCCGCTTGAATACGCCGCGCGTCGCGAACGCCATGCTGGCGCAGGCATCGACCGCCACATAGACCGGCCGCTCCCGCTCTTCGCGGAATAACTTGGTGTGGGGCTTACCGAGGCGCGCCGTCAGACGCCAATCGAGCGTGCGCACGTCATCGCCGGCCTGATACGGGCGCGACTCGGCATATTCCATCCCGCGTCCCTTGAGCAGCGCGCGATAATCGCCGCGTTGCAGCGCCTTCACTGAGCGCAGCCACCCCGGCAGCGCCGGCGCGCGCGCCGCGAAGCGCATCAGGTCGGACAAGGTCGGCGTGGTGAGCGACAGACCGCTGTCACCCCCCCGCGCATCCTCGGCACGCGATTTGAATAAGGCCATCGAAGTTCAGGGGACGGGAATGCGCGACAGCAGCGTGGCGACGAACTTATCGGCGGTCGTGCCTTCGGCAGCGGCTTCGTAGTTCAGGATCACACGATGTCGCAGTACATCCGGTGCGATGGCGTGAATGTCTTCGGGGCTCACGAAATCACGGCCCGCCAGCCAGGCGTTGGCGCGCGCGCAGCGATCGAGCGCGATCGTCGCGCGTGGACTCGCACCGTAGGCGATCCAATTCGCAAGATCCTGCCCATAGGGGCCGGGTGTACGGGTCGCGCAGACCACTTCGATGATATAGCGCTCCAGCGCATCACTCATGTAGACATTGAGTACATCGCGGCGCGCTTGGAAGATCTGGCTTTGATTCAGCACGGGTTGCACGGCAGAAACGGCCTGCATCAAGGATAGGGCTTCCTCGCGCGCCAGCGTCAGGATGCGCTGCTCTTCTTCGGGACTCGGATAGGTGATCGTCACATGCATCAGAAAGCGATCAAGTTGGGCTTCCGGCAAGGGGTAGGTGCCTTCCTGCTCCAAGGGGTTCTGGGTCGCCATCACCAGGAACAATTCCGGCAACTGATAGGTCTCACGACCGATCGTTATCTGACGTTCCGCCATGGCTTCGAGTAGCGCCGATTGCACTTTGGCCGGTGCGCGGTTCACTTCATCCGCCAGCACCAGATGGTGAAATAGGGGACCCTGCTGAAATTTAAACGAGCCATCCTGGGGACGATAAATCTCGGTGCCGGTTAAATCGGCTGGCAGCAGGTCGGGCGTAAACTGGATGCGGTGAAAATCGCACTCGATGCCTTCCGCGAGAACCTTGATGGCGCGCGTTTTGGCGAGCCCCGGTGGGCCTTCGACGAGCAGGTGGCCATCGGCCAGCAGGGCAATGAGTAAACGGTCGACGAGGCGTTGCTGACCGATAATGCGCTTCGTGATAAAGGCGCGCAAAAGGTCTAGGGCGGTCTGGGTGGGCATAAGGTGCATTATTCTTTGTGGTTCGGGAAACTCGTGATTCGCTATCGAATCAGTCACAGGCGCGATAATTCCATGCAAGTCATACGAAACGCAATGCCAAACCGCCGCCGCGTGCTCTTCTTAGTGCTGCTCGGCGCCTTGCGATGTCCACTGGCGATGGCCGAGCAAGGAATCGTGAGCTTGCAGGGCACCACGATGGGCACCACCTATTGGGTCAAGCTGGCCGTCCCGGAGGCTGCGCGCACGAACACCACTCGGCTGCAGCCAAAGATAGACATACTGCTGGAGGATATTAACGATCGTCTGTCCACCTACCGACACCATTCGGAGTTGTCGCGCTTCAATCGCCGGACTGCTGCGGCCTGGATTGCGGTGTCCGAGCCTTTCATGACCGTCGTCACCGCAGCGCAGCGGATCAGTGCGCAAACCGCGGGTGCGTTTGATATCACCGTCGGTCCCCTGGTCAACCTGTGGGGTTTCGGGCCCGAGCCGCGTCCACCTGCGATCCCAGAGGAAGGCGCGCTCGCGGCGGCGCGCGCGCGCGTTGGGTTCCGGCAACTCGAAGTCCGCCAGGCGCCGCCCGCCTTGCGCAAGGCACGCGGGGATCTGTCTATCGATCTGTCAGCGATTGCGCCCGGCTATGCGGTGGAGCAGGTCGGCGCGCTACTCGAAGCCAACGGGTTCCAGGATTACATGGTCGAACTCGGCGGCGAAATCCGCACGCTGGGGCACAACGCGACAGGCGCGGCGTGGCAGATTGGGATCACACAGCCGACCGCCGTGCAGCAAATCGCACTGACGGTCCCACTCTCTGGACTCGGTCTCGGGAGTGCAGGCAGCTATCGTACTTTCTTTGAGGTCCAAGGACGACGCTATTCGCATGATATCGATCCCGCCACGGGTTGGCCGGTGGCGCACGCACTGCTCGCGGTGACCGTTGTGCATCCCTCGACCATGGAGGCAGACGCGTATGCGACCGCGCTGCAGGTTCTAGGGCCGAAACGTGGCCCGGAGGTCGCCGCACAGCTCGGGCTGGCAGCGGTGTTTTTTGTGCAAACCGACGCGCGGGTCCAGCAACTGCGGAGCCCGGCATTTATTCGGCAATTTGGATCCGAATGAGGTGTGTTCGCCCCACCCCGTAGCGGCAACTGAGATAAGCTTGACTGACCGAACCTAGAAAGAGAATTAGCGATGCCCAAACAACAAGGATTCACGCTCATCGAAGTCATGGTCGTGGTGGTCATCCTCGGGATCCTCGCGGCCATCGTCGTGCCGCGGATCATGGGTCGACCGGACGAGGCGCGGATCGTCAAAGCCCAACAGGACTTGCGCGCCATCGGCGCCGCGCTTGATTTGTACAAGCTCGACAACTTCAATTATCCGTCGACCGCGCAGGGGATCGAAGCCTTGGTGACCAAACCGGCAGCGTTGCCACCGGGCGCCAACTGGCGCGCAGGGGGCTATTTAACCAAGCTACCCACCGATCCCTGGGGTGCCGTCTATCTATTCCTCGCACCGGGCCAGCATGGCGAGTATGACCTCTACTCGCTGGGCGCAGATAGGACGCTGGGAGGTGAAGGGAATAATCGGGATTTGGGTAATTGGGAGATTGAATGACAGAGTTGGATGTGGTTGCAGAGCACCTACCGCTCGATTCCAGATCGTGGTGCTGCGCGTTGCCTGGAATGACGGCGTTGAAGAGACTCGTCTCGAATAATCCGCGTCATCCCAGAAGCTGCGGCTTCACCCTGATCGAAGTTATGGTGGTGGTGGTCCTCATTGGCATCCTCGCGAGTTTCATTCGCCTCGCGCTAGGCGACGGCGGGCGCGCGGCACACCTGCGCGATACCGCGCGACTATTACAGAAACTGACCACGGTGGCCGCCGAGGAAGCCGTGCTCACGAGCCGCCCCATCGCGCTGGTATTCGCGGGCGATCAATACGAGCTGCAGGAATTGCGCGACGGCACGTGGCAGCAACGCGCGCAGGACGCGCTGTTTCGCGCGCGTAAGATTCCCGCCGGGATCGAAGTACGCGTGGCGCAACCCGGTCGGGATGCGTCGCCTGCCATCGACGCCCACGCGCCGGCGATTTTTTTTCCCGATGGCAGCTCAGAAACTTTACTGATCGAACTGCGCGACGCGCACATCAACGCGCGCGCCGTGCTGGCACCTGATCCGACCGGTTATACGGTGCAGTTGCTGTGAGCGCCGCGCGACGTACGCAGGGCTTCACACTGCTCGAAGTGCTGGTGGCGCTCGCCATTCTCGCGAGCGCGCTCTATGCCTCAACCGGCAGCATCCGCAGTGCGGCCCGCCAGCAAACGCATCGTGAGGCCTCTATGCTCGCGCATTGGGCCGCGTTGAATGTCGCGACCGAGCTGTCACTCACGGCACGCGGCGAGGATCCGCCAGCATCGCAGGAGGTCACACTCTATAACCAGCCGTTCATCGCCTCGATTGCACCGCAACGGGATGAGAAAGGGAGGATCACCGCGCTGACGATCAGTGTCGCCGCGCAGAGTGTGCCGGATGCACCGTTGAACAGTCTCACGATGACCCTGCCATGAGCAGAAAGCACCACGGATTCACGCTGATCGAAGTGCTCGTTGCAATGGCGATATTCAGCGTGATGTCAGTCTTCGCGTACCAGGGATTGCGAAATTTTCTGGGCGCGCGCGCGATTGTCGATGCGCAAGCCGAGGCATTCGCGACCTTGGTCGCCGGCATCACCTTGCTGCAGCAGGATATCGAAGAAATCGCCGCACGCCCGGTGCGCGACGCTCTCGGCGATCCGGTGCCTGCGCTGCAGAGTGGAGTGGGTGTGGGCGAAGTCCTCGCGTTAACGCGGCATACGGCCTGGGCACCCACCAGTACGGCCAATGCCGATTTGAAACGGATTGAATATCGCCTCGAAGCGGGCGCATTGATTCGCCGCGTGTGGACAGTGCTCGATCGGGTTGCCGATTCGCGCTTCACCGAGCGCGTGGTACTGCCAGATGTCGCGGGGGTGAGCCTGCGTTATTTCAGCGACGGCGAATGGCGTCTGGCCTGGCCTGCCGAGAATGTGGGCAATCCGCTGCCCGCGCTGCCGGGCGCCATCGGCGTGACGATCCAATTCACGAATGGCCGCGCGATCGAACGGCTGTTCCGCGTGCTGGGAGCAGGGTAGCGCGATGGGGACCCTAGCACCTCGAGCCTTGCCCGAAATAACGGTGTTGAACGCGCGCCAATCCGGTATCGCCTTGATCACCGCGATGCTGATCGCCGCCCTCGTCACCGCCGGCGCCGTCGCGCTCGCCGCGAGCCAACAGTTTGACAATCGGCGGATCGCCAACATTCTCGGCGCGGACCGCGCGCAACTGGCGGTGACCAATCTCGAGGGTCAGGCACAAGGGCTATTGCGCGAAGATGCCAAGCGCGGTCAGTACGATTCTCAAAGCGAAGCCTGGGCACACGCGAAGCTGACCACCCTGGCGGGCGATCTCACGGTCGAGGGGCAATTGCGCGACTTGCAGGGGCGCTTCAACCTGACCAATCTCAGCCCCGAGCCGGCCTATGGGGGGAATGCGGGCGCGCAGGGCGCTACGCCGCCGCCAACGCCCGCGGTGGCCCGCAGTCAGCCGTCGCTGACCAGCCCGGAGCCCACCGCGAAACCGGAAGACGCCGCATCGCCTGCGCCAGCCGATCCCGTCAGGGGCGAAGCGCCTAATGCCACGCCGCTCCCCGTTGCAGGATCACCCCTCGCGCCTGCGGCGGGATCGACGGCACCCAACGCTGCCAGCGCTCCCAGCCCAGGCGAGCGCGCGGAACAACAGTTGCGTCGCCTGTTTCAGGCGCTTGAGCTGGACCCTGAGCCCATCCAGGCGATCCTCGACTGGATCGATCCGGACACGGAGACCCGGTTCCCAAATGGCGCAGAGGACGACTACTACACGGACCAACAGCCGGCTTACCGCACGGGCAATCGACCGCTGGTCTCAGTGCGGGAATTACTGCTCATCAAAGGCATCACCCGCGAGACTTATCGCACGCTTGCACCGTTCGTCGTGTGCTTGCCGCAAGCGAGCAAGGTCAATGTGAATACCGCCAGCAAGGAAGTTTTGATGAGTCTGGCCCCAGGCCTCGACAGTAACGCCGTGAATACGCTGATTCGTGCGCGCGAAACCCAACCGTTCACCGCGATTGACGCCTTCCTTAAACATCCCTTGCTACAATTCCGCCAAATCCCTACGGACAACCTGACTGTGGCAAGCGAATACTTCGAACTGCAGAGCATTGCGCGCAGCGATAGACTTGACTACCGCATGACAAGCCTGCTAGCCCGCCAGGAGCGCGCGGTGACGACATTGCGCCGGTGGCGGGGCAATTTTGATGAGTAATACCCTGGTTGCTCGCGCGCTCGGCGCCGGCGCCTATGAATGGGTGCGCGGTGGTCGCGAGGATCACCTGGGTCATCCCGAGCGTGGTGACGCCGCGGCGTTGACCGCCGCAGCACAGTCGCGCAGCGTCTCGCTGCTCGTCGACGGGCGGGAGGTGAGAGTGGTGGAAGCCTCGATTCCCGCGCGTTCGCAGCGTCAGGCGCAACAAGCGGCTCCGTTCGCCATCGAAGAGGAGGTGGCAGATGAACTGGAGCAACTGCACGTCGTGTGCGGCGCCATCGGCGCAAGTGGCAAGCGTGCAGTGGCGGTGATTCGACGAGACACTGTGCGCGTACTGGTCGATCCCATGGTGGCCGCTGGCGCCCAGATTGCGAAGCTATTGCCGGATTTTCTTACCTTGCCGCATCGCCCCCAGTACTGGTCGCTGCTCCTGGACGATACGCGAATACTGGTCCGCACCGGGCCACAGCAGGGCTTCGCGAGCGATCTGGATCTGTTCGACTGTCTCGCGGCGCGACTGGTGAGCGAACCTCGGCCTATAGGGCTCGATCTCTTTGGTGAGTGCCCGGTGCCCGGCGCACTCCTGGACATTCCGCAGCATCGACACGCGCTGCCGAACGGCACCTTGAAGCTCCTCGCCACGGGCGCCGAGGGCGCGCACACGCTCGACGTATTGCCCCCAAACTACCGCGCAAACTTCCACCATCGTGCCGGCGGCTTGCGCCTTGCAGTGGGATTTCTGCTGCTTGCGCTCGGTGTACATGTCGGTTTTCTGCTGCATGACACGCAACGCCTCGATGCGGCGTTGGTGAGTGCACGCGCGGCCCAGGCTGTGGTCATGGCGCGTGCATTTCCTGAAATTACCCGGGTGGTGAATGCCGAATTACAGGCCACGCAAGCAGTGACCAAGCTTCGTGCCCAGCGTGGCCAATCATTGCCGGTGCTGACGATGCTGCATATTATTGGCGGCGCTTTGCGCCTGGAAGGTGACGCGCTGAGCCTGGAGAATCTCAACTACGCAGACGGCATTCTGAGTCTGCGCCTGGCGGCGCCTGATATTGCCAGCCTCGAACGTTACCGCGAAGCGCTGAAACCCCAGGTTCAAGTGGACGTGGTGGCAGTTGAGGCACGCGGGACTGGCATCGGTGGGAGTCTGCGGGTGCAATCAGCAAGGGGCACGCCATGATAGCCTGGTGGCAGTCCTTGAGCGCTCGCGAACGCGGCCTGGTGAGCATCGGCACGCTCGCCGTACTCGCCACGTTGATATTCCTGCTTCTGCTGGAGCCGCTGCAGGCAAAACGCGCGCGGCTGGCAGCCCAGGTCGCCTTTGAAGCGCGGAGTCTGGAGGGTCTCCGCGCGCTCTCGGAAGAGGCCCTGGCACTGCGCGCAGATCAGCAAGTCATGGGTGCGTTGCCCACCGGCCAGTCGCTGCTCGCGGTCTTGAACAGCACTGCACAGCGTGAAGGCATCCAGAATAAGATTGCAAGAGTGGTGCCGAACGGCGACGCCGAAGCAAGCGTGACATTCGACGGGGTCGCTTTCGACACGCTCGTCACGTGGTTAGTAACGCTCCGTGCGCAGCTGGGTATCCAGATCACGCGCTTGGTGGTGGATAAAACGGAGATTGCCGGAGAAGTGAACGCCAGCCTGACGTTAGCGACGGGGTCTTGAGTTCACGGTGCCCTCAGCCCTGCGTGCCTTGCTTCAAATGGCATGACCTCAAATGGCCTGGCCTGGCTTGACTCGACATGGCATTTCACACCAACTGATTCATCTCGAAAATCGGCAGCAGAATCGCAATCACGATCGTCAGCACGATGGCACCCATGACCAGAATCAGCAGCGGTTCAATCAGACTCAGCAGCAGCGACAGCGTGTTTTGCACCTTGAACTCGAACGACTCGGCCGCCGTATCCAGCATCTCGATGAGATTTCCCGAGGATTCGCCGTTGCCAACGAGATGTGGCAGCAGCGGCGGCACCAGGGGCGATCGACCCAGGGCACGGCTCAAGGCGCCGCCTTCGCGCACTTCGTCCATCACTGACGCCAAATGCCGCTGCAAGGGCGCCAGCGTCACCGATTTGGTCGCGATCGCGAGCGCGTCCAGCATATCCACGCTGCTGCCCAGCATGATGGCGAGCATGCGCGAGAAGCGCGCGATTTCGCTGACCTGGATCAGTCGACCCAGAACCGGCACCCGGAGCAGCGCTGCGTGCGCCGTATAGCGGGGGCCGGGGCGACGCAGCACCACCCGCAACATGGCCCACAGGCCGATTATCGCGATCAGCACATAGAGACCATCGCGCCGCGCAAAATCGGAAACGGCAATCAGACCTCTGGTCAGGAGCGGCAGTTCGCGCTCCATATCGACGAACACTTTCACCACTTCCGGCACCACATAAGTCAGGAGACCCGCGACCACCAGCACGGCAGTGGCGGTCAACACCGCTGGATAGACCATCGCGAGGCGCACGCGCTTCTGCATGCGGTCGCGCGATTCGACATAGTCAGCCAGCCGTCGCAGCACCAACGGCAGGTGCCTGGTGCGTTCACCGGCACCGACCGTCGCGCGATAGGCGACAGAAAAAACCTGCGGGAACTCGTCCATGCCACTGGCCAGCGATTGACCTTCCAGAACGCGCGCGCGAATTCCCAACGCCACGCGATTGACCACCTTCGTATCGGCCTGGCGCGCGATCGCCGTCAGCACATCATCGAGCGGCAGACCGGAGCCGAGGAGGGTACCCAGCAAGCGCGTGAGCAGGGCCAGATCTTCACTGGTCATGCGCACCGCACCGAAGCGCAACGACGAAGAAACACTGTCACGCCTGCGGCTTGTCGCCACCGTGAGCGGCGCGAGCTGTTGCTCACGTAATTGCTTGCGCGCGTGGCGCTCCGAATCCGCCTCGATCACGCCACGACGGGTGGTGCCGTTGCCGGATAGGGCGGTGTAGTCGAAGGCAGTCATGGTGGAATCGGTAACTGGGTTCAGAAACCCGTCACAACGACTGCATCACGCGCAACAATTCTTCCGCCGAAGTGACCCCAGTCAGCACCTTGCGCAGTCCATTGTCCATGATGCTCGTCGAATTTTGTCGCGCGTGGGCTTCCAGGGCGGCTTCACTCGCGCCATCGTGAATGAGTTGGCGCAGTGGGTTATCGAATACGACCAACTCATAGATCGCGGTGCGTCCGCGATATCCGGTTTGATTACATGGCGCGCATCCCTCTGCCCGAAAGGTCGCCCTACCCGCCACAGCCGGCGCTCCCATGCGGGCCGCCACTGATGCTTCGAGGATCCCTTCGACCTTGCACACAGGGCACAGCAAGCGTACCAGGCGCTGTGCGAGCACGCCAACCAAGCTGGAGGCAAGCAGAAACGGCTCTGCACCCATATCCCGTAAACGCGTGATGGCGCCGATGGCCGAGTTGGTGTGCAAGGTCGAGAACACCATGTGGCCGGTCAAGCTGGCCTGGATAGCAATCTGCGCGGTTTCGAGATCGCGGATTTCGCCTACCATCACCACATCGGGATCCTGGCGCAGGATGGCGCGCAAACCGCGGGCAAAGGTCATTTCCACCTTAGGATTGACCTGCGTCTGTGCAATCCCATCGATGAAGTACTCGATGGGATCCTCCACTGTCATGATGTTACGTGTGCCTTCATTGAGGCGGGCCAACGCGGCATAGAGCGTGGTGGTCTTGCCCGATCCCGTGGGGCCCGTGACCAGGAAAATCCCGTGTGGCTTGTGCACCAGGTCATCAAGCGTTCGCGTGGTATCGGGATCCATCCCGATGTGCTCGAGCTGCAGGCGGCCAGCCTGTTTGTCGAGGAGCCGCAGGACCACGCGCTCGCCATGGCCAGAGGGCATGGTCGAGACCCGCACATCCACCGGGCGATTCGCAATCTTGAGTGAGATGCGGCCGTCTTGCGGCAGTCGCTTCTCGGCGATATCCAGCTTGGCCATGATTTTGATGCGAGATGCCACCAACGGCGCAATCGCGGCAGGCGGCGACATGATTTCCCGCAGCACACCATCGACGCGTAGGCGGATGAGCAGACGGCCTTCGAAAGGTTCAACGTGAATATCCGACGCGTTCTGGCGGATCGCTTCCGCGAACAGGACGTTAATCAAGCGGATGATCGGCGCATCGTCGGCACTATCGAGCAGATCAGTGGGTTCGTTCAGCACTTGCGCGAGGTCGGCAAGATTCGCGTCGCTGCCAAGATCCGCAATCATCTGCTCGGAATCCGCCTGACCGGCTTCGTAGATCGCCTGCAAGCGCACATCGAATTCCGCTTCGGAGACTTCACGTAGCCGTAACGGCACACCGGTCACCCGCCGGACTTCGAGCAGCGCAGAAGTCGATGCCCGCGGAGCGGCCAGTACAGCGGCGCCATCCGGGCTAGAGGATTCGATCAGCACGCCGTGCCGGCGGGCGAAGGTGAACGGGAGTTTCATAGGTAGCGAATTTAACGACCGGCCAAATCACCAAACCTTGTCATTTCAGGCAAGGCACAGCCGAAATAAACAAGATCGGCGCCGTCGTTCACTCCGCCAAGCCGTCCGCCGGTAACTCAGGGGCTTTATCGCGCAAGAAGAAGTGGTGCTCGGCTTCCTGCTCCTGCTGTTTCTGGCGGATAGTCCCATAACGTTCGCCGGTCAACGCGTGATTGGTTTCGCGATCACGGATGATCGTCGGGCGCAGGAACACCATTAAATTGGTCTTGATAAAATTGCTGTTGGTGTTGCTAAAGAAGCGACCGATCAACGGAATATCCCCCAGCAGCGGGATCTTGGTTTCATTCTCGCGCAGCTCATCACTGATGAGGCCGCCCAGCACGATGACCTGTTTATCATCCACCAGCACGGAAGTCTTGATCGCACGCTTATTGGTGATGAGATCCGCGCCGTTGGTCGCGCGGTCCACGCTCGAGACTTCCTGTTCGATTTCCAGTGTCAAGGTATCGCCATCGTTGATCTGCGGCTTCACCTTGAGCAGGATCCCGACGTCCTGGCGTTCGATGGTTTGGAAGGGGTTATCCGGCGTGGTGGCGTTGTTCGTGAAACTGCCGGTGATAAAGGGCACGTTCTGCCCGACCACGATTTCCGCTTCGGCGTTATCGAGCGTCATCAACGTGGGTGTCGAGAGTACGTTCGTGTATTGATCGCCGCTTAACGCACGAATCAGGGTGCGTAGATCGCCCGCCGAGAAATACCCAAGGGTGAGCCCCGTGAGCAGGCTGGGCGTGGATTGCGCATTGAAGGGATCGGTAATCGGGCCGGACCCCACACCTGGCAGACTGCTGCCGGCAAAAAAGCCATCGCGCGGGACCGAGGTGGTCCATTGCACACCAAGCTCGTCGGCTTTGTTATTCGAGACTTCGGCGATGATCCCTTCCACCAGCACCTGCGCGCGTCTGATATCGAGCTTCGCGACCACTTCTCTGACCTGCAACATGAGGTCCGGCTCGGCCTGCACGATGATGGCGTTGGTAGCCTCGTCTGCCTGCACCTGAAAATTCCCGCCACCGCCGGCAACCATTGAGATCACGGGCATGTTCACGCCCCCCTGACCACTTTTGCGGGCGCCGGGCGATTTTGCGCGATCGCCAATCGCTTGCAATACGGGGACAAGATCTTTGGCCGTCGCATAGCGGAGATAAATGACTTCAATTTTTTCGACATTCGTGCTGCCGGGCACATCGAGATCGCGAATCAACGCGCGAATGCGCAGTTTCTCCGCAGGCGGGCCGCCGATCAGCACCGAATTGGAACGTTCATCCGCCGCAATCGGTGGGGCCATGCCGGGTGTGCCTGACGGGGCCGCCGCCAGTAACTGTTGCAGAGTGGTGACCAGCGGCACGGCTTCCGCATATTTCAGGGTGATGACTTCGATCAGGTCGGCATTGTCACGATCGAGCTCGCGTACGATGCGCATGATGCGATTAACGTTGGCCGCGCTATCCGCCACCACTAGGGCGTCCGCCCGCGCCGTTGCCGCAAGATGAGCTTCCTGCGGCAGCAGCGGCCGTAACACGGGCACGAGTTCCGCGGCATTCACGTAGGTGGTGGGAATAACGGCCGTCATGATCTGCTCCGAGCGCGCAGGGCTTGAATTCACCACCGCGCCTTCGCCCTCCTGTCGCGCGTTGAGATCCGGCACAATCTTGATGACTTTGCCACTCGGCACGGCGGCGAAGCCGTTCACCTTGAGCACGGAGAGGAACACTTCGTAGAGTGCTTCTGGATCGGTAGGGGCAGCAGAGACCACCGTCACCTGACCCTTCACGCGCGGATCGATCACGAAGTTTTTGCCCGTGAGTTCGGAGACCGCACTAATGAAGGCGTGAATATCTGCGTTATTCAGATTGAGGGTGACCGACTTGTTGGCGCCTTCCACTGGCTTGATGTCAACGCCGGGGTAGTCCGTCGCCACGGCAGACAGGGGCAGGCACAGCGCGACAATGACGGCAAAGCCGAGGCGGCGCGACCCGCCAATGACTGTCATCCTGGAAACGGTAGGCCCCGTTATTTTCGTTAACTTGTTCATTGGTTGGGCATCGTTGGCATCGGGACCGGCTCCGCAAACGGCATTGAGATTACCCCAGGTGGGGGCCCTTGGAAATGTGGCAGACCGGGCGTCGGGTACCCTCGGTTCGGTGACAACCCACCACCCGGCGCGGATTCCAGAGGCAGCGCGATCGATTCCAATTTCCCCTGGTTGGAAATCACCACTTCCAAGGGCCGAATAGCGTGTACCGAGACGCCCTCCAACAGCACCGCGCCCACCCGATACTCGCGCTGCTGGCCATCGGGCGTGGCGAGGATCGCAAAGGCACGGGCTGTATCAAGCGAATACGCTATCCCACTCAGCTTCAGATCGATCGAGGCGGGCGGCAGATCTTCAAGGGCTACGCCAGGTTCCGGCAATACCACCTCGGAAGGGGCATCAACCGCGCCGAACAGCGCCCAGCCCGCCATCTCGCTTAAATTGATCGCGGCCGGCACAAGGGGCGAATTAGCCGCCTCCAGAGACGGCGATTCCGAAAGATTCGGCTCGAAAGGTGCCGGCTGCAAATGAAACCAGACTGTGGCGAGAAGGATCCCCCCCGCCAGCACCGGAGGAAGCACATTGAGCAATCGCCCTGACGTGAATTCGTGCATTGACTGGGTATTTCTTTTGAGCGCCTGAACTGCCCGTTTAAGTTGCAACGCCATGGACGCCGGAGCAATCTCCCGCAACCCTTCAGCGCGCGGATTTACGCGGCCTTCGGCGACGGCCAATATAGCCACGCAGATCTCATCTGGCAATTCACAAAAGCGTCACAAACTCGTAAATTATCTGTGATTTTTCGCATGTACCATGCAATAGTTTTGAACTTACCGAGAGACTCGCTCAAGGATTAGGGCCTGACTCCGACACTAGTGATCCCAACCGAACATCTCAGATAAATTACGATGCAGCAAATCCTTCCCGTAGTGCTAGCCGGTGGCGGCGGCACCCGCCTGTGGCCGTTATCCCGTGGCCATTACCCGAAACAGTTCCTGGTGGTGGAAGATGGCGTGACTTTATTGCAAGGCACCCTCAAGCGCTTGACCACGCAAGGCAAATTGCCTGCGAACTTCCTGCAACCCATGGTGGTGTGCAACGAAGAGCATCGCTTTCTGGTAGGCGAGCAGGCGCGCCAGTTTGGGATCCCTTTTGCGCGGATCGTGCTCGAACCCGTAGGCCGCAATACCGCACCAGCACTCACCTGTGCCGCGCTCGCCGCCAGCGAAGGCGGGGCGGATCCACAAATCCTCATGATGCCGGCCGATCATCTGATCAGCGATCCGGCCCGCTTCATGGCCGCGATCCAGGCTGGCAGCGAACTCGCGGCACAGGGCAAATTGGTGACTTTCGGCGTGGTGCCTACCGCGCCTGAGACCGGTTACGGCTATATTCAACTCGGGCCCGCGCTGGAAAGTTCGGGACCGCAAGCGAACCTCATCGGTGCCTTCAAAGAGAAACCTGCGCTCGCTACCGCGGAGGCCTATGTGGCGGCCGGCACCTATCGCTGGAACTCTGGCATCTTCGTGATACAGGCCAGCACCTGGTTGCAAGCCATTGAACAATACCATCCCGAGATGCTGGCCGCGTGCCGTACTGCGGTGCTGGAAGCGAGCCGGGATGGCGAATTTCTGCGCCTCAACAAGGCCGCCTTCACGGCTTGCCCTGCCGATTCCATCGACTATGCCGTGATGGAACCCATCTCCGCCCAGCATCCGGAGCGCACCGCGATGGTATCGCTCGACGCTGGTTGGTCGGATGTCGGTTCCTGGTCCAGCCTGTGGGAGGTGTCTCCCAAAACGCCCGAAGGCAATGTGACCCGCGGTGACGTGTGTGCAATCGACTGCAAGGACAACCTCATTTTCGCCGAAAGTAAACTGGTGGCTGCCGTCGGCTGCGAGGATCTCGTGATCGTGGAGACCCCGGATGCGGTGATGGTGGCGCCCAGATCTCGCGCTCAGGAGGTGAAAGCGATTGTGGACTGGCTAAGCGCGCAGGGCCGGGATGAGCGCCTGCTGCATCGCCGGGTGTATCGCCCCTGGGGCACCTACGAAGGGGTAGATACCGGCGAGCGATTCCAGGTCAAGCGGATCATGGTCAAGCCCGGCGCATCGCTGTCCCTGCAAATGCACCATCATCGCGCCGAGCACTGGATTGTGGTGAAAGGCACCGCCAGGGTCACCTGCGGCAGCGAAGTTTTTCTATTGAGCGAGAACCAGTCTACGTATATTCCGCTGGGCGAGAAACATCGGCTCGAGAATCCAGGCTCGATTCCGCTTGAGATTATCGAAGTGCAGTCCGGCGCCTACCTCGGTGAGGACGACATTGTACGATTTGAGGACAAGTACCAGCGGGCATAAGGGACTTATCCCTGCGCCTCTCCCCGAACGCCGCTAAGGTTATCTACGACGCCGTGCACACGCACTTCGGCGACGAAGCCGAAGTTTGGCTATTCGGTTCGCGCGCGGACGACTCGAAACGCGGTAGCGATATCGATTGGTCTTGAGGCCAGACAACGTCGCACCCAAAAACAACGAAACATTTTTTCGCGACAACCAAGGGAATAGGATGAAACTCGCACAACACTTAACACTACTACTGACGATCGCACTCAACGCTATGGTCATCACCCCAGCCGCCGCGGAAGGGGACTATCTCATCAATCCTGGTGACCTGCTCATCGTGACTGTCTGGAAAGAACCGGACCTGTCAATGGAAACCCTGGTTCGACCGGATGGCAAGATCAGCTTCCCGCTCGCGGGTGAAATTCAGGCCTCCGGGCAATCCGTGGCAGCCGTGCAAGTGGAAATCAAGAAACGTATCGACACCTTCATCCCTGATGCCGTGATCACGGTGCTCATGAAACAGACTCAAGGCAACGTGGCGTATGTGGTTGGCAAGGTAAACCGCCCGGGTCCGGTACCGATGGTGCAAAACACCACAGTGATTCAAGCACTCTCTTATGCGGGCGGCACCGCGCAGTTCGCCAAGCTCAAGGACATCCTCGTCATCCGAATGAGTGGTGGCACGCAATCCGCACTGCCATTCAATTATGACGCGATCCTGGATGGGGAGGGGCTGGACCAGAATGTGACCCTGCAGCCTGGCGATACGGTGGTGGTGCCGTAAGGATGGGTTCCTCGCAAGCAGCTAGTCCGGCATTCCGCAAAGCCTCAGCCTCATTGGCCGGCCTTGCGCTGACTTAGCCTCCAGGCCACCTCGCATGACCGCGCGCCCTAAAAACCGCAGCCACATAGCCGTCGCAATCGCCGCGGTGTACATCGCCGCGACAGTGCCCGCGCGCGCATTCGATTTCACCTGGACCCCGACCGCGCGAACCGCAATGCGCCTAGATGACAATATCCGAGGGGCACCTGAAAATGGTGAAAGCGCATTTGGCTTCGACATGGGTGGTGGCGTCAGCTTAAAAGCGCAGAACGAAACCCTCACGTCTGAAATATTTCCACGCTTTAATATTCGCCGCTTCGCGCTTGGCGATAATCTTGACGCGGACGAATACTCGGTCGCGTTCAATAACGATTGGTTGCAACCCTACTACGCGACAGGTCTCGATTTTTCATATGTGCGGGACTCCACGCTCACCACCGAAACCACCGATTTCGGCCTGCAGAACGTCGTCACCAACCGCGATTCGACCAGCGTGCAGCCCAACGCCACCTACTTCTTGACTGACAAACTCGCGTTACAGAGCTCCTTCAGTTTCAACGACGTGGCGTATATCGATGCCGCAGGCAGCGGCTTTATTGATTACCGCTATCTGCAGGGCAATGCGGGTTTGAGTTACCAGTGGCGACAGGATCTCACCGCGTTCGCGAATTTCTTTGCGACCGATTTCATCGTGAAAGCTCAGAACTCCAAGACCCGCACCTACGGCGGGCAAAGTGGAATCACCTGGATCTGGGACGAAACGCTGGAGGTCTCCGGCGCAATGGGCTGGGTGGCGAGCAATATCAGTTTCACAGAGCAACAGCTCGCGCTGGCGTTCAACCCCACCAGACTGGTAGTGCTCGATATCCCAGCAGAAGCTTCCACCGCCGGCCCGATAGCCTCCGTGACTATCCGCAAGAGTTTCGACAATGCGGTCGCGAAGTTCGATTACTCTCGGCAGGTAAGCCCCAGCGGGCGCGGCTCCCAAAGCACCGCCGACCGGATCACCCTCGCGCTGGAGCGAAGACTCACGGGCAATCTCTCACTGTTATTCGATGGACTCCATGAAATGCGGGGCGCCCAAAGCCAGGATATCGGTCCTAGCCTAGGGGCGCGGGATCTGAACCGAGATTATTCCGAAATCCGCGGCGCGATACGCTATCGGGTGTCAAACGCGTGGACACTCGACGCGAGCTATCGTCACGGGCGCAGCCAAAGCACCAACTTGAACAGTTCGTCCACGGCAGATACCAATACGGTGTTCCTGACCGTGGATTACAACGGCCTACCCAACACATTCTGGAACGGATTTTGATTATGGAAGAAGCTCTGTCGCTCAATGCTAATTACACCGCGGTAATCAAACGGCGATTGCCGCTTAGCCTGCTCTTAGGGCTCGTTCTGGTAACAGTGACCACCGCACTCGCCTTGGGCTTGCCGTCGCTTTATCGCTCGCGGGCAGTGATTCTTATCGAGCAACAGGAAATCCCTCAGGATATGGTGCGCTCACTTGTGACGAGTTTCGCGGATCAACGGGTGCAAATCATCTCGCAACGGGTACTCACCAATAGCAACTTGAGGCAAATCATCCAGAAGTACGAACTCTACGCAAAAGAGCGCACAAACGCCCCGCTTGAACTCGTGTTGGAAAAAATGCGAGGGGATATTTCAATTCTTCCGATCAGTGCGGATGTCGTCGATCCCAAGCAAGGAAAGTCCGTGCAGGCGACCATCGCTTTCGAACTCTCGTATGAGAGTAAGAGCCCGGAACTGGCGCAACGGGTAGCGAACGAAATCGTGAGTCTGTTCCTCAGTGAGAACCTCAAGCAGCGATCAGACATCTCCGAGGAAACGATGGGGTTCCTAACCGCAGAATCGGAAAAATTGCGCACGGAAGTCAGTGATCTCGAATCCAAGCTGGCGGATTTCAAGCAGGGGAATATTGAGCAACTGCCGGAACTCACCAATCTCAATATCGAGTTGATGAATCGCACAGACAACGAAGTCACTCAAATCGATGGACAGCTTCGCTCGCTGGAACAGCAACGTGTTTATCTAGAATCCGAGTTGGCGCAACAGAAGCCGAGTACCCTGCTTTTTTCAGAAACTGGCGAGCGAATTCTTGGGCCTACGGATCGCCTGAAAGTGCTCGAAAGCGAGTTCATTCCGCTCGCCGCGCGCTATGGCGCGAACCATCCCGATGTGATGGGCAAGCGTAAGGAGATTGAATCCTTGCGCGCCCAAACGGGCGCGACCAACTCGGGTTCCGAGATTGCGCTGCGGCTACAAGGCGCGCAGACCGCGCTCGCGGAAGCGCAGCGCAAGTACTCAGCGGATCACCCGGATATCCGTAAGCTTCAACGCGAAGTAGATGCGTTGAAAACGGAGCTTGTAGCCGCGGCCAACAGGGCGCCAGTCACCGCGCCGGTGAATGCCAAGGTGGACAATCCCGCCTATATCGAGTTGCAGGCACGGCTGGACGCCACCACCAACGATATCCGAGCCCTTCAATCCCAACGGGCATCGCTCAAGGCGAAGCTCAACAATCTCGAATCACGCATCACCAAATCGCCGCAAGTAGAGCGCGAGTACCGTATGCTCATGCGCGATTATGAAACCGCCCAGAAAAAGTACCAGGAAGTCATTGCCAAACACCAGGAGGCAGAACTGGCGGCTAACCTGGAAAGTAAGCAGCAGGGCGAGCGCTTCACGTTGATCGAACCACCGGTGATTCCAGAAGAGCCATCCAAACCGAACCGCCTCGCCATCGGCCTGCTGGGTGCGTTGTTGTCGCTGGCCGGTGGGATCGGATCGGGTGCGCTTGCCGAAACGCTCGATAGCCGGATTTATGGCAGGAGTGGCGTGTCGCGTCTGCTTGGCGTGCCACCGCTTGCGGTCATTCCTGTCATTGAAACTGCCGGGACCCGACGTAAACGTTTGCAGAATCGGCTGCTGCTTGTAAGCGCTGTGGTGATCGCACTGCTGCTTGCATTAATTACGGTGCACGTTTTCTTCCGGCCGCTGGACGTGCTGTTCTTCCAGTCTCTTCGGATCATGGGCGATGCGTGAGGCACCTGGCAGGGTATGTGGCGCGCTTGTTTCGACCGTTTCCTCGAACAATTTACTCAACGTTAAGTCTTAAGTCGCAACGACAAACCATTACTGGATACCTGCTATGGAAAGAATCAAACAAGCACTCGATAAGGCACGTGCGGAACGCGACACGAGCGGCCCAGACGACACGCACGCGAACGCCGGGCCACCGAGCAAGGTGCCAGCGTCTGCCATCGAGACCGCGATCCAGTATTCGCAGACCAAGATTGCGAAACCCGATAGCGTGACACTTCGGAACAATCGCGTTATTTTCGGCGAACACGATCGGGTGGGGCTGACCGCCTACAAGATGTTGCGCACGCAGGTGCTGCAGCGGATGACAGCCCGCAACTGGAATACGCTGGGGATCACGAGTCCGGCCCCGCAGGATGGCAAAACCCTCACTGCCATTAATCTTGCCATCAGCCTGGCCCGCCAACTCCACCATACGGTGCTGTTGGTGGATACTGATCTCCGTAATCCCAGCATCCATAAGTACTTCGGGATCAAGCCGAACGCCGGGATTGGAGACTATCTCTTAAAGGGCGTGCCGCTGGGTGAGATCCTGATCAATCCGGGAATTGATCGCCTGGTGATCCTGCCCGGCCGTGCACCGGTCGAGAATTCATCCGAGATTCTTGCCTCGCCCGCGATGGGCGAACTTGTGCAGGAGCTAAAGTCACGTTACCCCGCACGCGTGGTTCTTTTCGATCTGCCGCCCATTCTTTCTGCCGACGATGCCCTTTCGTTCACCCCTTTTGTGGACGCTTTCCTGATGGTATTGCGAGATGGCAAGACCGCCCAAGGCGAGTTAGAGCACGCGATGGAGATCATGAAAGATGCGACCATCATCGGTACCGTGCTGAATGCGTCAGACGAAAAAATTTCCGCGTATTACTGAGCATGAGAGGCGTTGCCGCCAAACTCCGTCGTCGAAGAAACCTAGGCTGCGGCTATCTGGAATGCCTGCTGAGTACCGATAAACCCTGACATGTACGAGAAACACTTCGGCTTTCGGGAGAAACCTTTCTCACTCACACCAGATCCCGCGTTCTTGTATCTCGGCCGCAAACACAGCATGGCGCTCACGATGCTGGAATACGGCGTGACCAACGATGCCCCCATTATCGTTATCTCGGGTGAAATCGGCTCCGGCAAGACCACCGTCATTCGACATCTCCTTAATACCTTGCAGGAGGACACCACCGTCGGCCTTATTTCGAATACCCACAAAGCTTTCGGTGAGCTCATTCAGTGGGTCGCCATGGCCTTTGGTTTGCCCTTCGAGAATAAGGAAAAGGTGGCGCTATACAGCAATTTCGTGGATTTTTTGATCCGGGAATATTCCAGCGGTAAGCGCACCGTGCTGATTGTGGACGAAGCCCAGAACATGGATGCCGCCATGCTCGAAGAGTTACGCGTCATCTCCAATATCAATGCGGATAAGAACCTGGTGCTGCAGCTCGTGCTGGTCGGCCAACCGGAATTGCGGGATACCTTGCGCCAACCGAACCTGGAGCAATTCGCGCAACGCGTATCCGTGGATTACCACTTGGACCCCCTTGATCGCCTCGAAACCCGCGCATACATCGAGCATCGCCTAGTCACCGCTGGTGGCGCGAGGAACGTGATCTCCCGCGCAGCGATGGATCTCATCTTCGAGCTGAGCACCGGCGTGCCGCGCATTATCAACTCGCTGTGCGATACAGCTCTGGTCTACGCCTTCGCGGATGGCAAACAGAAAGTCACCCCCAAACTTGTGCGAGACATCGTGGCCGACAAGAAAGCCAAAGGACTGTTCGGGGCTGGTAAGATTCATTATGAAAAAAACGACTCTGCCAATGGTCTAACTTAGCGGCATAAAATTCACGCGATCGCGATAATATTCACGAGTTCACGTTGGCGGCTGATTGAATCTGCGGGCGAGGAGAGAAAATGGATTTATCATTTGGACCCGAACACGTCGCGTTCCGCGCGGAAGTAAAACAATTTCTCGCTGAACATGGCGCACACGCGCCGCGTGGAGTGCTTGACCTGCGCGCCCCTGCGACGCTCGCCTGGCAACGTGTCGTGCTCGAGCACGGTTACGCCGGGCGCACCATTCCCGTGGAATACGGCGGCTACGGCGCGCCGCCCGATATCCTCCAAGCCCGCATCATCAACGATGAATTCGCCAACGTGCAGATCGCGCCCGGCCTCGCCGGACAAGGCATCATGATGTTGATCCCGACCTTGCTCGAATTCGGGACCGAAGCGCAGCGACAGCAGTTCATCGCGCCGACCTTGCGTGGCGAGCTTATCTGGTGCCAGGGCTATTCGGAGCCAAATGCCGGGAGCGATCTTGCGAATCTGAAGACGCGCGCGGTAATGGACGGTGATGAATGGGTGATCAATGGACAGAAAATCTGGACCAGCAGCGCGCATCTGGCCGATTGGATGTTCTGCTTGGTCCGTACGGAACCCGATCGACCCAAACATCGCGGGATCAGTTTTTTATTGCTAAAAATGTCAACGCCGGGCATCGAAGTGCGACCACTCGTGACGATGACCGGGGATGCGAGTTTCAACGAAGTGTTCTTGACCGATGTCCGAGTCCCGGCCCACCAAATCGTCGGCGTGCGCGGCGGCGGTTGGCAGATCGCCAATGCACTCCTCGGGCACGAGCGTGGGATGCTCGGTAATCCCAACGTAACGTTGCTACGCTTTAACGCGTTAGTCGATTTGATGCGCGAGGAAACTATTGATGGTCGCCGGTTGATGGAGGACCCGGTATGGCGCGAGCGCTTAATGCAAATTCAAGGCCGCATGATCGCCTTGCGCTGTAATGATCTTCGTTTGCTCTCGGCGCGTCTTAACAACACCCCGGCGCCATTGGCCGCGATGATCGTCAAACTCCAAGGTACCGAACTGCGGCACGATCTCGAAGGGCTTGCGATCGATGCGCTGGGTGAACTCGGCGCGCTGTATCGGGGAAGTCCACGGCTGCGTGACCAGGGCTACTGGCAACAGCATTACATGTACTTCCTGGGCCTCATTATTGGGGGCGGCACCTCGCAGATCCAGAAGAACATCATTGCGGAACGCGGGCTTGGGATGCCGCGTGAATCGAAACTGGCGAACGGGTAAGCCACTATGGACTTCGGACTTTCATCGGATCAGATCCTACTGCAGGAAAGCCTTTCGCGGATGCTGACCGAGCACGCCCCACTTGCGCGCGTGCGGCAATTCGCCGAAAACCAAGCTGCACGTGCACACGATGTGTGGGCAGCATTGGTCGATCTCGGGGTGCCGGGCCTGGTGATCGCTGAAGTATACGGTGGAATCGGTCTAGGTCTGCTCGACGCGGCGTTAGTCGCCGAATGCCTGGGGCAACACGTGGCACCGACGGCATTCATTGCGTCCTGTGTGATGGTGCCGTTAGCACTCCAGGATGCCGGCTCAGCGGCCCAATGCGCGCACTGGTTGCCACGGATCGCCGCAGGTGAATTAACGGTCGGCATCGCCGTCAGCGAGCATACCGGCGCGCGCGAAGACGCCGGGGTGCGCTGCGTTGATGGATTGCTGCGGGGTCGCGCGTTATTTGTTCTTGATTTCGCCGCCGATGCGTTCATTGTCGCCGACAACGCGGCGAACCTCTATTGGGTCGACGCGACCGCAGCACAACTCATACAGCAACCACTCATCACGATCGATCGTACCCGCCGCGTCGGCGAGCTCGAGCTGAACGGCGTCGCAGGGGAATTGCTACCTGGGAGCCTCGGCGGTGAAACCTTGCGCGCAACGATCGATCGGGGCCGCGTGCTACTCGCAGCCGATACGCTCGGTGCCGCCCAGCACATGCTCGATGCGGCAGTCGCTTATGCCGGTCAGCGCGAACAGTTCGGTCGGGTGATCGGTTCATTCCAGGCGGTTAAGCACCTATGCGCCGAGATGGCTGCTGCGCTCGAGCCTTCGCGCGCAATGGTGTGGTACGCGGCGTATGCGCTCGACACAGGGGTGAACGATGCACGGATCACGGCCAGCCATACCAAGGCGCATGTGGCCGAGGTCGGGAAATTCGTCGCCAGGACCGCGACCGAAGTTCATGGCGGTGTGGGCTTTACCGATCTACTCGGACTGCACTATTGGTTCAAACGCATCGGACTGAATCGGCAGCTGCTTGGAAGCCCCGAACGTCTTCGCCAAGAGGCGGCGGTGGCCCAGGGCTTTGTCTAACTCAGCGACTCCGCGACTCAGCTAGGGCTCGTGACAAAACAAGTCGATCAGGTCAAGCTTGTGCTCTATTTTTCTCTTCGGCCTTTATGAACACATACGCTGATCTTCATCAGGTGACTCGTCAGGTTATTTTGGCACGACTCCTTTAGTCGCCACAGACCTCGAGAACTATGATTGAGGTAAGGACGATGGCCAAAGCGAACAAAGCGAATCCGCCTTCGGCACTGCCGCCGACCCATCCCGGCGCACTGCTGGGTGTGGATAGCCGCAGCCCACAAAGCCCGTCATTCCGGAATCCCAAGTGGCAGATATCTGGAATCCACGCGACGCGGATATTCACCTATATATTCAACGGCGTTCCGCGTCGATAAAGTCACCGTTATCGAAGGTTGAGACGATTATGGGTGAACAAATTTATGCGCGCGCCAATATTCGGGAAGTGTGTCTGTTAGATTTAGAAACC
>JAYTEX010000191.1:0-21801 GCA_043734785.1 Pseudomonadota bacterium | reverse complement strand
AAATGAAACCGCAAACACTCTACGACAAGCTCTGGGATACGCACCTCGTCGAAACCTATGACGACGACTCTGCCTTGATTTATATCGATCGCCATATCGCGCACGAAGTCACTACGCCGCAGGCCTTTGAAGGACTCAAACTCGCCGCGCGCAAGCTATGGCGAACCGCCGCGACCGTCGCGGTCTCCGATCACAACGTGCCGACCAAAGATGTGCACAACATCACCGACCCGGTCGCCAAAATCCAACTGGAAACGCTTGCACGCAATTGCCGCGAGCACAAGATTACGCACTTCGGCATCGGCGATATCCGCCAAGGTATTGTGCATGTGACCGGGCCGGAACAGGGCTGGAGCCTGCCCGGGATGACTATCGTGTGTGGCGATTCGCACACCGCGACCAACGGCGCGCTTGGCGCCTGGGCGTTCGGCATCGGCACCTCCGAAGTTGAACACGTGATGGCAACGCAGTGTCTGGTGTTGCGCAAGGCCAAGAACATGTTGATTCAGGTCAATGGCCAGTTATCTTCTGGCGTGAGCGCGAAAGACTTGATCTTGGCGATCATCGGTCGCATCGGCACTGCCGGCGCCACCGGGCACACCGTGGAATATGCAGGGGAGGCCATCGCGCGAATGTCGATGGCAGAGCGGATGACCATCTGCAATATGTCGATCGAAGCCGGTGCGCGCGCAGGGCTGATCGCGGTCGATGAGACGACGTTGAATTACGTTGCCGGTCGACCGCAGGCGCCGACCGGCGCGCTCTGGACGCGCGCGGCGGAGGCGTGGCGCGGGTTGCGTTCCGATCCCGGCGCCGAGTTCGATGCCACGGTGACCTTCGATGCGGCGGAGATCGAGCCGCAAGTGACCTGGGGCACTTCCCCGGAGATGGTGGTCCCAGTGTCTGGACATATCCCTGATCCCGCTGATTGCAAGGATGAAATGAAGCGTATTGGCATGCAGAACGCGCTGCAGTACATGGATCTCAAACCCGGCACGGCACTCACCGATGTCTTCATAGACAAGGTCTTTATTGGTTCCTGCACGAATTCACGGATCGAAGATCTGCGTGCTGCGGCAGCGATCGTGCGTGGCAAACAGCTCGCGAAAAACGTCAAGCTGGCGCTGGTGGTGCCGGGATCCGGCCTCGTCAAGCAGCAAGCGGAACGCGAGGGATTGGATGCAGTGTTTCGCGCCGCCGGCTTCGAATGGCGTGAACCTGGGTGTTCGATGTGTCTGGGCATGAATCCCGATCAACTCGAGTTTGGCGAACGCTGTGCATCGACCTCGAACCGCAATTTCGAGGGACGTCAGGGCCGCGGCGGACGCACCCACCTGGTGTCTCCGGCCATGGCGGCAGCAGCCGGCATTGCCGGTCATTTCGTTGATGTACGAGGGCTTTGAGCATGGATGCATTTACTTCTCTAAAAGGTCTGGTGGTGCCGATCGATCGGCCGAATGTGGACACCGATGCGATCATTCCCAAGCAGTTCCTGAAATCGATCAAACGCTCCGGCTTTGGACCAAACCTGTTTGACGAATGGCGTTATCTTGACAAGGGCGAGCCGGCTAAACCGAACGAGGGCCGGCCACTGAATCCGGATTTTGTGTTGAATCAGTCGCGCTACCAGGGCGCGCAGATCCTACTCGCACGCGATAACTTCGGCTGCGGCTCGTCGCGTGAACATGCGCCGTGGGCGATAGTCGACTATGGTATCCGGGCGATCATTGCGCCGAGTTTTGCGGATATTTTCTATAGCAATTCGGCCAAGAACGGCCTACTGCTCGTGACCTTGCCGGCGGCGACGGTCGAGCAATTATTTGTGGCCTGTAGGGCACAGGAAGGCTATCGGTTGGCGATCGATCTCGCGGACCAGCACGTGACGGCGCCGAATGGCGATGCCTTCACTTTCGACTATAACGCAGGCCTCAAACACCGCATGCTGAATGGCCTCGATGATATCGGGATCACACTGCAGCGGGCGGACGTCATCCGCGCCTTTGAGGCGCGACGGAGAAACGACGCCCCGTGGTTGTTCGTCGAATCGTGAACGCCACGAGTCGTGGCTTTCTCCCCGATGCACGCCCTTCAGACGCCGATCACGCAGGAGAAACCTGGCGCATGATTTATCAACTCGAAGATCGGCGCGTGCGCGCCGAGGGTGACTATTGGGTCGCGGATTCCGCGACAGTGCTGGGTTCAGTGTTGCTCAAGCACAATACCAGCGTCTGGTTCGGGGCCGTGATACGTGGCGATCGTGAACCGATCACGGTGGGTGAAAACTCGAATATTCAAGATCTCGCGGTACTGCACACCGATCCAGGTTATCCACTGACTATCGGGCACCACGTCTCGGTGGGGCACAAGGCCGTGTTGCACGGCTGCACGATCGGCGACCACAGTTTGATTGGTATCAACGCGGTGATTTTGAACGGTGCCAAGATTGGCGCGCATTGTTTGATCGGCGCCGGCGCGTTGATCCCGGAAGGCAGGGAGATCCCGGATGGGAGTCTCGTGATGGGCGTGCCGGGCAAAGTGGTACGCGCGCTCACACCTGAGCAGATGGCGCATATGACCAAAGTCGCGGATAACTATGTCGCCAACTTCAAGCGCTACAAGGTGAGTTTCGTGCCGCAGGGGCAGGCGGAGCTGGTGTGAACGTGGGCCTCATCAAGCGATACTGAGGGGGCGCGCATCTAGCACGCATGCCTGCATGCCAGGTTGCTGCTCTATTGCATTTGTCTAGTGCATTTGTCTGGGGGGGGCTGGAACGACGAAAGGTGACTCACGGCTAAGTCAAACTCCCTAGCGCATCCGCCAGTTTACGCAGCTTGTACTTTTGAATCTTGCCGGTCGCGGTTTTCGGCAGTTCCTGGAACACGATCGTCTTCGGCGCTTTGAAACGCGCGAGGTGCGCTTGACAGTAAGTGATCAAAGCCTCGGCCGAGACTGGCGGCGCCGCGGCTTTGAGCCACACGAACGCGCAGGGCGTCTCGCCCCATTTCTCATCTGGCCGCGCCACCACTGCAGCTTCCAGCACTGAGGGATGCCGATAGAGCACTTCTTCGACCTCAATCGAGGAAATATTCTCGCCCCCCGAGATGATGATGTCCTTCGATCGATCTTTGATCTGGATGTAGTGCTCGGGGTGCATCACGCCAAGATCCCCGGAGTGAAACCAGCCGTCGGCCAGCGCTTCGGCGGTGGCCTTGGCATTCTTGAGGTAGCCGCGCATGACCACATTGCCTTTGAACATGATCTCGCCGAGGGTCTCGCCGTCGCGCGGCACCGGCTGCAGCGTTTCCGGATCCACCACGTCCAGATCCTCTAACACGGGATAACGCACCCCCTGGCGAATCTTCATGCTGGCGCGCTGTTCGCGCGTGAGGCTTGCCCAATGGTCCTGCGGCGCGCCAAACACGGCCGGGCCGTAGGTTTCTGTCAGCCCATAGGTGTGAATCACTTTGAAGCCGGCGTCTTCCATCGCGTCCATGATGGCGGCCGGCGGGGCCGCGCCCGCAGTCATCACATTGACGGGCATCGGCAGCGTGCGCTTCTCGCTGGCGGCGGCGTTCACGATGAAGTTCAACACGATCGGGGCACCGCAGAAATGGGTGACGTGATCCTCCGCGATGGCTTTGTAGATATTGGGTGCGCTGATGCGCCGCAGACAGATATTCGTGCCACCTTGCATGGCGATTGTCCACGGAAAACACCAGCCGCAGCAGTGAAAGAGTGGCAATGTCCACAAGTACACCGGATTCAGCGGCAAGCTCCAAACCAAGGCATTGCTGACGGCATTCAGATACGCCCCACGATGATGGTAGACCACGCCCTTGGGGTTGCCGGTGGTCCCTGAGGTGTAGCACAGCGCGAGCGCCTGCCACTCATTATTCGGCAACTCCCACGGCGCCTCGGGATCGCCCTCATCGAGCAACGCTTCATACTCCAATGTCCCGAGTCGGTCATGGCATGGCGCGCTCGGATCGGCAATGTCGATGATGAGGGGTTTGACCCTGCACTTCTGCAGTGCCTCGCGCATGACCGGCGCGAATTCGGTATCGACAAGCACGGCTTTGGCTTCGCCGTGATCAAGAATGAAGGCGATTGCCTCAGCGTCGAGCCGGATGTTGATCGGATTGATCACGGCGCCAGACGCGGGCACCCCGAACAACGCTTCGTAAAAGGCGGGAATATTGGTGGCGACGATGGCCACGGTATCGCCCAGTCCAAAGCCGCGCCGCTGCAGCGCCGAACATAAACGGCGGCAGCGCGTGAAGGTTTGAAGCCAAGTCCAGCACTGCTCGTGATGGATAACGGACGTCCGGTGCGGGTACACGGAGGCCGCGCGTGCGACGAAGGAAAGCGGTGACAGCGGCGTGTAATTGGCTGCGCACTGGTCGAGGTCTTGTTCGTAGATATTCGCCATCTGAAATCCTCAGTCATCAAGCACGGTGCACCGCCGGAAACACTTTGCCGGAAATACTTTAATTGAACCGCGGCTCCCGTTTCTCGACGAAAGCATTGAGCCCTTCGACCCCATCGGCCGCCAGAATATTGTGCACGAGATCAGCGGACGCGCCGCGATAGGCAGCATCCAGCGGTTGGTTTGCCTGGTGGTAGAACGAGGCTTTGCCATGCTTCAGTGCGTAGCTCGATTTGCGCGCGAGTTTGGTCGCAAGCGCCTGCACCGTGGCGTCGAGGGTGGCATCTTCCACCGCGTGATTGATGAGCCCGATTCGGGCTGCAGTGTCGGCGTCGATAAAATCGCCGGTGAACAGCATCTCCAACGCATGTTTGCGCGCGACGGTGCGCGACAACGCGACTGCCGGGGTGGCGCAGAACAAGCCGTAATTGATGCCGGACGTCGCGAAGCGGGCGCTACGCGCGGCGAGCGCGAGATCGCAAGTCGCGACTAGCTGGCACCCCGCGGCGGTCGCGATACCCTGCACCTTGGCAATCACCGGCTGTGGCAGCGCCACAATTGCCTGCATCATGCGCGAGCAATCGCCGAGCAGTTTGTTCAGGAACATCTCAGTGTGGTGGCTGCGCATTTCTTTCAGATCGTGTCCGGTACAGAACGCACGACCGGCACTCGCGATCACGACCACGCGCACTGCCGAATCTTCTGCGATCTCGGCAAAGGCCACATTGAAGGCTGCGATCGTGTCGCTGTTCAGGGTGTTATAACCATCAGGGCGATTGAAAGTGAGGGTGGCGATTCCGTCGGCATCGTGACGGACAACCGGCGGAGACGGGATCAAGGGCGCGGTGGCTGCCATGGTGCTTTCCTTCTGCGCAAATTGCGCTTGGCGCTGGATAAGATTAGGGGTTGATGCACAGTGACTATTGACGGGCTTCACCAGACTTGTGTCAAGAACCCGCGTGCGCGCAGCTCGCCGGCCAGACCGTGGTGCCAGGCGCCTTGATGATTAGACAGATAAACGACCGTGCCGGGGGCATTGAGCGTTGGTGTCAACGCGGGTAGGCGCGAGCGCAGATAGTCATCCGCTGAAGTGGCCGGCGATAAAGACTGTCGCGGCGCATCCCGTCGCGCCAGATTCAGCAGTGCCGCGGCGATTCCCTCATCATGCACAATGAAATCTGCCGCGAACAGGCTGCGTAACGCCCCAAGCTTCAGTTGATCCGGATCATCTGAGTGCTGCATGACCAGCACACAATGCCCAAGGGTTGGGGCTTGCGCTTCTTCGCCGAGGTGGCGCGCCAACAGCTGCAGGGCATCCGCCGTTCGGTCGGCCAGCACAGCCGCTGCAATCTCGCCGCGCATGGCCATCAACCAGAAGCGTCGGCGCGCGGCAAGATCGGGGAAACGCGCCTTTACGGCCGCTCGATGGCGGCGCGCAAAACGGGCCAGTTCACCTAGTCGAGGCGGCAGCAAGGTCTCTAGTTGCGCGCGCAGTTCGGTCGCCAGCACCGGCGAACTGCCACCGGTCGAGCACGCTACCAGCACCGGATCACGATCAATAATCGCGGGCATGATGCAGTTGGAACGCACGAGATCGTCTACGACGTTAACGAGCACGCCAGCTTGATTGGCGGCTTGTGACACCGTTTCATTGATTGCTTCGTCGTCGGTGGCAGCGACAATCAGCCGCTGTCCCCCTACGAAATCTGGGGTGAATTCTGCATAGATTACCGTCAGTTTTCCGATCCGCGCGAGCTGCTCAATCTCCTCGCATATGGCTGGCGCAACGACCGTGATCCGCGCGCCAGCAGCCAGTAGTAGCGCAGTTTTGCGTGCGGCCACTGTACCCGCACCCACGATCAGCACGGGTTGATTGGCGAGGCGCAGAAAGAGTGGGAAATATTCCATCGGGAAAGATTATCGCGCAAGGCGTCACGCGCGACTATCCTAAGCAGGTCACACCCATGAAGTGCGCAAACTAGGCCGGGCCGGTTGAGCAAGCTGGGCACTGCGCGCAGAATCAAGGCTGCCCACAATATTTCGTAGCCCATAAACCCGCCGACGCAACAGGAGCAACCCCGATGGCCTACACCGCAAATTTCGAGCAGTTCAAATTCCCAGGCATGGCGGCGAGTTTTGCCGGCAAGCGGGTGCTGATCACCGGCTCCGGCAAGGATGGGGGGATCGGTCAGGCGCTGGCGCTGGCCGCTGCGGCCAATGGCGCCGCCTCAGTGGGGGTGCATTTCCACAGCAGCTACCGCGATGGCTTCGATCTCGTCGATGCCATTCGCGCGCAAGGGGCGAGCGCCTTTGGACTCCAGGCGGACGTGACCAACACGCGTGATCTGTGGGCTTCGCGTAGCTATGTGATCGAACAGATGGGCCATAAAGGCCCCGACATTGTCATCTGCAATTCAGGGCTGACCGAGAAAGGCTATCGCTTCGGCCGTGCCCTGCCCGAGATCGAGGGTGAGGGTCGCGCCGAGCGGCGCGCGCGGGTGCGCCGGGACTTCATCGAGAATCTAGCGGAATCGTCGCTGGTCATGAATACCAAGATTGATGGCTTCGTCGCCATGACGCATCTGTGGGCGGGGGAGGCGCTCTATCACAAGCATCCCTTGCAACTCCTCTATATCTCATCGATGCAGGCGCTCGAACCGGGGAGCGCGGTGCCGGGTTATGTGGTCGCGAATTGGGCGGTGCTCAAATTGCCGGAAGTGCTGAAGGTCAATCTCGGTAAGGCCAGCGACATGGTCAGCGCGGCGTCGCTGATGTTGCCGTTTATTCGCACCGGCATGACCGAAGAATATGCGAATAACCCGAAAGTCTTTGGACGCTGGCAGCCGCGCATGCTCGAACCTTTCGAGGCCGCGCGCAGCGTGACGCAGCTTCTCGGGCGCGCGCCTGCCGAACTTGATCTCGGGAACTTCAAGCTTGGCGTCAGCGGCACTGCCGAAGCGCTCGACCTGAAGTGGTCGCGGGTGAATATCAAGGCGAGCGAAGAAGCGCTGGCGTGGTGAGGTGAGCTAGGGGCGCCGGTACGAGGTGTTGCCAGCAGAAGCTCGAATCCGGCGATGATTAGGCGCCTGGATTCCAGCTATCCGCTACAGGATTTCTGGCATGACGGGGTGCCGTCACTCCGCGCGCAGCGCCTCAATGGGATCTAGACCCGCGGCGCGTGCGGCGGGCGCGATCCCCGCGATGATGCCGATCACGCCCGAGAAACCGAGTGCGGCAATGGCATAGGGCCAAGCCACTTGTAAGGGGACGCTCGGCGCCAAGGTCTGCGCCGCCAACACGATGCCGCCCGCGAGCGCGACCCCGGTCACACCCCCCAGCGCGCCCAAGGTGGCAGCCTCCAACAGAAAGCAGACGAGAATATCTGCCCGACGCGCGCCGAGTGCGCGCAGCAGGCCGATTTCCGCGGTGCGCTCAGTCAGCGCAATGGTCATGATGGTGGCGATCCCGACCGCCCCGACTAGCAATGAAATACTGCCGAGCGCGGCAACCCCGGCGGTCAACACGGTCAGAATCGAGCCCATCACTTCGAGCATCTGATCTTGCGTGGTCAGTGAGAAATCCTCCTTGCCATGACGCGCGATGAGCACGCGCTTGATCTCGGTCTTCACCCGCTCAGCGGACAGGCCTTCGCGATACAGCACATCGATTTCGTGCAGGCCTTCGCGATTGAAAATGGCCGCGGCTTTGCCAACCGGCACGAACAAGGTGTCGTCGAGATCAAAACCCAGGAACTGGCCCTTCGGCTGCACCACGCCAATGATGCGGAAGCTGTCTTGACCGATTCGAATCCTTGCGCCGAGTGGATTGGCGTGACCGAAGAGTTCCCGATACAGCTTGGCGCCGAGGACTGCATAGGCCTGTGCGTTTTCATAATCCTGCGCCGGCAGGAAACGCCCGATCGCCACCTCCATCCGAAAGGTATGCACCATGTCGGCGGATACGCCGAACACCATCGTGCGGCGCAGGCGCTTGCCGAACTCGATTTGGGCGTTGCCTTGAATCATCGGCACCACGCCGTCGAGGATGCTCAGCCGCTGCAGGGCCCGCGCATCTTCAATCGACAACGGACGGTTCGTCGAAATCTGGCCGACCGAGCCACCCATCGTGCTGGCCTTGCCAGGCTGCACGCCGATCAGATTGGTACCGAACTGGGTGAACTCGCCGACCACGAATTGACGCAGGCCTTCGCCAAGCGCGGTCAGTAGCACGACGGTTGCAATGCCGACCGCAATGCCCAGGATCGTGAGCAGCGAACGTTGGCGCTGGGCGCGCAAGGCGAGCATCGCGAAACTCAACACATCGCGGGTGCGCATGCTCACTGCCGATTCGACAGGGCGAGCACGGGATCGAGCCGACTCGCGCGCCGTGCGGGCCCCACCCCGAACCCGAGGCCGCAGACCAGCGACGTCAACAGTCCTGCACTCAGACCCCACCAGGGTACGGTGGCAGGGAAGTCTGGATACAGCAGGCGAATCAGGAATGTTCCGCCATAGCCCAACACGATACCGCCAGCCGCGCCGAGCGTGGTCAGCAGCACGGATTCGATCAAAAACAGGCGACGAATGTCTCGCTGGTGTGCGCCAAGCGCCTTGAGCAGCCCGATCTCACTCTTACGCTGGGCGACGGAGACCAGCATCACATTCATGACCAGGATACCAGCGACAACGAGACTGATGGCCGATACCGCAGAGACGCCGAGTGTGAGCGCGCGCAGAATGTGGTCAAAGGTCGCGACCACGCTGTCCTGGGTGATGACGGTGACATCGTCTTCGCCTTCGTGACGGATCTTGATGGCCGCACGTACCGCTTTGACCAGCGTCTCGCTCGCCTGGCCTGGGCGGACTTCGACCAGTATGCGAAATAAGCCCTCGGTATTCATGACGGCCTGCGCCGCGGCGACTGGCAGGATGGCGAGATCGTTGAAATCGTAGCCCATCGAAACGCCAGTGTCGGCGAGGATGCCGACGACGCGACACCGTCGATCGCCGATCCGCAACCAAGTGCCGAGGGCGCGTCGACTGGCGTAGAGCTCGTGTTTGAGTTTGGGGCCCAGCACGCAACTTGATCCCGCCTGCGCGGCATCCATGGGCGGCAGAAAGCGACCCTCTCCGAGTGTGAGATGGCGCACTTTCAGGAGTGCGCTCGTCGCGCCGAGGATCGTGACTTCGCGTTCCAGTCCCGCCGCGACCGAGACATTCGCGCTGCCCACCATCAAGGGTACGACCTGGCGCACGCCGGGGATCCGCGCGACGGCCTCGGCGTCCTGCACGGTCAATTCCCGCGGGGTTTCACCCATGACTGGGGGCGGGCCGCCGACGGTTTCGTTACGTCCGGGCAGCACGACCAACAGATTGGTGCCGAGCGCACTAAATTCGCGCACGACATAGCGCCGAGCGCCGTCACCCAGCCCTGTGAGCAAGAGCACGGCGGCGACGCCGATCGTGGTCGCCAGTCCAATCAGCAGCGAGCGCTTCTGTTGCGCCACCAACGAACCGAGTGCCAACGAGAAAGCATCGCGCATCTGTAACATGCAGTGGATTGTACGGAGATTCTCGCGTGCCAGCGGCTGCGCACAGTTGCGCCAATTGATTCGATCGGACATCCTTCGGCGTCCCTGGGCCGAGGTTACGGCGTCCCGGGCAACGTGCGCCGAGGCGCTGAACAACTTGAGAATCCAGCATGACCAAGCTCTTCGGGGATACCGACAAATTTGGCGATCAAAACTCGACCCCGGTGGTGGAAGCCTTTCACCTCGCCGTCAGGGCGCTGGTGCGTCGCAAGTTCGCGCAGTCAGGCAAACCCTGGGGTGATTTCGTGTTCGGTGACGCCGTCACCGACATCACGCAGGCCGATTTTCAAGCGATCGATGCCAAGCTGTTAAGCTATGGCCATCGCTATGTGTGGTCTGCCGTGGTGTCGCAACAGGAGCGCCCCGAGGCTTACC
Source organism: Pseudomonadota bacterium (assembly GCA_043734785.1). Lineage (GTDB taxonomy): Bacteria > Pseudomonadota > Gammaproteobacteria > CAIKBL01. The sequence goes on along the minus strand of JAYTEX010000191.1, from coordinate 11,410 downwards.
TCGCCGGGCAAGACGCGCACGAGGATGCGAGTCAATTCAGTTTCGAACATCCGGAAGCGGTGGTCGCTGCGCCCGACCCTGCCGGGCTCGAGCAGCGTGGCATAGGTGACAATGTGGTGAAGCATGACCAGGACTTGATCGGGACTGCGCGCTATATCCGTTCCTCCGCCACGGTGTTGAAGTATCTCAATGAAGGCGTGCCCGCGGGCACCATCGCCGTCATCGATGATTCGGGGGGAACCTTGACCGCGCCCATTCTCGAGCAATTCGCCGGCGTACTGTGCGCCGGTGGCACGGTGCGCTCGCACCTCGGGATCCTGACCCGCGAGTACGGCATCCCGTGCCTCATGAACGCCAAAGTTTCTGGGATCCGCGAAGGGGACACCGTGCGCATGGAATGCACAGCGACCGCGAAGACCGTAGAAAATTATCAGAAGGGCACCGAAATGACGGCGCGTGTGTGGCGGGTGAACCCATGAGTCTGAACTACGCGCAACTTCTCGAGACCAATAATCTCATTCAGCAGAACACCGATGAGACCTACTGGCTGTGCCTCACGCGGACGGTGCAGGAATCGAAACTGTTCCCTGTATCCCCGTACATGATCCTGTCCTACTTCATGGCGTTCTATCGCTATCCGGCGTTGCTGCGCAAAATTGAAACTCACATGCGCGCAGAGGAGATTGGCGATCGGGTGCGCGCCCGTGGCATCAAGTGCCAGAACCCAGCGCTGGGTTGGGGACTGCCGAACTTCTACCTGCTCGGCCGCGAATACCTGATTTCGCTGGGGCTGATCCGCCCGCAGGACGCAGTGGAAGACATTCAATATGTGTTGGATTTCTGGAAACGTTTCCAGCTCGCCTGGCATCGTAATGATGGCCATTTGACTAATCGCGAATTTGGACACCGCGCGCAGATTTTGCCGGAGCGCCGAATCCAGATATTCCACGCCGATTTGTACGACTGCGTGGAAGGTGATCCTTTGCACACCGCCGCGCAGGCCTTTATGGCCGCGACTTCGCAATACGGATTTCTCGTTTCGTGCGAATCTCGCATCGGGCAGACCAACCAGGGCCCGTACAAGCTGGACGACGAGCGCGAGATGATTGTGCGCGACTTCATGGATCTCGCTGAAGGCGATTATCCTTGGCTGGACGGCGTGGCCGCCGATATGCCTTACAATAATCTGACGGTATCGATGGCAGTCAAGGGCTGTCATTTCAACATCATCGATGACTGGGGCTCGTTCGAGTCACAACCCGAATTCAAGTCGCATCACATGGTAGGGGTTGGGCTCTATACCTCGGACTGCCTGACCGATTCCTATGTGCCGGTCGGTATGGAGAGCCGCGAGGCGCTGACGGCGACCTTCGCGGATCTGGCGGCTAGAGCCAAGGACGCAACATCTCGCTTGTGGAAACGGATTGCGGGTTGGAGCCGCGATCAGATGATCGATGCTGGCGCCATCACGTATTTCGCGATCTGCAAGGACCTTGCGCACCTCGCGGGGTGCTATGAAATGGAAGACTGGATGATGATCGACCCACGCGCCGAACGCCTGCGTCCCTTACTGAACGACGAATACAGCAATATGTCGTTGTGGGAGATCCTGGGCCCGCTGTCGCATCCCTGCCAACGCAGGCACGACTACCAGTTGATGCAACACGCCAATATCCCGGCCAGTATCTATTCGCTGATCCCGTATTCAATTCTCGATAATGGCGATTACACGGCGACCTGCGGCGAACTTCAGCCGGGCAATACTCATCTCGATCCCAAGCAGGATCGCTATCGCACGACGCAGGGCGTGCTGACGCTTGCGGACTACAATCGCCGCGTGAAAGCCTTCACCCCACGCCTGAATGGCGAGAAATTTCGCCACAAGTGCGAGAATTGGCTGAAGTACAACTACGATTCGCTGGCGGCCGATGAGATGTATCGCATCGAGCAGGAGACTTCGCGGAATCTGCGCGATCAAGGCGCCAGTCTGCGGCGTGTCGATATCGAAAACCTTCGGAAATAAGCCAGCATGCAAATAGGACAACTCATCCGCCGCGCGGCGCAGTATTTCGGGGACGCCCCCTGCCTGATCGAAGGCCAGCGCCGGACCAGCTTCAGGGAATTCGATGCCGCAACCGATCGGCTCGGCAACGCACTGCTCGCCCGCGGTCTGAACCCAGGCGATCGGGTTGGTGTGCTACTCGCGAACAGCATCGAATGTCTGATCGCTTATTACGCGCTCGCCAAAGCCGGCCTCGTGCGGGTGGGCTTGAATACGCGCGAAACGCTCGATAACCACCAGTACAAGATTGCGGATGCTGGGTGCCGAGTGGTGATTCATGCAGGGATTGAGGGCTTAATCGCCGAGCAATTGATTGGGCCGGAGGAACTCGTTGCGCTAATCGCCCAAGGTGCTGCGACGGCGTGTGCGATTGATCGCACACTCGATGCGCCGTACCGGCTCGGCTTTACCGGCGGCACCACCGGCAAGGCCAAGGCAGTCACTTTGACCACGCGCGGAGAGCTTGCCGAATTGTCCGCGTTTCTGATGGATCTCGTGCCAGACATTCGACCCGGCGACACCTTTCTGCACGCGGCGCCCATTGCGCACGCCTCCGGCGCATTTTTTCTGCCGGCACTCGCGCGCGGCGCTACATCGCTGATCATGCCGAAATTCGATCCTGCGGAATTCATCGCGCTCGCCGAGTCGACCCAGGCCAGCATGACTTTTCTCGTGCCGACCATGCTCGCGATGATTTTGGAAGAGCCATCGCTCGCCCGCGCAAAACTCAATTTGCGCACGATCAGTTACGGTGCCTCGCCGATCGCGCCGCGCGTACTCGAACGCGCGCAGGCGCGCTTCGGCGAAGTCTTCGCCCAAACTTACGGGCAGGCCGAGAGCCCCATGGTGATAACCTTTCTGCGACCCGACGAACACGCTCGCAGCGGCTCCTGCGGGCGGCCGTTCACGTGCGTGGATGTGTGCGTGCTGGATGACCACGATCAGCCGCTACCGCCGGGAGAAATTGGCGAAATTTGTTGCCGAGGTCCGCAGACGATGGCCTATTACTGGAACCGGCCGGAAGCGACCGAACAGGCGTTCCGCAATGGCTGGTTGCATACCGGCGATATCGGCAAGATGGACGAGGACGGCTATTTCTACATTCTCGATCGCAAGAACGATATGCTCATCTCAGGTGGGTACAACGTGTACCCACGTGAAGTAGAGGAGGTGTTGCTCGAAATCGACGGGGTCCTCGAGGTGGCGGTGATTGGCCTGCCCGACGAGAAATGGGGCGACCGTGTGGTCGCGGTAGTGGCCGGGCGCGCCGGCCTGGATACGGTCGCCATGCTCGCACATGCGAGTGCGCGGCTCGCCAACTACAAACGACCGAAAGCAATTGAAATTTGGCCTGAGCTGCCGAAAAGTGCGGCGAATAAGATCCTGCGGCGCGAGGTCCGCGAGCGCATCATGGCGCGAATTCGCGACACAACCCCCCCGATCTGAAATTTCGAGAGCGCTTATGAACGAACTGCACCTCGCCTTGCACGGGCTCGCGATCAAGAAACACGCAGGACCCGCGGCCATCGCGGGAGCGGTCGGTTTGAATGAGCTGCGCGTGGCGGAATTGCTCCAGCAGGCAACCGCCACCGGGCGCAGCGTGGAAGCGCAGGGCGGGTATATGCTGTCGCCAGCCGGGCGCATGATTCTCGATGGCCTGTATTCGAAGGTGTATGCCAACGAACGCGAAGACCAAGCTGTCCTGCAGGCCTATGCGCGCTTCGAAAAGATCAATACCGAATTAAAACACCTGATCACGGATTGGCAGATGGTCGATGTCGGCGCACAGAAAGTGCGTAATGATCACGCCAACCAGGATTACGATGCACGAGTGCTCGATCGGCTGGGCGATTTGCACGAGCGCACTACGCCAATTTTGACAGCGATGAGTCAACGCGTGCCGCGCTTGGGGATTTATCAGCGCAAGCTGGAGAACGCATTGGAACGGGCGGAGGCGGGCGCGACCGAATGGGTGAGCGACGCCAAGCTCGAGAGTTACCACACGGTATGGTTTGAGATGCACGAAGATCTGCTGCGGATTCTGGGCCGAGAGCGGGAGGCGTAAAATAATCCGCACTATGGCTATTCAACTCGGACGCTGGACCTTAGCGCTGGATGGCACCAGCCTGCCAGAAAAATCGTTAATCGGCGGCAAGGCTTGGTCGATCGCGCGCATGCATGCACTCGGCTTGCCCGTGCCACCGGCGTTCGTAATCACCACCAAAGCCTGCGCGGCGTATCTCGCGACGGGTGCGATGCCGGTCGAGCTCGCGGCGGAATTGGAATCTGGCATCCACTGGCTGGAACAGGCAAGCGGGCGCACTTTAGGCGGCACACTGGCACCGCTGCTGCTGTCGGTACGCTCGGGCGCGATGATCTCGATGCCGGGCATGATGGATACGGTGCTCAATCTGGGTATCAACGAGGCGACGGCGGCCGCGCTCGTGGCGGAGACTGGGGACGCGACTTTTGCGGCCGACACCCACCGACGGTTTCTGGAACTCTATGCACGCATCGTGTTGCGCGCGACATTGCCCGATCTCGCCACCGACGCGCCAATCGCTGCGTGGCAGACCGCGATCCACGACGCCACCGGGACCACAGTGCCTGCCACGCCACCCGAACAGCTCATGGGTGCGGTCATGGCGGTGTTCGAATCGTGGAATTCGCGCCGCGCGCGCCGCTATCGCGAGCATCACAAGATTGCCCACGATCTGGGTACCGCAGTCACGGTGCAGGTCATGGTGTTCGGCAACCTCGACGCCCAGTCCGGCACCGGCGTGTTGTTCTCGCGTAATCCGCTCACGGGCGATCCGGCGCCTTACGGTGAATATCTCGCGCGTGCGCAGGGCGAGGATGTGGTCTCCGGACGCTTTACACCACTCCCCTTGAGTGCTTTGGCGGCGGCGATGCCCGAAATCCATCGTGCGTTGCTGGAAGCCGCCGCGACCCTCGAGCGTGAGAACGGCGATGTGCAGGACATCGAATTCACGATTCAGCAGGGCCATCTCTATCTGTTGCAAAGTCGCGCCGCCAAGCGCGCACCCGCTGCCGCAGTCCGTTTCGCGGTGGATATGGTGCGCGAAGGTCGGATTGACGAAGCGACCGCGCTCTCGCGCGTGACCGCCGAGCAGGTGCGGATGTTGCTGAGCCCTCGGCTCTTGGCGGGCGCCAGTGACAATGCCGAGGTGTTGGCACAAGGCGAAGCCGCGTGCCAGGGCGTGGGGGTGGGCGTGGTGGTCGCGAATACCGATGAGGCGGAACGTCGTGCGCAGGCGGGCGAGGCGGTCGTGCTCGCGCGTGACACCACGAGCCCCGATGACGTGCACGGCATGCTGGTCGCGCGCGCGGTGATTACGGAGCAAGGTGGCGCTACCTCGCATGCGGCTGTCGTGAGCCGGGCCCTGGGAGTGCCGTGCGTTGTCGGGTGCGGCAGTGGCAAGCTCGCCTCCTTGGTCGGTAGAACGGTGACCGTCGATGGTGGCACGGGCCGCATCTATGCCGGCGTGCTGCCCGTGCTCGCGCCGGATGAAAAGACCGAACCGATGCTCGGCGAGCTCGCGGCGTGGGCAACGGCCCGGGTGCCGCTGCAAGTGCTCGACGAACAGGCCACCGTGACCGCGCGTGATCTGGATCGCACCACGGGAGGTGAAGATCCGGCACAATTGGCGACCCTGGCAGCCGGCGCCGAGGTGCTGCGTGGGGCGGTGCTGAACAGCGACGAAGGGGTGCGCGCTGCGGTGGCCGCCGGTATCAAGATCATTGTGGTCAAACAGCGCTTGCCGGCATTGCTGGCCGCCCTCGCGGCGGTGACTTAAGCCTTTAGCAAAAGGTTACGCCCACAGTGGCGCGACCCTCAACAACGAACAAGACAGGACATGGCATGGTGAATTCCGAGAAGCGCAAAGTGACGGCGGAAGATATCGAACATCTGATCGAAATATTCAATCAATCTGATTGGGATGAGATGCACCTCGAAGCCGAGGGGCTCGAGATTTTTCTGTCGAATGATCCGCACGCGCAGGCGCCGAGTCACACCGCCAACGCGCTCACTGCAGTACCGGACGCTCTGGTCACCACGCGGCCGGTGTCGAGCGCCGCCGCCACCATCCCGGCCGCCGGACCGAGCCTCGCGCCGATCCCGGAGGGACAGGTCGCCATTCGCGCGCCGAATCTCGGCACTTTTTATCGCGCGCCCAAACCTGGCGCGCCACCGTATATCGAAATTGGCCAGCAGATCGAAATTCCCACCGAAGTCGGTCTGATCGAAGTCATGAAGCTCTTCACTCCGGTGCAGGGTAGCGTGCGGGGGATTGTGCGCGAGATTCGGGCCCGCGACGGCCAGATGGTGGAATACGACGACGTGCTGATCATCGTCGAGCCTAACTGACCCATGACTTCACTAAGATCGTGGCGTGGCTTGCGCCGCGAAACCCGATGCCTATTTCACGCGTTCTGAGCGTCAACCGCGGCGAAATCGCGGTTCGCGTGGTGCGCGCGGCGCACGCACTTGGGATCGAGGTGGTACAGGCGGTATCGAGCGCCGATCGCGATAGCCGTGCCGCGCAAATGGCCGATCGCGCGGTCGTGATCGGCCCGGCGCCTTCGCGGCAAAGTTACCTCGATGCCAATCTCTTGGTGCATACCGCGCTGCAGACCGGTTGCGACGCCTTGCATCCAGGCTACGGTTTTCTGTCCGAACGCGAACACCTTGCACGCCTGTGTGCCGAACACGGCATCACCTTTATCGGGCCGCAAGCCGCAACGATCGCCGCGCTGGGCGACAAGCTGCAAGCCAAAGCGATCGCCAGCGCCGCTGGCGTGCCGCTGGTGCCCGGCACCGAGCGAATTGCGAGCGCGGCGGACGCCGTGGCGGCGGCCGAGACCCTCGGTTATCCGGTATTGATCAAAGCCTCCGCCGGCGGCGGCGGGCGCGGCATGTTCATCGCGCGCAGCCCGGCGGAGATCACCGCCTCGTTCGATAAGGCCTCGCATGAAGCCGAGGAAGCCTTCGGCGACGGCACCATGTACATGGAGCGGTATGTGGAGCACGCGCGCCATGTAGAGGTTCAGGTCTTCGGCGATGGCACTGGCAAGGTGCTGCATTTCGGCGAGCGCGATTGCTCGATTCAGCGGCGATACCAGAAGGTTTTTGAAGAAGCACCGTGTGCCGCCATGCCCGAGACGCTGCGCCGCCAGATGCACCAATCGGCGGTCGATCTCGTGGCATCACTCAATTACCGTAATGCGGGCACCGTGGAGTTCCTGTACGACGTCGATCGTGGGGCGATCTACTTCATCGAAGTCAACGCACGCATTCAGGTCGAACATCCGGTCTCGGAGCAGGTCACGGGCTACGATCTCGTGCAACTGCAGTTTCAGATCGCGGGCGGGGAGCCATTGCGGTGGACGCAGGACCAGATCCCCGTGCTACGCCACGCGATCGAGTGTCGCCTGAACGCGGAGGATCCCTACCGGAACTTCCGACCGAGCCCTGGGCGAATAACGCGGTGGTCATCGCCGCAGGGCACCGGGATCCGCCTGGACAGTCACTGTTACGACGGCTACCTCGTACCGCCGTTCTACGACTCGATGATCGGAAAACTGATCATCACTGCGGCGACCCGCGCCGAGTGCGTTACCCGGCTGCAGGCGGCGCTGGATGGATTCGTGGTGGAAGGGCTCACGACCAATCTGCCACTGTTGAAATTCATCGCCGCACATCCTGATTTCGCGGCCAATCGACTCAATACCCGCTGGCTCGAACACGTGCTGTTGCCAGCGTTCGCATCACCCGAGGAGTAAGCCGGTCATGGCGCACATTGAATTTCTTGACGAAACCTTGCGGGACGGACAGCAAAGCCTGTGGGGCATGCGCATGCAGGCGGGAATGGCCTTGCCGGTCGCGCCGCTGCTCGATCGCACGGGCTTTCGCACGATTGATCTCTCCGGCTCCTCGATGTTTGAAGTGTTAATCAAGTACTGCCAGGAAAATCCGTGGGAAGGCCTGGATTTGTTGACACAGGCGATGCCGCGCACGCGAATTCGCGCTGGCATGCGCTCAAATGCCTCGGTCACCTTCAGCGTCACCCCGGACGCCCTGATGGATGCCTGGATGCGCCAATTGAATGTGCACGGTTGCCGCAGTTTCTGGATCTACGATGTGCTGTTCAATATCGACAAGATGCATCGGCTCGCGAAAGTCGCCAAGGAATTCGGTTCTGAAGTGGCGGGCTCGATCATGTTCACGTTGAGCCCCGTCCACTCCGATGAATACTATGCGGACAAGGCCGACAAACTTTCAGTGTGCAAAGACATCGATACCCTATTGCTGTATGACACGGCGGGTGTACTCGAGAAAGAGCGCATGAAGACACTGCTACCGGCCATCGTGGCGAAGGCGCGCGGCAAGCCGATCGAGTTCCATTCCAATAATTTACTCGGCCAGTCGGCCAAGGCGTATCTCGATTCGCTGGCACTTGGCGTGACCATTCTGCATACCGCCAGCCGGCCGATGGCCAATGGGCCCTCGGTGCCGTCGACGGAGATCATGGCACGGAATGTGGAGTTGATGGGCCACACGCACAGCCTCGATACGAGCCTCTTCGCGCCGGTGGCGGCACATTTCGAGAAGGTCGGCAAGGCAGCCGGATTTCTGGTCAATCAGTACGCGGAATACGATGCGCTGTCCATTCAACACCAGATCCCCGGCGGCATGGTGGGCACCATGAAGGCGCAGCTCGTACAGCACGGGATGTCTGATCGGATCGAAGACGTGCTCGTGGAAACGGCGACCGTGCGGCGCGAACTCGGCTATCCCGGCATGGCGACTCCGTTCAGTCAACTGGTAGGCACCCTCGCGGTGCTGAATATTGTGAGCGGCAAGCGTTACTCGGTGATTCCAGATGAAGTGATTCAATATGCCTGCAAGTATTACGGTGAGACGGTGGCGCCGATCGATCCGAATGTGCTCGATAAAATTATGGCCGCCCCGCGCGCCAAGGAAATCGCCGCCAATCCTCCCGAGCAACCCACGCTCGCGGAACTGCATCAGCGGTATGGCACCGACAACGACGACGAACTCATCCTGCGCGCGCTGGTGCCGGAGCCGGATTTGGTCAAAATGTGGGCGGCGGGGCCGGTCAAGACGAGCTACCCGTATCTCTCGTCGCCTGAACTCGATCAGGTGCGACGACTGATGAAGGTGGCGACGTCGCCAGTGGTGCAAATCGCAGCAGAGAATTTCAAGTTGTCATTGCGTCGCTTCAAGTAGCTGCCAGGTTCGTCCCAACAGGAGCTTACAACCCATGCGTCGAGCCGTGATCATAGAGGTAGTGCGGTCCCCGTTCGGACGCGGGCGTGAGGATGGCGCGCTGGCCGGCCTGCATCCGGTGGATCTGTATGCGCAGGTGCTGCAGGGGCTCATCAAGCGCACGCATCTGGATCCCAACTTGATCGAGGATGTGATCACTGGCTGCGTGATCCAGGTCGCCGAGCAGGCGGGCAATATCGGTCGTCAGGCGGTACTCGCGGCAGGCTTTCCAGAATCGGTACCTGCCGTCACGCTCGATCGCAAATGCGGCTCGACGCAGCAGGCGATGGATTTTGCTGCGCAAGGTGTGATCGCAGGCGCATATGACGTGGTGATCGCGGGCGGCGTCGAGATGATGGGAACGGTGCCGATGCGGATTAATCGCATGGGCAAGGACAGCGAAGGTCCAGGCTTCCATGCGCGCTATCCGCAGGGCACCGTGCACCAGGGCATCGCCGCAGAGCGCGTGGCCGCGCGGTGGAATATCAGTCGCCTGGATCAAGATACCTATGCCGTGCGCTCGCACGAATTCGCCGCCGCCGATCGCACAGGGGTGGCGCGCGATATCCTGCCGATAGTCGTGCCGCAGGCGGACGGATCAGCACGTGCCGTGCTGACTGATGAAGGACTGCGCGCGAATACGACGATCGAGAAACTCGGGTCCCTGCGCTGCGCATTCCAAGATGATGCATTATTGGCGCGCTTTCCTGAGCTCCGCTGGAGCGTGACCGCTGGTAACGCAAGCCAGGTATCGGATGGCGCGACGGCAATGCTGATCATGGAAGAACAGACAGCGCACCGCTTGCAGATGATCCCGCGCGCCGCAATCACTAAATTTGCCGTTGCCGGCGACGATCCGATGATGTTGTTGACCGCGATCATTCCAGCCACGCGAAAATTGTTGGCCCGCGCCGGGATCACGCTCGATCAAGTCGCGGCCTACGAAGTCAACGAAGCCTTTGCCTCGGTGCCGCTGGCGTGGCAGAAGGAGTTCGATGCGGATCCCGCGCGTTTGAATATATTGGGTGGCGCGATTGCGCTGGGACATCCGGTCGGCGCTTCGGGTGGACGCCTGACGGCAAATCTGCTGCGCGCGCTCGAAATGAGTGGTGGGCGTTACGGCTTACAGACGATGTGCGAGGCGGGTGGAATGGCCAATGCCACGTTGTTGGAGCGTTTGTGAAATTTTAAGATCCACCACGCAAGCATGGAGAGCAACGCATGCTTGGTGGGTTCGAACGACGTCATCCCCGCGAAAGCACGAATCTAAGAGCGCAGGATACTGATGTGAGCGCTTGTGTTGGGTGATGTGCACTTTCCGGGATGATGGCATTAAAGCCCTGACTCCGGGGTTTAACCTCTCAATTTGCAATATCTCAGGAGCCTACAATGACTGGCCGCGTACAAGACAAAGTGGCGATCATCACCGGCGCGGGTACCGGCATCGGCCGCGCCTGCCTGGAACTATTCGCCCGTGAAGGCGCGCAAGTGGTCGGGGTATCGCGCACCCAGGCGAATCTCGACGAATCGCTGGCACGGGTGCGTGCCGCAGGTGGCGATGGCATGGTGCTGGCGAAGGATCTCTCGCAACCCGAGAGTGCCGACGATATCGTGGCAGCCACGATCAAAGCCTTTGGACGCGTCGATATCCTGGTGCATTCGGCCAGCGTGGGCTGGAGCTGGGGTGAGAAGAGCCCGAATTCAATGATGCCACTCGCCGATACCCCGATCGACAAATGGCGAGAAGTGATTGGGTTGAATCTCGACGCCGCCGCTTTCATCGATCGCGCGGTGTTGATCCAGATGTTGAAACAAGGCCGCGGATCGATCGTCAATGTCGCGAGCATTTCGGGCATGCTCGGCATGCCAACTGCGCATACCTATTGCGCGTCTAAAGGCGGCGTGATCAATCTCACCCGCGCCTTGGCGGCCACGTATGCCAAGCAGGGGATCCGGGCTAACGTGGTGTGTCCTGGTTACACCGATACGCCGATGATCGCGCCGGTCATGAATCTGTTCGATGACGATGCGATCGC
>JAYTEX010000190.1:0-6009 GCA_043734785.1 Pseudomonadota bacterium | reverse complement strand
CTCGAAGACCGTATTGTGAAGCGATACTTCCGAGAATTGGCGCGCGATTCTTCGGATCTCCAGGAGTCTATTGGCCGCAAAAAGTATCGGCTGGCATTTCGGAAATCGTTGGTCGCAGATGAGGCCGAAGTCTCGATCAATCCTCGCGCGCGCAGCGCGCGTTTGCGGGTGTTGGAGCGGCTCGCTTGAAAATGCTGCTCGTGATAGTACTGCTCGGCCTCGTCACATTCGCGAGCGCGCTGCATGTGGTGACAACTCGCTATCAGAATAGGCTGCTTGTCGTTCGATTACAGGAATTGAAAGTTCAGCACGATGAGCTTGAGCGAGAGTGGGGGCAGCTGCTCTTGGAGCAAGGCACCTGGAGCACCCACAGTCGTATAGAGGACCTCGCTCGCTCAAAGCTGGATATGATGATCCCCGAGACCGCGAAACTGCGGCGCATTGGATCATGAGCACCACTTCCAGCTCATCATCACAGCTGCGCCGCTCGCTCGTAAAAGGGGTTTTCGGCGCTCTGGCTCTGGTCCTGACTTGGCGCGTGTTCGACCTGCAACTCTCAGATCGCGAATTCCTGCAGGATCATGGTGAGGCGCGCTACCTACGGATCGAGCAAACCGAGGCGCATCGCGGCATGATTACGGACCGTCATGATGAACCACTCGCGATCAGTACACCGGTTAACTCTGTGTGGGCAAAACCCTCTGAGCTGATTTTGCATCGTGAACGTTGGCCGCAGTTGTCCAAGTGTCTGGAAATTTCGGAAGGCCAACTTCAGGCTCTGATAATACCGCGCCGCAGAAGAGAATTTCTGTATCTCAAACGCCAGGTAAGTCCGGATACGGCGGCGGCCATCTCGCAGGCGAAGATCCCCGGCGTTGGGCTGCTCAATGAGTACCGGCGATTCTACCCCGGGGTGGAAATTTCGGCCCACCTGATTGGCTTCACGAATGTCGATGATCGTGGTCAGGAAGGAATCGAATTGGCATTCGACTCCACGCTACGAGGCACCCCAGGCCAGAACCGCGTCATTAAAGATCGCATTGGGCGTGTCATAGAGCACGTAGAACGAATTCGGCCGGCGCAACAGGGCCAGGACATCGCCCTGAGTATCGACCGTCGCCTCCAATACGTTGCCTATCGGGAACTCAAGAAGGCGGTACAGAAACACCAAGCAATCGCTGGCCTCATCGTCATACTCGATGTCAACACCGGCGAGATTCTTGCGCTTGCGAATCAACCGTCCTTCAATCCCAACAATCGTGGCGACCTCAAGGGAGAGTACTTTCGGAACCGCGCGGTCACCGATTTATTTGAACCTGGTTCAACGATTAAAGCGTTCACCATTATCGCGGCCTTGGAATCCGGTCTCTACACGCCTACGACGAGGGTCGATACTGCACCGGGCACCTTCAGGGTCGGGCGTCATGTGATTCGTGATCTCCACAATTATGGGACGCTTGATGTGACCGGCGTCATCGAAAAATCCAGCAATGTCGGAGCGACGAAAATCGCACTTTCAATCGACCCTCAACAACTCTGGAATGTGTTCAAGCAGGTGGGCTTTGGCCAATTGACAAACGTCGAACTGCCTGGCGAATCACTTGGTCGCCTCACCGACTATCACCATTGGCGGGAAATCGAGCAAGCGACATTGGCATTCGGCTATGGGATGTCCGTGAACGCCCTGCAGCTGGTCAGAGCTTACGGCGCTATCGCAAGTGGAGGAATGCTCTATCCGGTCAGCGTGCTGCGCAGTACTGGCCCCCCCAAGGGGGTACGTGTGATTCCGCAGCCGACGGCCGAAGCCGTGCGCTTGATGCTGGAGCGCGTCGTTCAAACGGGCACGGGCAAGGCGGCGCAGGTCTATGGTTACCGCGTTGGCGGGAAAACGGGAACCGTGCACAAGAATTCTGAAGGCGGATACGCCGAACATAAGTATCGCTCCTTGTTTGCAGGCTTCATGCCGGCGAGCGCGCCACGGGTCGCTGCGGTGGTGGTAATCGATGGTCCAAGAGGGGGTCAACACTATGGTGGATTGGTGGCAGCACCAGTGTTCGCCAGTGTGATGCACGATGCCGCACGGATTCTAAATCTGCCCGCGGACGCGTTAACGCCCACTGATCATAAGGACATTCGATTGGCGATAAAGCCCGATGTGACGACATCGGGTAGTGGCCAAGTCCAGTGAACGGAATCGCCACTGCGCCTAGAACCCAGACGCTCTCGGCAATGTTCAGCGACACCGGCGTCGTCGCGCCGACGCGTGAGGTGTGCGTGAGTGGCCTCTCCGTGGACAGTCGAACCGTCAAGCCAGGAGATTGCTTTTTCGCCTTGCAAGGTATGCGCGAGAACGGGTCATCATTTGTGGCGCAGGCGGTTAGCAACGGTGCCGTGGCCATTGCCGTGAATGACGATGAACAACTAAGCGGGCTTCAATTGACGGCCAACGGGCTTCAGGTGCCGATCATTGTCGTGCCGCGGCTGCGCGAGAATTTAGGAATCATCGCGGCACATTTCTACGGTGAACCGAGTCGCCGTCTCGAAGTCGTCGCCATCACCGGCACTAACGGCAAAACCACCGTCGCCTATATTTGCGCGCAAGCGATGACGGCACTTGGACGAGTATGTGGATACATTGGAACCCTAGGGTCGGGTGTACTCGGTCGCCTGATCCCTTGTGGCCTGACGACGCCTGATCCGATTCGATTGCAGGCCGATCTCGCCTGCATGCTGGCGAGTGGTAAAGAGACGGTCGTTATCGAGGCCTCGTCTCACGCGCTTGCCCAGTACCGGCTCGCCGGTACGCGAGTGACGACTGCCGTTTTTACCGGATTGGGTCACGATCATTTGGACTACCATACAAGTAAGCGCGCCTATTTTGAGGCTAAGCGATCACTTTTTCTGCACCCAGGTCTCAGGCATGCTGTTCTGAACGCTGAGGATCCCGCGTCTAGAGAAATCGAGAGTGCGCTGCATCCTGATATTTCGCTCATAACTTTCGCACTGAAGAACGATCTCCCGCGCCGCGCGCACGAGGCGCGGGTGTCCCTGCGCGGTGCGAACTACACCCCAGAGCAGTCTGTTCTTGACATCGAAACCTGGCGTGGTGCCGTGACGATTCGAAGCCCGCTGGTCGGCGACATCAATGCGCAGAATCTGCTCGCTTCGCTCGGGGTATTGCTCTCACTCGAGGTGCCCCTTGAGGCCGCGGCCGCAGCGCTCGCGCAGGCAACGCCCGTTTGCGGGCGGCTGCAGAAGCATGGCGGTACAGAGGGATCACCGCTGGTGTTCATTGACTACGCGCACTCTCCGGACAGCCTCGAACGCGTCTTGAGGATATTGCGGTCCTTTAGTCCGGCACGCTTGGTGTGCGTCTTTGGTTGCGGAGGAGACCGAGATCGCAGCAAGCGACCGCTGATGGGGCAGATTGCCGCGAGGTATGCAGATGAGATCATCGTCACCACGGACAATCCACGCAGCGAGGATCCGGCGTCAATTGTGCGGGAGATTGTGGCCGGGGCTGCGGATGTTTCGCGGTTTACCGCAATTCAAGACCGAGACCAGGCGATTATGGCGGCGTTATCGTCAGCAGCACCGGGCGATATCGTCCTGATCGCTGGTAAAGGACACGAAACGACACAGGAGATAAACGGTACGCGCTTGCCGCAGAGTGACCAAGCGACCGTTCAGAAGTGGCTTGCCGGGCGCACATGATTGCGCTTTCCTTGACAGAAGCGGCGTCAGCTTTAAGTGGTCAGTTACAGGGCACCAGTACGCGCTTCAATGGGGTCAGCACGGACACGCGCACGCTCAACAAGGGCGAGCTTTTTGTCGCGCTCAAAGGCCCGCATCACGACGGCCATGATTCCCTGTCGGAAGCAGTCAAGCGAGGCGCCGTGGGTGCCATCGTGTCCAGGGAAAGCGGTGCTGGAATCCCCTATATTCGCGTCACCGAAACACGGCGCGCGCTCGGTGCGCTCGCAAGAGCTTGGCGAGTTCGCCGCGATATCCCCGTTATTGGCGTCACTGGCAGCAACGGTAAAACCAGCACCAAGGAGATGATCGCGGCGATTTTGCGTGAACGCGGCGACGTGTTGGCCACCCAGGGAAATCTGAATAATGATATTGGTGTGCCGCTTACGCTATTTCATCTGGCACACAGCCACCAAGCGGCGGTGATCGAGATGGGCGCGAACGGGATGCACGATATCGCGGAACTTTCAGAGATCGCACTCCCTACCGTAGGAGTGGTCACGATGTGTGGGCCGGCTCACCTGGCGGGTTTCGGTTCTATTGCGAATATCGCGCAGGCGAAGGGCCAGTTGTATCAGCACCTTAGCGCGTCAGGGTTCGCGGTCATCAACGCCGACGATAGGTTCAGCGATTATTGGCGCGGCGTATCGCGTGCCGGCACCCTGGTCACCTTCGGCATCGATCAACCCGCCGACTATCGAGCGCACAATATCGAGTTGGGAGCGCTGGGAACTGGTACGAAATTTGAACTTCGATCTCCGGCGGGTAATGTCGTGGTCACGCTCCCCTTCGACGGCCGCCATAACGTGTACAACGCGTTGGCCGCAGCCGCTGCCGCGATGGCGGCCGGTGCCAGTCTGGAGAATGTCAGGAATGGCCTGGTACGCGCGCAACGCGTGAAGGGCAGACTGGATCTCAAAGACGGCATCGCAGGATGCGTGATCATCGACGATACCTACAATGCCAATCCCGCTTCATTGGCCGCCGCATTGGCGGTGTTGGCGCGATGTGCCGCGCCACGTTGGCTGGTGCTCGGTGATATGGCCGAGTTGGGCGTTGATCAACTCTCGCAGCATCGAGAGGCAGGGCTGCGTGCCCGTCGCGACGGAATAGAACGGCTGTTTACGATAGGCCACCTCGCACACGCCGCCACCGAGGCTTTTGGGCTGGGCGCCGAGCATTATCGGGATTGCGCTACCCTTCTGGATGCATTGCGTCACGGTGCAAGATCCGGTGTTACGGTACTGGTCAAAGGATCGCGCGTCATGCAATTGGAGAAGATCGTCGCCGGCCTAACGGTGCTTGGAGCCAACGCATGTTGATCTGGCTTGCAGACTATCTGCAACAGTTTGATCGGGGGTTCAATGTCATCAAATATCTGACATTGCGCACGATCCTGAGCGTACTCACCGCGCTATTCCTGTCGCTCCTGATCGGCCCTTTGGTGATTCGTCTGTTGGGTCACTTTCAGATGAGTCAGCACGTTCGGGATGATGGCCCACAATCCCATCTCGCCAAGGCAGGAACGCCTACCATGGGTGGCGTATTGATAATCCTGGTGATTGTCGTGACGACTCTGCTGTGGAGCGATCTGATCAATCGCTTCGTGTGGATCTCGTTGCTGACCATTTTGTCGTTTGGGGTGATCGGCTGGTGCGATGACTATCTGAAGATATCGCGTAGGAATTCGAAGGGCCTGTCTGCTGGCGCAAAGTACCTCTGGCAATCGGCAGTCGCCTTGGCGGTGGCGGGTGCGTTGCTGGGCTTCGCGACGACCCCTGCTGAAACCCAGCTCATCGTGCCTTTCTTCAAGCAGCTCACGGTCAATCTGGGTGGGTTTTATATTCTGTCCACTTACTTCGTCATAGTCGGCACGAGCAATGCCGTGAACTTGACAGACGGTCTGGATGGCTTGGCAATTATGCCGACGGTGCTGATTGCGGCGGCCCTGATCATTTTTTCTTATGTGACCGGAAACATCAAATTCTCGCAATACCTGGGCTTCCCGTATGTCGCCGGGGTGGGAGAACTGTGCGTGTTCTGTGGGGCGATAGTCGGTGCGGGACTGGGCTTTCTTTGGTTCAATACGTATCCGGCACAGGTATTCATGGGGGATATCGGCGCCTTAGCGCTGGGCGCCTCGCTTGGTGTGGTCGCCGTCATGGTGCGCCAGGAACTGGTCCTGTTCATCATGGGTGGCGTGTTCGTGTTGGAAACCGTGTCGGTCATCTTGCAGGTCGCGTCATTCAAACTCAC
>JAYTEX010000189.1:0-7073 GCA_043734785.1 Pseudomonadota bacterium | reverse complement strand
TCGAAACCTGCCTGGTAAATTGCGCCGGTCGCGGCCTGTCGCTGCTGCGGGATTTCGAGCGGTGCTGGATAGGATGCCGCGAACGCAGGGTCGCGCTGCGGAATGCTGTTGCATCCCTGGAGTTGCAGGGCGAGCACGATCACGCACACGAGCTGCGGAATTGGGCTTCGGATGAATCGATTATTCATGCTGTCTCCCCGGGCTTACAGCGTCTGCGAGACGAATTGCAACATTTCGTCCACGGTCTTAATCGCCTTCGAATTCATCTCGTAGGCGCGCTGGGTTTCGATCATGTTCACGAGCTCTTCCACCACATTGACATTCGACCCCTCGAGGCTGCCCTGCAGCAAGGTACCGACCCCGTTCAGACCAGGCGTGCCGGCTTGCGGACTCCCGCTGGAAACCGTTTCCTTGTACAGGTTTTCACCAGCTGCCTGCAGTCCCTGAGGATTGATGAAATCAGCGAGTTGTATCGAACCCACCTGGGTGGGCGAAGTACTGCCAGCGACCAGTGCGGACACTGTGCCGTCGACACCCAGCGTGATACTCAAGGTTTCGGCCGGAATGGACACCGCCGGGTCTAGCTGATAACCAGAAGCCGTCACCAATTGACCTTGCGAATTCATCGCGAATGATCCGTCGCGGGTGTAACCGGTCGACCCATCCGGCAACAGGATCTGAAAAAAGCCACGACCCTGAATCGCCATGTCGAGCGAGTTCTCGGTTTGGGTCAACGTACCTTGGGTGAAAATTTTGCCGGTGGCGACAGTCCGCACCCCGGTGCCAAGCATCAGACCGGACGGGAGCTCGGTATTCTGCGAGGACGCGGCGCCGGGTTGGTTGACCGTTTCGTACAACAGATCCTGAAACGCTGGACGACTTTTCTTGAAGCCCGTGGTGCTCACGTTCGCAAGATTGTTGGCGATGACCGACATCCGGGTTTGCTGGGCATCGAGACCGGTTTTCGCGATATTCAGGGCGGAGGGCATGTCATCTCCTAGCAGTTAATGGATTTCTGCACCAGGCAGAGAATGTCTTTAATCAACTCAGACGCAGCAAGCGAGCGCCTTCGGCATCGTTCTGTTCGGCGGTTTTCATCGCCTTCACGGCAAGCTCGTAACGGCGTGCGGCTTCGATCATGTGAATCATCTCCCCCACTGGATTGACATTGCTGCGCTCCAACGCGCCACTCGTGACATGCACGCCGGCATCAATGGGTGCGGGTGTGCCGTCACGGGTGCGAAACAAGCCATCCTCGCCCTTGAGCAATGTGCTGAGCTCTGGCTTCACGAGACGAATGCGTTCGATCTGGGCGAGCGTGTTCGCTGCCTGTCCGAGCGGGCGCACAGAGATCGTGCCATCCGCGCCAATCTGCACTTTCTCTGCCGGCGGCAACGCGATCGGTCCGCCGTTGCCAAGCACCGGGTAACCTTCGGCCGTCGTCAACTGTCCGATCGCGTCCAGCTGGAGTGCGCCGGCGCGCGTGTAGGCTTCGCTGCCATCGGGCGCCTGCACCGCGATGAAACCCTCGCCCGTCAGTGCGATGTCGAGTTCGTTGCCGGTCGCGTCCAGTGCCCCGGACGAGAAATTGATGCCCGGTCGCTCCTCCAGTGCAAACACCCGCGACGCATACCCTTCTCCGAATAACGGCATGGCCCGATAGGCCGCGTAGTCGGCCTTGAAACCAGTGGTGTTCGCGTTCGCCAGGTTGTGCGCCGCCGCCGCCTGCCCATTCATCATCTGGCGGGCGGCAGACATCGCGAGATAGATCATATGATCCATGGGATTGACCTTTGCTCAGTGCTGCGCGTGCTAGCGGATGTTGATAACCGCTTGGGTCACCGCATCTTCCGTTTGGATCACCTGGGTGTTGGCTTGAAAGTTGCGCTGCGCGACGATCAGCTTCACCAACTGTTCTGAGACATCCACATTCGAGTCCTCGAGTGCACCGGACTGAACCAGGCCCATGCTGCTCGATCCCGGGGCGCCGATCAGCGGTGAGCCGGCGGCGAAGGTCTCGGCCCAATTGTTCTTGCCCAGCGGTTGCAAGCCTTGCGGATTCGCGAAATTCGCGAGCGCCACCTGCCCCTGTAAGTCGGACTGGCCGTTGGTGTAGCGCCCAAATACGTTGCCGTTCTTGTCAATATTGACGCCGGCCAAGCGGCCAGTGGTAAAGCCATCCTGGCTCAGGCGAGTGACCCCGAACGGCGCGCCGTACTGCGTCATTTCCGTGAGATTGAGGGTGACCGTCATGGCACTGCCGCCGCCGGCTGGCGTGAAGGCAGGCAGCGCGACGCTGCCGGCGACGGGCGTCACCAGGGCGCCATTGGTGCCGAAGGCGATGGCGCTCGCACCGCCCACGGTCGCGCCATCGACCGAGGTGTGCATGTTCCAGGTCCCGCTGCCGGTCTTCACGAAGTAATACTGCATGAGGTGCGTGCCACCCAACGAATCGAAGACTGAAGTCGCGGTGGTATTGTTGAACGTGGTGTTATCCGCCGCGTTGAACGGCGCAACCAATGGTATCGTCGCTTGCGAATCAAGGTTGGCGCCAAGATCCACGGTGGAAGACGCCTGCGGTTGAGTATTGGCGGTCGAGATCTGCAGGGGGGCAGTGGAGCCAGTCACATTGCCGGCACTGTCCGTGGTGAAGGCGACCAGCTTCTGGTCGTTGCCGTTCACCACAAAACCATTGCGATCGACGCCAAAGGCGCCGTCACGCGAGAACAACTGCGCGCCGTCATCATCGACAATAAAAAAGCCTTGACCGCTGATCGCGAGATCGAAGGCACTATCGGTGAATGAGATATTGCCCTGCGTAAACTGTTGCGCGACGCGAGCCGTGTTAGTACCACTGCCGGTCGCAGTGGCGGACACGCCGGTGTTCGTGGTGGCAAACACATCCTGGAACTCGGCGCGCGAGCCCTTGAAGCCGGTCGTGCCGACATTCGCTATGTTGTTACCGATCACGTTCAGATCGGCCTGGGTAGCGCGCAGCCCACTGATGGCGGTACGAAATGACATGGCAGTCTCCTGGTGAGTTGTTTCAGTAGGTGCCCTAAAGCACCCGTTTAATGGCATCGATCTTGAAAGCGCCGTAATCGGATAGATTGAGCACCGGCGATTCACCGTTCCGCGGCAAAGTCACGCTCTCGACTGGCGCACGGACCAGTGTCGTCAACGCCTGTGCCTTGCCATCGATCAGTGCTTCGGCCTTCAAGGTGTACGCGCCGGCAGCGGCCTGAATACCCCCAGCGTCGAGTCCATCCCACGCCACCTCTTTGACCCCTGCGGCAGTGGCGCCGAACTCGAGACGACGCACCTGCTGACCTGCCGCATCCTGGATCGAGACCCGCACGCCGCTGGCATCGAGCGGGAGATCGAGCGCGAACTTGGTGGGGTCTATCCCATTGACCAGCAGCTTCTGATGCTCAATGAGTACTTTGCGCCCGACCATGGTGGAGGCCTGCAAAGCTTGACTTGATTGCAAGGCGCTCGCCAATGAGCCGAACGATTTCTGCAGCTCGTTGATCCCCGAGACCGTGCCGAATTGCGCGATCTGGCTCAGAAATTCGCCGTTCTGCATCGGCTTCATGGGATCCTGATTTTTGAGCTGCGTAATCATCAGCTCCATAAATTGTTCCTGCCCGACCTTGTCGCGCGCACCGGCGGGCACGCGGTCCTTGAGACGCGCCGCGTCCAGACCGGTTGGTAAAACGCCTAGGGGGTTTTCCATCAAACTGTCCTTTCGTTTATGTGCTTAAGCACTAGCGCCTATTCCCCGAGCGCGAGGGTGCGCGCGAGCATCTGTTTAGAGGCTTCCACGATTTCTACACTCGTCTGATAACTACGCGAGGCGGAGATCATGTTGGCCATCTCTTCCACCACGTTGACATTGGGCAGAAAGATGTAACCCTGGTCATCCGCGAGCGGATGACCAGGTTGGTACTCGCGGCGCAGCTCGGCATCGCTTTCGACCACCCCTGCGACCTGCACGCCGACGCTTGCCGAGGATTCGATATCCCACTCGTCGATAGCCTGTGGTTGAAACACCGGTTGGCGCGCACGATAGGTATTGCCGATACTGCTGGACGCGCTGTCGGCGTTGGCCATGTTGCTGGCGGTGATATTCAAACGCACGGTCTGGGCTGCCAGTGCAGTGCCTGCGATGTTCATAACTGAGAAAAGTGACACGGCTATTCTCCGCGAAAGGCGTTCAGCAGACCGGACAGTCGGCTGCTCAGAAAGCGCAGGCTCGCCTGATAACGCATGGCGTTGTCGAGAAACGCGGCGCGTTCGACCTGCACGTCCACGGTGTTCTGATCGAGTGATGCCTGGGCCGGCACCCGATACATGACTTCCAGATCTGCGCCCTGCCCCTCGCCTAACCCGAGATGGTCTGGATGTGAACGCAGCAGTTCGGTCCCTCCGAGTTCGTCATTCAGCAATGCTGAGAAGTCGAGATCGCGTGCCTTAAAATGCGGGGTATCCGCATTGGCAAGATTGCTCGCCAGGATCTCGGCGCGGCGCGCCCGCAGGGCGACGGTCTGGGCGTGGAGGCCAATGGCTTGATTGAGATCGAACACGGTGTCTCGCTTCATGGTGACGGGATTTAAGCAGAACAGTAGCGAAACTCGTGCCAACCAGAGGAATCAACCTAACTCGCTGATTTTGGTGGGATGAGAACCGAGGCACGGCGAGCGCTTGCGGCAAGTCATCGCCGCAAGCGGCAAACTGCGTCGCCGCTGGTGCCACGACAACCCCGCATTTGTAGGCGACAACCCCGGGCACCCGCATTTGTAGGTGCCCATGACATCACGATGACTTTATTGAATGATCCGGAACGCGCGAGCCGGCAAGCCGGCACACTCATTGCATATTTTCAGAACCTAGTCTCTTCTGAACTGTGTTATGCGCCAATCACTGCATTTTCTCCTGTTACTGATCGTTGCCGGCCTCGGCTCACCATTCGTGAGTGCGACAGACCTGGCTACCCAATCATTGCTCGCAGTGCGGGTGGCAGTAGAAGACTATGTCGCGGCGAGCGTCCAGCCGAACCGCGAAACCGCGCTGACCCTCGGACGTCTCGATCCACGTTTGCGCCTCGCAGCCTGCGATATCCCTCTGCAGGCCAGTCAAAATCCAGGCGCGCGCCTGCTGGGCGCGACCAGCGTCAAGGTGCGGTGTGACGGCAACATCCCGTGGTCGATCTTCGTGCCCGCCCTCCTCCGGGAGAAGCGCACCGTGGTGGTCGCCACGCGCACGCTAGCCGCCGGCCAGCAGCTGCGCCAGGAAGATGTCGCAACACAGGCAGTCTGGATCACCGATGCGGCTACGCACTACCTTGAGGATGTATCGCAAGCGGTCGGCAAACAGACCCAACGCATGCTCCCGGCCGGCGCGCCGTTGCCAGTGCAGGGATTGCGCAGCCCGCGCGCCATCCGCCGGGGGGCTAGGATCACGCTGGCGCTCACCCGCGGACCCCTCGCGATCCGGGTGGGCGGCGTGGCACTACAGGATGGAGCGGTAGGCGAGCGCATCCAGGTGCGTAATACTTCCTCACGTCGGATCGTCGAGGGCGTCATCAGTGATGACGGGGTCGTGATGGTCAGATGATCCGAGGCTCAGGGATGGTTGTTGCGAGGCTAATCACAAGATTGTGACAGCGCCTAAAGCTCTGCGCCAAACAGGCCGCTAAGCAGCGCAGGATAAATGGAGTGAAAGCGATGGTTGCAGAGATCAACAGTTCCAGCGGGGGCGCCGTGACGGCAATGAACAATCCGGCTGTGAAGACGGATAAGCCGGTGCTTCCGGCGGTCAAACCGACGGGCGCCAAACTTGAAGATGTGGTGCAGCTAACGGATCTTGGGGCACGTTTGCAGGAATTGACGCAGGCGGTTGCGGCCGTACCGGAAGTCGATCACGCGCGTGTCGCGCAAGTGCGCCAGGCCCTCGCCGATGGCGCCTACCAGATTGAACCCGAGGTCATTGCCGATAAGCTGCTGGCGATGGAAGATCTGCTCGGCAGTGGTCAGAAAGCATGAGCCTGACTACCTCATCGCCTGTCGCGCGCGCGCGTTCGCGTGACCAGTTACAGGCGCTGCTCGAGAATTTCGACACCGTGCTGGCGAGCGAGTACGAAGCCTTGCGCCAACGCGATCCTGAGCGCCTGCAGATCGCTGTCGATGCCAAGCAGCGTCTGGCCAGTGCTATCGAAGGCCTCGCGCCGTTGCTCGAAGCATCCGGTTCAGTGCAGGGCGAAGACTCCGAACACGCGCAATGGACGGCCATCCGTGGCTTACTCGGGCGCTGCGCGCTGGCCAACCGAACCAATGGTGCCGCGATCGAGGCGAGTCGGTGTTTTGTCACTTCCATGCTCGACTTGCTGAGCGGGCAACGTGCGGGCGAACGGACTTACACCGCCGCAGGACGTCTACACAGTCACGCGTCGCGCCTCCGCTTCGAGCGGGTCTAACCCGGCCTCCCTGCTTGCGACCGTACGCAGTCGATCGCCGTGCCTATGGAATCCGGGGAGCCCCCATGCAACGATTTGCGGACCGTTAAGGTGGACGACGGTTCGGTCACGCAGATTTGTCAGGTGCTGCGTCGTCTGCTGGAGCAGCACTGCCTGCTGACAGTCCAGATCGGATCCGCGCCCGAGCGCTTCACCAGCGCGATCCTCGAAGTGGTGCGCGACGGTGAGTTTCTCGTACTGGATGAATTAACCCCACACGCAGGCCATCTGCGTTTGCGCGACGACCGGCAGATCCAGGTGCGCGGGATACTCGACGGCCTTGAAGTGCGCTTCGCGAGCAAGGTCGCTCAGATCAGCGCCAAAAATGAGTTACCCTATTACAAAGTGCCCTTCCCGATTCGGATCGATTATCCGCAGCGCCGAGAAGTGCATCGGATCCCAGCCCCGCTCCACACCGGTTTCCCCGTCTCGTTGTTGATGGCGGACGAACGTATCGTGAGCGGCGAGTTGCGCGACATTTCTCCGGCAGGTTTGGGCCTGCGCGTGCGTACCCGCACTATCGACATCAAAGCAGATCGCAACACCATCGCTATCTGTC
>JAYTEX010000188.1:0-4183 GCA_043734785.1 Pseudomonadota bacterium | reverse complement strand
GCTTACCCGCTGGTCACATGCCCGTAAGAATTAACCGCTAGCCTGCCCTTGTTGTTCAAAAGCTTAGAGGCGCACGACCATGCAGATATTCACGGAAGATTCGTCGCGCAGTGCAGAACTGGCGCGTGAGCTGAATGCAGTCTATGGCTTGCTCGAGTTTGCCCGCGCGCGCTGTTACCCACCCGCGCTAACGGCGCAATTGCACGCCATCCTGCAGTCTTATCTACTGTCGCCGCAAGGTATTGAAAGCAATGACCAGCGTTTATCGAATTAGAAGCGGTAGGATGTCGCGTATCCGGTCGACGTACGCATCGGGACAGTGTTGGGTGAGATCGACGTCAGCAGCGTAGCCGTAGCTCACGCAGAAGATCCGCATGCCGGCGGCGCGAGCGGCTGTGAGATCGGCCATAGAATCTCCCACCATCACAGTGTCGGCCACAGCGACCGCGCAGTCCTGGGCGGCTTTGAGCAGCGGGGCCGGGTCCGGTTTTTTCTGTGCCAGCGAGTCGCCACTCAAGGTGACCTTGAAGTAGTGCGCGAGCCCCAATCCCTGTAGCAGGGGGAGCGTAAAACGTTCCGGCTTATTGGTGACGCAACCAAGCAAGACGTCTTGTGCGGCCAGCTTGTTCAGCGTTTCTAGCACTCCCGGATAGGGGCGAGTGCGCGCCAACAGGCAGTTCGCGTAGTGTGCTTGGAACCTTAGAGATGTTGTGTGCTGCAGTGCCGGGTCGGCGTCAGCGTCGCGGTGGCCGGTCAGGCACCGATGAATCAACCGTTCGGCGCCGTTGCCGATAAAAGCACGGATCTCGGACAGCGGGCGCCGCGCGTGACCGACGTCCGCTAAGGCCTGGTTGGCGGCGCTCGCGAGATCAGCGGCGCTGTCCACCAGCGTACCATCGAGATCGAAGAGCACGAGGCGCGCGTGCGGTGGGTTCATCCTAGTCGCGCCGCTCCGATCGCGCGCCGCATCTCGGCAATCGTTGTCGCATAGTCGGCGCTGTTGAAAATCGCAGATCCCGCCACAAACGTATCGGCGCCGGCAGCCGCGATCTCACCGATATTTTGAAGCTTCACGCCGCCATCGATCTCAAGGCGAATCGCGCGACCGCTGGCATCGATCAGGCGCCGCGCTTCGCGCAGTTTATCGAGTGTCCCCGAGATGAACGATTGCCCGCCGAAGCCGGGATTGACAGACATCAGCAGCACAATATCTATCTTGTCGAAGACATAGCGCAGCGCGTCGAGCGGCGTTGCGGGATTGAAGACCAGGCCGGCCTTGCAACCCGCATCACGGATGAGCCCGAGGCTGCGATCGATATGCCGACTCGCCTCTGGATGAAACGTGATGTACGAGGCGCCAGCGTGCGCAAAATCTCCGATCAATTGGTCCACCGGTTCGACCATCAAATGCACGTCGATCGGGGCCTTGATGCCGTATTTTCGCAGCGCCGCGCAGACCATGGGCCCGATGGTGAGGTTCGGCACATAGTGATTATCCATGACATCGAAGTGGATCAAATCCGCGCCGGCCGCGAGTACGGCGTCTACCTCCTGGCCAAGACGCGCAAAATCTGCAGAGAGGATCGAAGGTGCGATGAAAGCAGGGAGCATGTCTGCCAAGCCTGGGGAAGAACCGCCCGCACTGTAATGGAATTGACTGTCGCTTGCCCAGTACTAGGTTCAACTCCCCCGGGGTCCATGCCGCTACCACCCGGATGACATCCTTGCCGCCGAGAATCCTGATTTTGAGCATCGCCTTGTGGTGTGGTGTGGTCACCGCGCCCCTGCTGGCGGCGGCAGAACCTGCGGGGGATTCTGCCAAGTCTGAGCCTACGGCGGGCGCGACCGCACCGACAGCCGCAGCGGCCAAGGCGCCCGAGAGTCCGTCCAACGTGGCGCCGACCAAGGCCGCGGTGGCGTTCACTGCCCCTCGCGAAAACGCGATCGTTGCAGTGCTTGAGCGACTGGCCGTGGCGGGACAGGTCGAAGTCGTGCAAAGCAACGATAAATCCTTCCTAACCTGGGTGACCCCGCCCCACCGATCTAATACGCCCGTGGGCGCAGTGCTGCTGATCCCGGCACCGCCAGGCGCGGTCTCGGATACGCTGATGCTGGCGCTCGTGGAGGCGCCAACGGCAAGCGGCTGGTTGACCATGGCGATGCAACCACCGGGCACCACGCCCGATACCAGCGATGAATTTTGTGCGCGGCTGGCGGCAAGCTTGAAATTTCTCCAGACGCGGCAAGTCATGTCTGTGGTGCTGACCGGGATTGGGCTCAGCGTCGATCACAGCCTCGCGTGCTATGCAGGTAAGCTGCCGGTGGAAATAGCAGGTGTGGTGGGAATCGGTCGTTGGCACAGCAGCCTGAAAGCGCTGGAACTGCCGGTGCTCGACGTGCCACCCGCAGCGGACCGCGAAGCTCAGCGCTCGGCACGCGAGCGCACGGTCACCGCGCAAGGGCGCGCGCGAAGCACTTACCGTCAGATCTCGATCGACGCCGTAGATGATCGTTTTGAAGGCGCAGAAGCGGAAGTTGCCAAGCGGCTGCGCGGCTGGCTGGCTCAGCTACCGCTTAGGTCAAAAGCATAGGCCACTTCGAGGGCGGGCTGTCCTTTCACATCGGCCGCACGCCGTTCCAACTCTTCCAACCTGGCCCAGCCTCGATATCGATCCTCGATTTCTGAGCGTGGAATGCTGAAGGGCGGTGCACTCACTACCCCGTCCGGATATTCCACCGAGATGAGGAGGCCGCGGGCCTGCGCTCCACACAGCCTGCGCAGGGCATTCAGGTACGGTTCTCGTTGCGGCGGCGACAACGCGATCAGGGCAGCGCGATCATAGACCGCATCGCACGGCGCACAAGTCGCCAGGCTCACCTGGAAGAAGTCTCCGCAGAAAATCGTCATGCCCGGTGCACTGAAACGCACGAAACTGTCGACTTCTACCACGCAAGGTTCGAGTTCGTGTTCCCGAAAGAACGCCTGCACGGCGAGTTCGCTGAGTTCGAAACCGATCACCTCGAGCCCGCGGGCTGCCAGCCAGCTCATGTCCCGAGACTTACCGCACAGCGGCACCAGCACGCGCTGGCCAGACGCGAACCCAAGTGCCGCCCAGTGTGCCAGCAGGAGGGGATGAATATCGGTTTGATGAAAGCCGATTTCATGCGCCTGCCATTTCTTCAACCAGAATGCTGATTCCATCGCGATCTTTGCCTCCTAGGGATTCCGTAGTCGCTCCGCGTGCAGGGGGCCTTGTGCCATCGAGGCATGCACTAGCCGGTGCTTCGATCGGCCGCCAGGCGCGCTAGAAAGTCGAACACCAGCTGGTGGGTCTCGCCCACGTTCTCGAACAGAATGCCATGGCGTTTGGACGTCACCCAGGCCAGCCGTTTGTTCGTGCTGCCGAGCTTTTCCAGGATGAATTCCGCGCCAACCGGTTCGACGACGTGGTCTTCCGTGCCCTGGATCACCAGCGTGGGGCAAGTGATCGATGGCAGTGCCTTCTTAACGGACGCGACCATCCGCGTGAGTTCGTACAGGCCTCTGATCGGCATGTGTCGATAATTGATCTGCGGATGTTCGGTATCCGTGGGGCGGAACGGGAGCACGCCCTCGTGTCTGGAGACCCATTCCAAGACTTGATTCGCCCCGTGCACAAATGGCACGAACCGCATATTACGATTACGGAATTTGATCGGTGGCGCGATCGCGACAATGCCGGCCAGGCTGACAGGTGTCGCAGCGGCGTGAATCAAGCTTAACGCGCCTCCTGTCGAAAATCCCACCACGCAGATCCGCTCGCAGTAGGGGCGCAGGATCTCGTAGCCGCGCTGGAGCGATTGCAGCCAGTCGCTCCACGCACGCTCGCGCAGATCCCAGGGTGAGGTGCCGTGACCTTTAAGACGGATCCCCATGACGGGATAGCCAGCGGCATACAAGCTCTCGCCGAACGGTCTGGTTTCGCCGGGGTTAGCCAGGAAGCCGTGCACGAGGAGTACTCCCAGACGCTGCGGTGCCGACGGCAGAAGCAGGAACGGCGCGGGATTTTCAGTGGCTGTCTCGCGCGCATTGATCTCGCGATGCTTCTCTTTGCTGAACAAGCGCTTGTCCCAGTCGAGGGCCTGTAACTCATCGGCAAAGGCAAACTCGGCACAGGCGCGCAGTGTCAGGTGCGGTCCTTCC
>JAYTEX010000187.1:0-13815 GCA_043734785.1 Pseudomonadota bacterium | reverse complement strand
GGTGAGTGTCGCAGCCAGGAGGGGAGATGAGTCAGGAAACTGCAGAAATCCGCTATACCACCCCAGAGCAGTTGCGTGCGGCGCTGGGGTCTCCAGCGGAGCTGGCTCAGCGCAAGGCGCGGCCGTCGCTCGATCAATACAGCAGGGCCTTTATCGAGCGCGCGCCATTTCTCGCGCTCGGCACCACCAATGCCTGCGGCAAGGCGGATGTCTCGCCACGCGGGGATCAGCCGGGCTTCGTGCTCGTGCTCGATGATCACACCCTGTTCGTGCCCGAGCGACCTGGCAACGCGCGTTACGACACGCTACTCAACATCCTCGAGAACCCTCATGTGGGACTGCTTTTCTTCGTGCCAGGCTTCGAAGACATGCTGAGGGTCAATGGGCAGGCCACCGTGGTCCATCACCCTGCGCTGCTCGCGCGCTGCGAGGTGAATGGCAAGCGGCCCTTGGTGGGTATCAAGGTTCAGGTGGAAGAGGCATTTCTGCACTGCGCCAAAGCGCTCAAGCGCAGCCAGTTGTGGGACCCGTCACATCACCGCGACCGCCATGAATTGCCGACGCTCGGCAAGATGATTCTCGACCAAACGGCAGCCGCTGACGAAGTGCCACCTGCAGATCTGGTCACCTCGGTCGATAGCTATATTGAAGATAACTACCGTAACAATCTGTACTGAGAGTGCACGTGGCGATTACCTTCAATCATTTGCCCGCTAGGTCCTCAAGTGCGCAGACACTGGCCGAAGACGCCTTGGAGCGCGCGCGCGCCAAGGCCCTGGTAACGCTCGACTCGATCAGCGACGGGGTGATCTCGACCGATGAGGGTGGGCGGATCGAGTTTGTGAATGCAGCGGCTGAGAAACTACTGGGCGTGGCGGGCCACGAGCTCCTGGGTCGCGAGTTCGGCGCCGAAATTCGCATCCTCGACCAAGTCACGCGGCAACCGATCGTTGATCCCTCGCTGGAGTGCCTCCGTATGGGGCGGGCGATCAGCGGGCGCGGAGGGGTCTTGTTAGGGTCGCAGGAGGAGGCAACCCTGATCGAGTATTCGGCGTCTGCCTTGCTCGGACAGTACGCGAGCGCGTGCGGCACGGTGGTGGTGATGCGTAATGTGACCGAGGAGCGGCGCTTGGACCACGCCATGTCCTATCAAGCGACGCACGATTCGTTGACCGGCCTCGTGAATCGGCTCGAGTTCGAACGTCGCTTGCAGCGCGTGCTGCAGCAATCGTTAGCCGCGCAGACCGAGCACGCGATGTGTTATCTCGACCTTGACCAGTTCAAGGTCATCAACGATACCTGCGGACACGGCGCCGGTGACGAACTGCTGCGCCAGATCGCCCTAATTCTAGGTGACGCAGTGCGCAAACGCGACACCGTCGCGCGGCTGGGTGGTGACGAATTCGGGATCCTGATGGAGCATTGCACGCTGCCACAGGCCAGTCGGGTAGCCCACGAGATTCGCGAGAAGATCGCAGAATATCGCTTTCGCTGGGATGAAAAGGTGTTCGGACTCGGGGTGAGTATCGGACTGGTCCAGATTACCGAGGCGAGCGGTAGCATTGCCAATCTTTTCAAATATTCCGATGCCGCCTGTTACGCCGCGAAGGAGCACGGGCGTAATCGTGTGCATGTGTACGACCCGGGCGATATCACGGTCGAACGGCGGTACGCCGAAATGCCATGGGTGGCGAAGATCACGGCTGCATTGCAGGATCATCGTTTTCTGCTCGAGGCACAACCGGCGCTTCGTCTCAACCACGAAGAAGATCTTGAGTACGTCGAAATTCTGATTCGCTATCCAGACGCCAACGGCGTGTGTGCGCCGAGAGAGTTCTTGCCGGCTGCCGAACGCTACAGTCTGTCGAACCAGATCGATCGCTGGGTCATCAGCACGCTGCTCGCGTGGTATGTCGAACATCGCGATTCGATCAATCCGCGCGCTTTGTTTGCGCTCAATCTGTCCGCGCTTTCATTGTCGGACGAAACCCTGCTTGCGCATATCCACCAGCAATTCACCATGCTGAAGGTGCCGGCCGATCGCTTTTGCTTCGAGATTACCGAAACCGCCGCAATCGGCAATATGGCGAGCGCGCTGCAGTTTTTCCATTCGCTCAAGGCGCGCGGCTGCCGGTTTGCGCTCGATGATTTTGGCAGCGGATTGGCCTCTTTCGGTTACCTGCGCAGCCTGCCGGTGGACTATCTGAAGATCGACGGCGTGTTCGTGCGTGATTGCGTCACGGACCCCATCGACTTCGCGATGGTGCGCTCGATCAATGATATCGCTCACGTGATGGGCATCAAAACGATTGCAGAGTTTGTGGAAGATGAGAAGATCGCCGCCAAAATCAGATCTCTTGGCGTGGATTACGCGCAAGGTTATGGTATCTGTCTCCCGCTCAGCCTGGATGACTATCTAGCAACCCGGACTTAGGCCATCCTCGCCGTGGATTGCGCCTAGGTCCGCGACGGCTTGCTTGGGCTCCAGTGCCAGGCCGCACGCTGTCCGGGGTCTTCAAGGAATATCGATGAGGTCGCCGGGCGGGCCTTCATGATGCGGACTGGTGGTATGGGCTGGCTGCAAGGGCTGACCGCCGACCGGGACCGCGCGCTGCAGGAATTCAATCACGGCGCTACCGAATACATCGTTGCGATCGCCCGCGACCATGTGGCCAGCACCGGTAATGTTCGCGTACTCCGCCTGCGGGCAGAGTGCGAGAAACGCATGTGCGCCGTCTTCGCTCAAGACATCTGACAGGCCGCCGCGGACCAGCAAGGTCGGCAGGCTCAAGGCGCGGGCGCAGGCTTCCAGCCGTGCCTCTCGTTTGTCCATTTCTCGCCGCAAGACCATGAAGCGTGGATCCCAGTGCCATCGATACTTGCCGTTCGCGGCAAGCCGCAAATTTTTGGCCAGACCGGCCAGATCCCTGGGCGGCGCGCGATGGGGTTGGTAGGCACCGATGGCGGCGGCGACTTCCTCAAGGGAATCGAATCCTTCTGGACGTTGCCGCATGAAAGCACCAATTTTTTCCACGCCGGCGGGTTCTATACGGGGTGCGATATCGACCAGCACCAGCGCCGTGGCATCCACGTGATCCTCACCCGTGGCCACCAGACTGGTTCCGCCGCCCATCGAAGCGCCCACCAGCACGGGACGTCTTCCGTGCAACGCCTGCACCAAGCACAGCAGATCCTCGACCATGATGTCCTGGCCATAGACGCCGTCTGGTGCCCAATCTGAATCGCCATGCCCACGCGCGTCGAAAGCGACCGCGTAATACCCGACGCGTCCCAGCGCTTCACCGGCGTTCTTCC
Source organism: Pseudomonadota bacterium (assembly GCA_043734785.1). Lineage (GTDB taxonomy): Bacteria > Pseudomonadota > Gammaproteobacteria > CAIKBL01. Next base: position 10,500 of record JAYTEX010000187.1, on the reverse strand, counting down.
AGGCGTGTCGAGTTTGGCCGCCGCCGTGTTGCAGCAGGATTAGGGGACCATCAGGGTTGCCCCAAGCATCACCGGCCAGCGAGACGCCCTGCGCGCCCGGCCAGCGAAACATGGGATCCGGCGTGCCGGGTAAACGTTGGCCTGCGCTCATGGTATTAGCTTGCTCCTAGTCTATTGCGCGTTTGCAGTGATTCTGCTGGCAGGATTGCCCACCCGGACAATCCTGATCGAAACAGCATTGATCGGTATCTTTGCAACGGGCACCGATGCAGTTCAAATCGTTGGCGCACTGAAACGAGGTGACGCATTCGCCGCATTGGCTAACATTGGCGCTGGTGATTTTGCACTGGTGGTCCTGGCAGCGCTGCCCGGTGGGACAATCCTGATCGAGACAGCATTGATCAGTATCTTTGCAACGGGCACCGATGCAGTTTAAATCGTTGGTGCATTGAAACGAAGTGGCGCATTCGCCGCATTGGCCGACGGAGCTGCCGCTCGCCCTGCACTGATGGTCCTGGCAGCTTTGACCGCTGGGGCAATCCTGATCTAGGCAGCATTGCTCCATGCTCTTGCAGCGTGCGCTGATGCAATTCAGTCCTTCGGCGCATTCAAAGGATGTTGCGCAGGTGCCGCATTGGCCGATCGGAGGCGCGGCATGGGCGAGCAGGGAGCTAGTCAACAGGCTCAGGCACCATAGGCACTTCAGCCATTCGTTCAGGGTTCGACGTGTCATTCAAATGATCCGTTACAAGCACTCATAAATTTCAAGCTCAACATCCAGCATGGTACCTCGATCATGCCACATGGCGGGGTTGGCGTCGGCGGGCGCGGCGCCCCGGCCATTTTGCGCCCGCGCAGGCGCGACAGTCAGCGGCGTATCGAATCATTCTACGTGCAGGTTTGCGGGTTTCGAAAATAAGGTTATCCTCGCCGACAACAACGTGCGCAATGCGACCTGAATGACGCGGCCACCGATGTCGATGAATGGGCCGATGAATGGGAAGGATAGTCTCACTATGAACAAATTTGCCCCCCCGAACGTCTTTGTGACGCCCGCGGTCGCGTCCGGAACCCAACAAGCTGCGCGCGTCAAAGCCGGAGCGGCCCTCGCTGCTGCCCTCTGTGGCCTCGGGTTGCTATGGGTCGTCGGGTTCTCTGAAATCGAGGTGCTGCACAACATCGCACACGATACTCGGCATTCGAACCTATTCCCCTGTCACTAGCGCGGTGGAGAGTTTCCGCCGGGTAATCTTCGCGGCAGTGTTGATCGGCAGCATAGCGGGTGTGATCGTCACGCTGCTCCATCAGTCCTTGACCGTGCCACTCATCCTCCACGCCGAATCTTTCGAAACGCTGCATGTTCATGGCACCTCGAACGAAACGGTCTGGCACCCGCATTCCTTACGCGAACGCCGGGTCGCCACCGCCATTAGTGATGTGCTGACCGGCATTGGTTTTGCCCTGGTGCTGATGGCGGTCTGGCAATTTCGCGATGAACGCCCCGATTGGCGCCAGGGGTTAGCCTGGGGCGTTGGGGGATTCCTTGCTATGACCGTCGCGCCAAGCCTTGGCCTGCCTGCCGAACTTCCGGGCACGGCCGCGGCCGCCCTCCATGAGCGACAACTATGGTGGATCGCGACTGCCGCGCTGACGGCGGTCGGGCTGGCGGTGGCATGCTTTGCGCGCCCCTGGTGGCTCAGGATACTGGCGCTTGCGAGCTTGGCGTTGCCACATCTGGTAGGCGCGCCGCAGCCGTTGGATGCCGCTTCGGTGGTGCCGCGCGAACTTTTGCAGGCATTCCAGCAGAGCGTCTTGCTGTGCAGTTTCCTGTTTTGGGTAGTCCTCGGAGTGGGAGCGAGTTATTGCTATCGCGCACTTAAAGCGGCTGCATGAGTCGCTGGCGCCCGCCTACCCCGAGCGCTGCGCCCTACATCACCGCAGCGGGCTACCGCGCTTTGGAGCTCGAGATGGAGCGCCTCGCGGCGCGGCGTGTCGAGACGGTGAGGCACCTGGCGGCGGCCGCAGCCGAAGGAGATCGCTCGGAAAATGCGGAGTACATCTACCGCAAGAAAGAGCTGCGCGAAATCGATCGTCGTCTTGGCTACCTGCAACGCCGAATGCCAAATCTGACCATCGTCGCGCACGTTCCGGCAACCCGCGATCGCGTTTTTTTCGGCGCCTGGGTCGAACTGGAAGATACTGACGGCAAACTCACGCGCCACCGCATTGTCGGCGGCGACGAAATCGGTCAGGGGCAGGCGTATATCAGTGTAGATGCGCCGCTGGCCCAGGCCCTGCTGAAACGTGGACTTGATGACCAGATCGTGATCACGACGCCGCGCGGTGAAGTGCGTTATACGCTCCTCGACATCACCTACGAACACGCGAGCGACTGAGCGCGGGTTGCGCGCCTATTGTCGCGTCGCGATTTGCGTTAAGGTCGCGGCCCAACCAACCACCGCGCCCGCTTTTTGCCCCTATGTCCCCGGCCCCATCCATTCCCATCGACGACATCGAATCTCCCTACGCTTGGTGGCGCCTCGTGACGTCACTGCTGATCATGACCGTCGCCGGCTGCGCCATGTACGCGGTGATGGTCGTGCTGCCGACCATTCAGGCGGAGTTCGGGGTTGATCGCGCCGCGGCCTCCTTACCGTTCACGATGCTCATGATCGGTTTCGGATTTGGTGGCGTTCTGATGGGTCGGCTGATGGATCGTTTCGGCATCACTGTCCCGCTGGTGATCGCGGCCTGCAGTCTGTGTCTCGGCTGTGTGCTGGCCAGCCGGGCCGAGACGCTGTGGGAGTTCGCGCTGATCCACGGGGTGTTGATCGGGTTACTCGGCAGTTCGGCGACTTTTGCGCCGTTACTGGCCGACATCTCGCACTGGTTCGCGCGTCGACGGGGTATCGCGGTAGCCATCTGCGCCTGCGGGAACTACCTTGCCGGCGCGGTCTGGCCGCCGGTCGTCCAGCATTTTCAGACCACGGCGGGGTGGCGCGCGACGTATGTCGGGCTCGGGATTTTCTGCCTGTGTACGATGTTACCGCTCTCAATGGTCTTGCGGCGCCGGTTGCGGTCGGTCGCGGCGGCCGTGCCGAGCGCCGCCCAGGTTGCGCGTTTCGCACGTCAGACGCTGTCACCGAACACCTTGATAACCCTGCTGTTCGTGGCTGGGATCAGCTGTTGTGTCGCCATGTCGATGCCCCAGGTTCATCTGGTCGCGCTGTGTAGCGACCTTGGGTTCGGCCCGGCGCGCGGCGCCGAAATGTTGTCTCTGATGCTGGGGCTGGGCGTGTTTAGCCGCCTCGCGTCGGGGTTTATCGCGGATCGGATTGGCGGACTTCGCACGCTATTAATCGGGGCCATCATGCAGGGCATCGCGCTGTGCTTGTTTCTCCCTGCAGATGGCCTGGTGTCTCTTTACTTGGTGTCCGGCCTCTTCGGGCTATTTCAAGGCGGCATCGTGCCGACCTACGCCATCATCATTCGAGAATACTTCCCGGCCTCGCAAGCCGGTAGTCGCGTGGGTATCGTCATCATGGCCACGCTGTTTGGCATGGCGCTCGGCGGCTGGATGTCGGGTGCCATCTATGACTGGAGCGGATCGTATACGGCGGCCTTCGTGAACGGCATCGGGTGGAATCTGCTGAATGTGTCGATCGTGTGCTTCCTGTTGTGGCAGCAGCGACAAGGTGCAGGCGTGGCTGCGCGCCTGAACAATGGAGCCGAGCAAAATTTGCCGCAGGGCGCGTAGGGGCGTAGCGGTCTGCTCGTGCAGTTCACGTTCACGTGATAAACCGGTAATGCCTGCCATCTACATCTAAATTCCCAGATTGCTCAACGTCATTGAAATGTCGTTCAGAATGGCGGTGGCGCGCGGGTGTGCGAATTCCAAGCGTGCGATCTGCGCGCGCAGGCCGCGTAATCCGCTGGCAAGCGAGGGTGATGCCACTGACGCCGAGGCGAGTTCGTGCTCCACGCTCACGATCAGGCGCTGTAGTTCGGCCAGGGATTGCTGATCTCCGCGCGCCGCCTTGTCAATTTCTGCGTGCAGTGTGCGCACGGCCTGGTGCAATTCCTGGGTTTGGGTCGGGGTTAGCAGGGTCATGCGTGGCGGACCCCTGCGGACTGCTTCGAGCGTACGCTCGAAGGTGCCGGGTTCATCCATCACCCATTCGAACCACCAAGTCGCACCCGCCGCGGCGTAGCTGGCGAGCGTCTCTGCGGGGTCATCCTGATGATAAATCGTGCGCCCGCTGGCCACGTGCTCGAATGGGGATTCGAGATCGACGCGCAAACGCCTAATCAGCTCGACGCCACCGGCGAATTCCTGCGGCGACAACCACCACTCGGACCAGTCGATTTGCGTCGCACTGCCGAGTGCCGTCGCTGGAAACTTGATGGGAAAACAGCCGTCCCAGCGCGCGGCGCGCCGAAATCCTGCTTGCGCCGGTAGCGCCGCAGCGACCCAGATCGGGGGGCGAGGTGATTGTAGGCATGCCGGTGCGAGGCGCGCGTCGCGCAGCTGGTAATAATTTCCGTCGTGATTGACCGCGTCTCCGCGCAGGAGTGGATCGAGTATCGCCAGTCCTTCATCCAGCCGGCGGGCGCGGCCAAGGGGTGAAGTATCTTCGCCAAACGGCGCGAAATCCGTCGCGGCGGGTTCACCGAGGCCGACCCCACAGACGATGCGCCCGTGCGAAAGGTGGTCCAACGTGGCCAGCTCTTTGGCAAACTTCCAAGGTCGTCGACGAGACAGGGGTGTCACCATGGCGCCGAGGCGGATCTGCCGGGTAGCCTGCGCCAACGCGCCCAGCATCACGGTGGCGTCGACCAGGGGCGTTTGGCCGCCGGGCGCGAATACCAGATGGTCCCAGATGAAGAAGCCGTCGAAGCCGACCGCTTCCGCGGCCTGAGCCAGTGCGATCAGACGCTCGGGATCAGCGTAATCATGAGAAGTCGGAACATACAGGGCAGTGCGCATGGTTTTACTACTCCAGGGTCGGCGTAAGCAGGGTAGGCGTTAGATTCACAATTTGTAAACAAGCGTTGGAAAGTCCACGAATTCCTTGTGGGAGTTTTCATGGCATGGCTATAGTGACCTACCAGAAGAAGTACCCGTTAGTCTGTGCGCCAACGGTCGTACGGGATGACCTAAGCAGCGCGCAGTATCGCGTTGGTAAGGACCGCAAGACATGGTTGACGCTCGCGAGCGTGAATTCGCCTTTCGGCACCTGGTGCCGATTAATCGGCTGGCATTGCAAGCACAGCAGCGGCTGTGGGCTACCGCGACGGTCAAATCCCTGGCTGAGGGGCAAGTACTGTTCGCACGCGATATCGAAGACGGGCTAATCCATTACCTGCTGGAGGGCGCGCTTGATTTCCTCGATCAGGGTCGCCTGGTTCAACGCCTCACGGGATCCCAACCTATTGCACGCCGTCCGCTTGCCGCGCCAGGCCCCAAGCGTTACACGGCAAGGACCGCGACGCCCTGCACCACGCTGACACTTTCCCGTCTCGAATTCGACCGCGTGACTGAAGCGACCCGTGTGACGGGCGCTGCACTGGAACTGGCGGCCAGTGAGTTGGCAGAGTCGTCCCCCGGGGACTGGATGGCGCGCGTGATGGACTCCGCACTTTTTAGCGTATTGCCGAATGACACGATTCAAGACGTATTCGGCGCGCTGCACGCCCTTGAACTGAATGCAGGTGAAGTCGTCCTGCACCAGGATGAGCCCGGCGATTTTTTCTATGTGCTCGAGCATGGTTACTGTGAAGTGAGTCGCCGCGTCGGCGGCGCTCGACAAGAGATGCATGTCGTCGATCTGCGGCCCGGGGATACCTTCGGCGAGGCGGCGGTGATTTCAGGGCACCCGCGTGATGCGTCGGTCATTGCCCTGACCGACGTGCGGTTGTTACGCCTGTCCAAGGTCCAGTTCGACCGCCTGATCCGGACGCCGCTGGTGCATGGCATCAGCGTGGCGGACGCCTTGGCCGCGAACCGCGCCGGCGCGCGCTGGCTGGATATCGGCGATCCCGGGGTTTACGCCAAGGCGCCGTTACGCAACAGCCGAAACATCCCGTTGAACGCGTTGCGAGTGCAGGCTGTGCGGCTGGCACGCGAAGACGCCTATATCGTGTGCTGCGATGACCCATCGCTCAGCGCAGTCGGCGCCTATATTCTGGCCGAACGCGGGCTTAAGGCTCATTTTTTGAATCAATCAATTGTGATGATGCTGACTTGCGAGGCGGGCCTGACACTGCAGGCGCCACCCAGGGCGGAGCAGGACAACATCGTGCTATTGCGGACACCCGGCGCTGATTTCGCGCAATCTCCAGCTAATTCTCGAGGGACATCGATGGAAAAGCCACAATCGCCGAATGCCGGCATCGAGCAAACCGCAGAGCGCGTCGATCGGCTTTATACCCAGCAGGAGTTCGAGGCCGCGGTCAAATCCCAGCACCCGCTGTCTTCCGCTATGGCGGACACCCATACCGGATCGACGCTCGCGCGCTTGCTCGAGGACATCGACGCCCGGAAAGATGCCATCGAACAGGATGCAACCCGCAGCATCGAGAATGCGCAAGAACTTGGCTTTGACGACAGTGGCACCGAATTTTTCGATCTCGGGGCGCTGGAAGTAGCGTCGAGCGCTGGCGGCCTCGGAAGCGGGGTGACGACCCCGCAACCAAGTCCGCCCGTGATGACGGTGGCGCCGGTGCTCGATCCGGTCGCAGACATCGTGCACGACCTGGAAATTCGGGTGCGTCATTATGTGGAAACGAATCTGCTGGAGCGCACGCTCGACGCTGAACGACGGTACCAGGGAAAAGTATTACAGCTACAACAGCACGCCCAGGCGGCACTGCGCAAGCGCGATGCCGAACTTAAACAACGCTACGCCAAGCACTATCGCCAAAAAGATCAGGTATTGCGCGAGAATTACCAAAAACTCATGGCACTCGCAACCAAAATCAACCAACAGAAAGCGCAACTGCAGATCGCCCGCAAACAGATGGAAGAAAAACTCACGGCGGCAACCGCAGTCTACAAACAAGTCGAGGACATGCGGCGTTTGCTGGGCGAGAACATCAGTTCGCCGGAGCCTCTCGGGTCCACGCCAGCGTCGCGACTTTCCGTGCGCTGACCGACGCGTTCAAATTCGCATACCGCGTCGCGGTCGTGATCGTTACCCCGCACGGTTTGCGGCGCTGCGATTGCTTTCATCCCCTGCCTTAGTAGAATGCCGGCTCGATTTGCAAGCCCACGGTGACAGCATGAGCAGAGAGCTGCCGAAACCCGCAACGAAGCCAGCCAATCCCTGTTTTTCGTCCGGGCCTTGTCCGAAACGTCCGGGCTGGACGCCGCTAGCCTTGAGCGGCGCCTTGGTTGGGCGGTCACATCGTTCAAAAGAAGGGAAGGCTCGCCTTAAAGAGGCCATCGACCGCACGCGCGCGATGCTGGGCGTGCCGGGGGATTACCGCATCGGCATCGTCCCTGCCTCCGACACGGGCGCCGTTGAAATGGCCCTGTGGAATCTGCTGGGGCCGCGTCCGGTTGACGTGCTGGCTTGGGAAAGTTTCGGCGGTGAATGGGTCACGGATATCACGGAAAGTCTTTGTTTGCCCGCGACGCGGGTTTTCGAAGCTCCCTACGGTGAACTGCCCGATCTCAAGGCCGTCGATTTTGCACGGGACGTCGTGTTCGTGTGGAACGGCACCACGTCTGGGGTAAAACTCCCGAATGGGGAGTGGATTTCAGATGATCGCGCGGGACTCACGCTGTGTGATGCGACCTCGGCGGCATTCGCCATGGATCTGCCGTGGCCGAAGCTTGATGTGGTCACGTTCTCGTGGCAGAAGGTTCTAGGGGGTGAAGGCGCGCACGGCGTGTTGATTCTGAGCCCGCGCGCTGCGCTGCGACTTAAGACATACATGCCGGCCCGACCACTGCCGAAGATTTTCCGGCTTGCCAAACAAGGCAAGATCGACGAAGGTATTTTTGAAGGCGTAACAATCAACACCCCTTCGATGTTATGCGTCGAGGATTATCTTGATGCCTTGCGCTGGGCGGATTCGCTCGGGGGACTAGCGGCACTCTGCGCGCGTTCATCGCGCAACCTTGCGGTGATCGCCGCCTGGGTTGCGCGTACCGATTGGATCGAATTTCTAGCGCAGGATGAAGCGACGCGCTCGAATACCTCGATCTGCCTCAAACTTACCGCCCCATGGTTTCGCGCGCTGGACGGCAAGCAACAGGCGCTGGTGGTCGAACGCTTGGCCGCATTGCTCGATGCCGAGAAGGTGGCTTTCGATATCAACAGCTATCGCAGTGCGCCCCCGGGCTTGCGGATCTGGGGTGGAGCGACGGTCGAGGCCAGCGATCTCGAAGCATTGATCCCGTGGCTCGAATGGGCCTACGCGCAGGTCAAAACCCCGCACGCGGCCGCCGTCTGAGGCGACGCGGCGATCGACTAAGGATTCAATCATGTTCAAAGTATTCGTGGCGGACCAACTGGCGCCTGAAGGCATAGCGGCATTGCAGGAATATCCGCAGCTGGAGATCGACTTTACGCCGGGGCTGGAGGTCGACGCCGCGCTGGCGCATGCCGCCGTGGCCGATGCCATCATTGTGCGCAGCGAAACCAAGATCCGGGGTAACTTGCTCGCCGCGGCTACGCGGCTGCGCGTCGTCGGTCGCGCGGGCATCGGCGTCGACAATATCGATATCGAGGGCGCGACGGAGCGCGGTATTGTGGTGTTGAACACCCCCGATGCAAATGCGACGACCACCGCAGAACTTGCGATCGCGCATCTTTTTTCGTTAAGCAGGCAACTGCCGGAAGCCGATCGCTCGGTGCGGGGTGGCGATTGGGCGCGCTCGAAATTCATGGGCTCGGAAGTGACCGGCAAGACGTTAGGGATCATTGGCTTCGGCACGATCGGACGGCTGGTGGCTGAACGCGCCCGCGGTTTGAAAATGCGCGTGCTGGGCTTCGATCCATTTGTGACGCCGGAAACTTTCACCCAGCATGGCGTCGCTGGCGTCACGCTCGAGGAATTGCTGCGCCAGGCAGACTATGTGACTCTGCATTGCCCGTTGAACGACGACACCCGCAATCTATTGAACGCGGAGCGTCTGCAGGCGATGAAGAAAGGCGCGCGCCTCATCAACTGCGCGCGCGGCGGTTTGCTTGACGAGGTGGCGTTGCTCAAGCACGTGGAATCCGGCCACCTGGCGGGCGCGGCTCTCGATGTGTTCGCCAAGGAACCCCCAGGCGACTCACCGTTGTATGGCCATCCTCGTATTCAATTCACGCCGCATCTGGGGGCGTCAACAGAAGAAGCGCAGACTGCTGTGGGGGTCGAGATTGCCCATCAGATTGCGGCCTTTCTGCTGCATAATGAAGTGCGTAACGCGGTGAATCTGAAGAGCATCGCGCCGGAACGAATGGCGCAACTGGCGCCCTATCTCAGGTTGGCGCGCAACCTCGGCAAGCTGCTTTCGTTGATGTGTGAGGGTGCGTTGCTCGAGGTTGAGCTAGGCTTGTTCGGCCGCGCGGCGGAACTGGAAGGCCATGCGCTGCTGGCCGAAGTGATCGCGGGCTTGCTTCAAGACCATCTGACCACCTCCATCAATCGCGTGAATGCCTTGCCACTCGCGCGGCGTCAGGGCATTAAGGTCAGCGAGTTCAAGTCTGCCGATTCCAAGGACTATCTAGCAGTGGTGCGTGTGCGTGGTCGCACCGCTCACGGCGCCGTGTGCCTGGAGGGCACGTTGTTCGACGAGCGTCACCCGCGCCTGGTGCGCGTGAACGACTACGAGATCGAAGCGGTGCTTGAAGGCCAGCTGGTGTTGACCCGTCATGCCGACAAACCCGGGGTGATTGGCGCGATCGGCGAGATACTGGGACGTGAAGGCATCAATATCACGCGCATGCAGGTGGGCGCCGCGGAGGGCAAAGACCGCGCCATCGCGGTCATTGGCGTCTCGCAGTCGCTGCGCGACAATACACTCACTGCGTTGGAAGGGATCGACGCCGTCGACAAAGTGCTACAAGTCAACTTTACGGCCTGAAAGCGCCGCGCGCGAGGGCCATTGACAGGAGGAATCGTGTTTGCCACATGGAAGGCGCGTGTGATGGCGAGCCCGCGTGGACTACTCCGCTGGGTCGCGTTCGCGATCGGCGCGTACGTCGCGTTGATGGGGATTGCGATGGCGGTACTTGATCACGATCCGGCCCAGTTCGTGGTGCGCGACGCCGCGCTTGAGTGGCTGCCCGCCACTCACAAACCGCAGGTACGGGGTGAAATCACCACCGCCACGACCATCGAGATTCTGCACCGCCTGCTGCATAAGCGAGGCGGTTATCTATCGAACGACGTGCTGCCGCCGGGTGCGTGGATGGACAATGTGCCCAATTGGGAATGGGGCGTGTTGGTCCAGCTGCGGGATATGGCCAAGGCACTGCGCAACGACTTTTCCCGCTCACAGAC
>JAYTEX010000186.1:0-30365 GCA_043734785.1 Pseudomonadota bacterium | reverse complement strand
CTTCACGCCCCAAGTCAGCGGCATCGGGCGCGGCGTAGCGTTTGTTTCCATCGGCATCAATCCAGCGGATGCAGTAGAGCCGCTCCTGAAACACATCGCCCGGTCGTGGCACCACATCGTCGTGGCTCCAGCGGCGCAAGCCTTCAGGCCCGCGCAGCGCCTCCACTGACCACGAACGGCTGGAATCAAACGGATCGATGACGCGGCTATCGACCACCGTGGCGCCTTTCTTTTCCTTGTAGCGTTTCAGTTCGTCGTCCGTCACGGCGATGATTTCCGGCGTCAGAAAGTCGGCGCTGGCCACACGGCGCCAACGGGCGACGACCTTGGATTTCTCGCCGATCAGCCAACTGGGCGCGAGCGGAATGAAGTAGTCGCAACCCTCCGGCTTCACTTCCACGCAGTAGAGATAGGCATCGGCGCGTTCGCCGCGCTCGTTGTGCTCGATGCCCCACGCGGTGACTTGTCGGTCGGCATCGGCCAGCGCCTCGGCCTGCACCCGCATGACTTCTTCCTGCACCGGCTTGCCACCACCCAGCAAATTGAGGCTGGCCCAGGTAAGCAAGCCCGCCACCGGATTCAAATCGGAGCCAAACGCCTCGCAGCCGATGCGCGCCGCCTCGAAGGGAATCGAGCCACCGCCGCAGAAACTATCGCCGACGCGCGGTGTGTGACCGAAAGTGCTTTGACCGAGTTGCTCGACCAGTTGCGGCAGTGTCTGCGCCGAGGTGCCGAGGTGGGCGTTGATCTCCGCCCAGGCTGCGGCCGTCGGGCCGTCGATATTCTCGGGGCGCTCGCAATCGACAAGTCGTGCGGCGTAAGTCAGGGCATCGAAGGCGGCACGGGTGGTTTTGCGCTGTGCGGCCGGCTTGCAGCGCTGCCAGGTGCCGTCATCATCCATGGTCAGAATCTTGAGGAAGATCTCGCGATCCTTCTTCGGATTGCTTGAGGCGGGCATCAGCATGCCGAGGATAGAAGCGCGCACGAGGATCAGCGGTTTGCGCCCCCACCATTTGCCGAGACGAGTAAGCGTCTGCCCGTTGTTCGCCTTGCGCTCCTTGTAAGACTCGGCCGACAGGCGAGCAATCGGGAACTGGGTTTCGATGAAGGTGGGCATGGTGGCTTTTATTCCGAGGGCAGTGCGATCAGCGGGTCAGCGCAGGCCACCCCCAGCGGCTGGAAGTGTTTGAGGTTGCAGGTCAGCAACAGCAGGCCCGCGTTTCGGGCCAGCGCTGCAATCGCGACATCGGCAAAGCCGGGGTGGCAGCCCTGCGCGATGGCGGCATCGGAAATTTGCCCTGCCAGGCGGGCAGCCTGCGCGTCCAGCGGCAAGATGCGGTCGGTGTAGCTGGCCAACAGGCCATCCAGCCAGCGGTCAAGACGGTCGGCACGCTCGAAGCCACCGGCGCGGCGCAATTTGCCGATGCCTTGCGCCATTTCGGCAATGGCAATGGCGGGCAGAAAAAGGTCTTTGTGATGCGCTTGCAGCCATGCGCTCAATGGGGTGGCCATAAAGGCCTCGTGCCCGGGGGCCAGCAAGGACAGCACGCTGGTGTCCAGCAGATAGCCCTTAGTCAAAATCAATGCCCCGCAGCGGGGTGGTGTCGCGCTCGCTCTCCAACGGTTCCAGCGGCTCTGGCAGTGCCAACAGATAGCTGGCGAGATTGGGCATTTCCAGCGGATAGAGGCGCGCGCCATCGGCCACCGAGACGATCATTGCGCACGGCTGACCGTGACGGCTGACCAAGGTAGGCCGACCTTTTTCGGCGGCGGCTATCAGCGCAGAAAATCTGGCTTTGGCTTCACGAATTTGCAAGACATCCATGGTGAATTTTCCATGTGACTACATGAGGTCATTTTAGATGTGCTTGGCCTTACAGTGCAAGCGAAAGTTGCGAATGCCCCAGCAGCTCGCGGCGGGCCTTGGGCAAGGTTACTGGCCGGCTGGCGGCGCGAGGTGGAGGAAATTCAGCGCGGGGAAGCGCTGGAAATCCCCGTCAAACGAGACGAGCCGGTCATTGCCTGCGAGGCAAAACGCGGCCAGATAGGCGTCTGTCCACAAATGATGCGGGAAAGCGGGCGTGCAGGTCAGCGCGTGGAAGTGCTCGTCAAGGCCAGCCGGTTCCGCCAGAAAACGCAGGATCGGAATGGCGAGGAACTGGCGGTAAATGGTCCACGCTTCCTGCGGGCTCAGCGGATTGGCCAGCACGCGGACGTGGGTGCTCAGGCGCAAAAAGCCCAGCGCGGTAACTCGGCAAAACGCCAGGGTTTCCGAAGCCTGTGTTTCCCAGTAACGGCTGGCGGCCTGATGCTGCACGTGACGCTTGTCGACGAGCGCGAGCCAGACGTTGATGTCGGGCAGATCAGTCAAGTTGCGCGATCACGGGCGCGGCGGGATTTGCGGCGCGGCGCGTTGGGTTTGGGCGAGGTCTTCGTCGTCGAGGATGGCCTGAAGCTGCACGTTGCTGAGCGCGGGGGTGACGGTGCCGTCGGCTTCGCGCGCGATCGGAATGGCGTAGATGGGGCGCGGGGACTGCGCAGTGGGCGGCAGCGGTCCCTCGTTCAGCCCGCGCTCGATGAACTCGGCGACCAGTTCCTTGAGCTTGTAGCCACGCATCGCGGCCTCGGCTTTCAGCTTGCGGAAGGTTTCGTCGGGTAGGTCTAGTGTAGTGCGCATAAAAACATTTATACGTTAAATAACGATTTGGTCAAGCTTGCACGGAAACAGACACAGGATGCCAAATATAAAATATTGTTTAAAAACCAATAGTTATATTAATTCCCCAAACTACGTTCCGCTCAAAGCGAGAGCGAAAGCTGCGAATGCCCCAGCAGCTCGCGGCGGGTCTTGGGCGAAAGTCCCTCGCCTTTGACAAACGGATTATCGGCAATGGCTGCGCGCAGCGCCTTGCGCCAGCCGACGCCTTTCTGCATGGCCTGGCCGGTGGTGGCTACAGTCATGGTGTAAAGCCACCAGCGCTCCTCGGGGGCCAGCGCCTCCCAATTGCGCAGGGCATTGGGAATGTCGTCGATTGATGCGTCTTCCACCGCCCAGCAAAGGATGCAGAGTTCCTTGCCCAGCGACGGATGCACGGGCACGGGCTTGCCGGGGTTTTTCTGAAACTTGGCCGCTGGCAGGCCGTTGGCACGCAGGCGGCGATTGGCTTCTTCCCAGAACGCAGGGGCGAGTGCTTGCCAGCGGGTGCGGTCGATGACTACGCGCAACGAAGGGTCGTTGGGCGACGGCGCATCCACCGCGCGGGCACCCAGATGGTCGAGATCATCCCCCCGATGCTCGGTGATGCAGATGATGTCACTGCTCCCGCTACCCCTTGGGATGTCGATCAGAAAACCGTGGCGGGCTTCTTCTGGCAGAAAGCCGAGGCCGACAACTTTGCGGGTGGATGATGGAGTGACGCGGGCCATGCTTATTGGCCTGCGGTCTGACTTACTTTGGCGGCGTTGAACGGTTGATTGGTGGCCTTGAGCCAGTCAAGCAGCGCCTGCCCGGTGGGAAAGCCAAGCGAGCCAATCGTCATCCGCAAGCTGCCGCCGACGACGATTTCCTGAAGTTTATCCGCGACGGATTTCACGGCGGCGGCAGCGTAGCCGCCATCCAGGGCGCCGGAATATTCCACGTTCTGCTGGCCGTCGCTGCTCTCGGCCGTGAGGCTGATGTCATGGGCGCTGACTCCCGAGACGCTTTCCAGGCGCTGGATGACATCCCAGACCGCTCCGGCGTCATCCAGTTTGGTCTGTTGGGTCCAGCGGGCCGGCAGGTTGGGATCAATGGGCGGACGCTCCTGCCCTTTCTGCGGAATCGCGATGCGGATCGTCTCGGAGTTCAGGTCATAGCCGGTGGACACCCCCATTGCGCACACGACGCGGCACTTCGCGGGGACGCGGAATGCGCCATCGTAAGTGGCAAATCCCGCGCTGGTTGGCGCGGAACCATCCGTCGTGTAACGGATGGAGGTTCCATTGGCTTTGGGCAGGGCGAGCAACTCGACTTCGTAATGATCGCCCCGATTGTGTAGCTGGTATTTCAGCCTGAGCTTTGCGCTCCATTCCTTCACCTCGCTGACGCGCGTCTGATCGCCGGGATCGAAGGCGAGAAACCGGTAGCGCATGCCGCTCGCCTCAAAGCGGGTTGGCGTCGGCACCGGACTGGAGGCGATGGTGGGGTCGGAATCGCCCGTTTCATAAACGACTGAAGGCGCATGCAGCGGTTCGATCTTCAGATAGGTGATCCCCTCGCCGTCTTCCTGCGTAGAGAGTTCACGAACAGAAACCTCGGGAACGGGCGGGGGAAACGGACCGCGGCGAATGTGATTTCCTTCTTCGCGCCACAGGCCGCGGCGCAGGCACTCGGCCTTGAGATCATCGAGCGCCGAAAGTTTGTGGAGCGGCCAGTTGGTATTGACCGCAGCCGCGCGTTTGAAGTCAGACCACAGGACGACTTTTGTTTCTGACGAACCGAAGAGGCGCGCTTCGGCCCGGGTGCGGAAGCTGTCGTCATCGATCTTGGTGGTGAATTTCTGCGCGCCTTCGAGGGTGTGGCGAATGGTTGCTTCGCCATTCTGATTGCCGGCGAAGGCGAGATCGATGCCGGTGGTTCGCAGCGCTGAATGGATGGATGGATAGACAATCTGGTCGAATGCCTCCTTTAGTGCCGAGGTGAATTGCAGGCCGACGCGGTCCCGCAGCGCATCGAGCGCCCGCCACTGCGGATCTTCGGGAGGCGTGCTCTCCGCTTTGAGTTCGTCTTCGATGCTTTGCAGCGCGCGAGTTTGTCGCGCCGAATCGAGCACTTTCTGGAAGGTATCCCGCGAGCCGGTCAGAAAAAGAACGCGATTTTTGTATTGCTGCTGGTCCCACCACGCCTGCCAGTCAGCGGAAACAGGTAACTGGTTCGCCTGGCCACCCGGGCGCACGATAACAAGTGTGGTCTTTTCCTGCTCGACCTGAACTTCATCGGGTGGAGGCAGGACTTTGACAACCTGGTAACAGTCGCGCAGCGAAGCGGAAAAGTAGGACTCCAGGTGTTCGCGGAGCATCCGGTCAACGGTCTCGGCATGGAGTGAGAGCGCCGTTGAGCGCAGCTTGGCGGCGAGATTCTGCTGGTTCTTGAAAAACAGGCGTCCATCGGCTGAATTGTGCAGATACCAGGCACGCGTCGCCAGTTTGTCGAGGACGTTGGCCTTGAAGGTGGATAAGTCGCGCCCGGGACGCTGGAGACAATCGACGAGTTGATATTCGCGCAGGCCGTGGATGGCGCCCGGCGTGGTCGAAAGCGATGCCACGAGGATGAGGCGCGCGGCGTCGGACGCATCGGAATTGCCATTGGCGAGGTCGATCTGCTCAACCTCGGCATCGCCGCTATGAGCAATGTCGTGGGCGATGGCCTCACTCAGCGACGGGTTGATGGTGCGGACTTCGGAAGCGATTTCATCCAGATTCAGATCGAGATCGTAGGGATGGATCAAGTCGATGCCGACAGCTCGCTGTGAGGTCCAAAGATTGGATACCACCATTTGCATGAGCCGAATGACGCCTCGGGTTTGCTGGAAACCTTCGTTTTCCTTGAACTTGCCGACGAGTTCCCGAAGGTCGGGATGGAATGGATAGGCGTCAATGACGCGGGTGTAAAGCGCCTCGGGCGAGGTGGTGGTCAGCCCCATTTTGTTTGCCTCGCGCTGCGCCTCGCGGTAAGCCCCGGCGACCTGCTGGATTGCCGGCTCTGGTGCGACAGTTTCGAAAAGACGCTTGCGCAGAATGTGGTAGAGCTCGTCGCCGTTCGGGTTGACGGGGGTGATCGGGACGGCGATTCGCTTGGATTCCGAAGTAATCCCCTGGACCGCCCGACTGAATGCGGCGTTGAGGTTCGCCTGGCCGAGGCTGAAATTCGTTCCAGCTAAATCGGAAAGGACCAGACACACATTGTTCATCTCGGCGACCGCCACGAAGAGATTCCCGAGCGCCGCGGTCGTCACGACCCCCAAGTCACTATTCCCGACCGAGACCGCCACCGCGTATTCCAGATACGGCGGGAGTTCGTCGAGAAAAAGAACGAGCGGTTCACCGCCGAGCAACTGCTTCCAGGCCTCGGGTCCCGGCGCACTGAGCATTGGCGAAACGTAGCGGGCGAATTGCTCGGATTTACCGAGTTGATCCGCTATCGAACCCCAGATTCCGCCCGCAGCATCGGTGCTTCTTCCATTGAACCCGGCCACGCGACAAAGCCCGAGCTTCGGAGCAGGGTTTTGCTCGCTACTGAGAACTTTCTTTCGCAATTCGGGATCACGCGCCAATAGCCCAAGCGCAATCATGCTGTGCGTCTTGCCGCCTCCCATCGCCTGCGACAACAGGAATACCGAAGAACCTGCGCCGGACCCGCCCAAGTGGCGGAACGCGCGGTCCACCAGCGTGAGCATGCCGTTGGTGAAGAAGTTTACCTCGAAGAATTCAGGCCCATTGACCTGGCCTTTGAGAAACGTATCGAGGTTAAGAACGGTGGCTCGCCTGTCAGCAGCAAAAACTGACGGACGCGGTTTGCAAAGGGAGTGGATGCTCATGATCGGCCTGGTTAGTGTTGGAGAGTGATCGATGGCTATCGTTTGCGTGCTTGCGGTTTTGATGCGTTGGTATTCTTCATGCCAGCTTCTTGGTCTGGATTGGAGCCTAACAAAAAATCAATCTACACAAAATTCAGGACACCCTCGATGGTGATCGAGAGAGCATCGTCCAAGCGCTTTCCCATTGCGGAGTCGGGCTAGAAATGGGTTAGCACCACGCGTGTTGGTGCCAGAATAGATCAGCCCGGCGCCAACGCCTCGAGCAGCAGCCAGTGCCTGGAAACAACACTATCGAGCGTGTAGTGCTCGATACTCAACGCACGAAGTCGAGGATCGCCTCAGCCACCGCACCCGGCGCATCCAGTTCGGCCAGATGGCCGGCGCCAGGCACGCGGTTGATCACGGCAGCGCCCGCGATCCCTTTGCAAAGTCGCTCCGCGTAGGAGATCGGCATCACTCGATCCAGCTCTCCCCACACCAACAGCGTCTTATTCCGGATACGGTGCAGGCGGGCCGCGAGCCCTGTGTTGCCGGTCGGAAACAGAAAACGCGCAGCCGCTTCCAGCGCCCGCATCTGCTCGACCTTCCACTCGATCGAATCTGCAGCGTCAGGTTGGGCCACGAAGTCTTTGTAGATTTGGGCATTCGCGCAAAGCAGCCCGCTCAAATGCCCCGGGCGTTGCGCCCAAATATCGGTCGCGGGTTCGTCTGGATTGAACAAACCGAACGGCGCGATCAAGACCAAACGCTTCACGAATCCGGGCCAAACGCCGGCGACGTCTGCGGCCAGCGCACCGCTGACCGAACTCGCGACGAGATCAGCGCCCGCTAGCCCGCATTTCTCCAATAAATCATAGGTCGCAAGCAACCAGTCGAAATGCGTGTCGAGTTGATCGTGACCGGCGGCGCCGGGAAACCCGGGCAACGATGGAGCGATCACCCGATGCTCGCGTGACAAGATATCCAGGAATGGCATCCAGCGCGGCAGGCCGCCGATACCCGGCAGGTACCCGAGCAGCGGCCCCTGCCCTTTCGACCATACTCGGCACGGGTGCCCGTTAACCTCGACCGTGGTGGTCTCTACGCCCTGGTTCATGCCGCCACCGCGCTACTGGCCCGTAGTGGCTGCGCGAGCGGCTTGATCCACCAGTGGTCTTCCCATTGGTCATCGAACAAATCCTTTAGCTGCGGCATGACCTGCTCCGCAAAGATCCGGGTGTTGTAGTTGGTGAGGTCCTTGCTCATATTGCCGAACTGCAGCAACAACATCAGGTGCCCGACGCCCAGATCAAGCGCAATTTCGCGCAGCTTTTCCGCGATCTCGTCCGGTGAGCCAACCAGCACGTATCCGTTGTCCACGATCGCTTCGAAGGTTGTCGCGTTCTGGTTAATCGATGGGCCGCCGCCGGCGGAAACTTTGGCGGCCAGTTGCATCTGGCTTTCAACCCGCGCGCGGATGGTGGCTTCCGTCATGTAACCCGGCGGGACCACCCACCGTGGGTCGACATGCAGACAGCGACCGTAGAAATACTCTGCCGGTTCGCGATACAACTTCATCGCTTCCGCGCGCGTCTCCGCGACACCCACAAATTGCAGAAATCCGGCGCGGTAGGGGTTCGGTTCCTTGCCGAGGCGTTTGATCTCTGCCCAATAACCATGCATCTGCTCGCGCGCGACTTTGTAGCCGAAATAGGACAGGAAGCAGTACACAAAATCGTACTCGGCGCAGTAGCGCCAGGTTTCGACCGAGCCGCCGCCCGGAATCCAGATGGGCGGATGCGGGCGTTGAATCGGCCGTGGCCAGACATTCACATAGCGTTGCTTGGTGAAGCGGCCATCAAAAGCAAACACTTCTTCGCGCGTCCAGGCCTGTTGTATGAAATCAATGCCTTCGTAGTAGCGCTGGCGCAGCATGCTGGGATTCTGCCCGTAGGCAAAGCAGGTGTCCTGCGGACTGCCGACGGGAAAGCCCGCGATCACCCGGCCACCGGAAATGCAATCGATCATGGCCATTTCCTCGGCCACTCGCGTCGGCGGGTTATACAGCGCCACCGAATTGCCCAGAATGCAGAGGGCCGCATCACGGGTGCTCCGCGCGAGACTGGAGGCAATCAAATTCGGCGAGGGCATCTGGCCATACCCATTGGCGTGATGCTCGTTCACGCAGATGGCATCGAAGCCGCAGGTGGCGGCGTACTCGAGTTCATCCATGAAATCGTTGTACATCAGGTGCCCGCGGGCCGGGTCGAACAGCTTGGGATCGATATCGATCCACACCGAGGAACAGCGTTCGCGGAAATCTTCCGGCAATTCCGTATAGGGCATTAAATGGAACCACATCAATTTCATAAACGTCGGTGCTCCCGAAGCGAAAGTGACCCAACAAACAGGGTGCGATGAGTATACAACAGCGTGTCCGGAGACAGGCGCTACGAACCACCGCGTGCAGCGATGCCCGCCGCGATCCTGTTTGACTTTGCTAAGATTTAGTCCGGGTTTTCGAGTGATTCTGTAGACTGCTTTCCGGTCGCGTAGTACTCTTCGAGGCTTCACCGGCATCGCTCCTCCTCCGGAGGTGCGGCCCGATGCTCGCTAATCCAATTTGTACGGGAGAACGTTATGGAAGTAGGCGCATTCTACTTACCGTCCGTCGGTAATAAACAAGAGATTTTGGAGGGGATGGCCGGCAAACGGACCGACCTCTATCAGCGCATGCTGAAGGAACTCAGTGAACAGATCGCGCATATGGACGCCAACGGCTATTACGGCGCGGGATTCACCGAACACCATTTCCACATCGAAGGTGAAGAAGTCTCCACCAATCCAGTCATTCTCGATCTGTACTTTGGGATGCAGACCAAGAACATGAAGTTCGGGCAACTGGGTAACGTGTTGCCCTCACAGAACCCGATCAATCTTGCCGAAAATATCGCGATGGTCTCGCAGATGCTGCAGGGGCGCGTATTCGCAGGTTTTGCACGTGGCTACCAGCCACGCTGGGTCAACATCCTCGGCCAGCAGGTCGGCCTCGCCGAACCGGGCGAAGGCGAGGATTACGAAGAGCTCAAGCGCTCACTGTTCGAAGAGCATTTCGAGATCATCATGAAGGCATGGAAGAACGACACCTTCAGTTTCCAGGGTAAGCACTGGCAGATCCCGCGCAAGCCCATCAAGTGGATGGCGCACGAAGTCGCGCGTAAGTACGGCCAGGGCCTCAACGACAACAACGAAATCGTCGAAGTCGGGATCGCCCCGCCAACCTTTAACAAGACGATTCCGGAGCTGTTCATGCCGTTTGCGACCTCCGAGCGCTCGATCGCCTGGGGCATGGAACGCGGGATCATTCCGGTCACGATCATGACGCACATGGATATCGTCAAGAAGCACTTCCTGGCCGGCCAGCAGGCGGCAGCGAAGGCGGGTCTGAACCTGAAGTTTGGTCAGGGCATGGCCATGAGCCGCGAAATTATCGTGGCCGATACCGATGCCGAAGCCGAAGCCATCGCACGTGAGGCCGGCTCGTTCATCTGGAACAACTTCTTCGTGCCGTTCGGTTTCAACGCGGCGATTGCCGGTCCTGGCGAAGGCCCTTTCGATCCACCGGCTACCTTCGAAGCCCTGTCGGAACGCGGCCTGGTGATTCATGGCAGCCCCGATACGGTGAACCGCAAGCTGGAAAAATTGCTGAAGGAATTGCCGGTCGATTACTTCTGGATGTTTATCTATAACCACATGCCGCAGAAAGCCAGCATGCGCAACCTGGAATTGCTAACCACCAAAGTGTGGCCGAATTTCACGGACAAAATTGGCACCGCACGGCCTGGCGCCAAGCTGGTCGCTCAGGCTTAAGCGCTCTGTTTGCAATAAAAACCGACGCGTTAAATCGCGTCGGTTTTTTATTGCCCCGCGATAAGACGCCAGACGGTCACCGCCACGAAGCTAGGTGCGGATGAAGGCCGCGATTTCAGGGAGCGCCAGCAAGCTCGCGAGATCGTCCGCGTGCGGCAACTGCGGCCGGTCCCGTTCCGCGTTGACCATGCATAGAAAGCCTAGCGGCATGTCGGGCGGCGCGCGAAACTGGTGCCAGGTGAGCGGCGGAATCTGCAGGAGATCATGCAGGGCGAGCGCGACTACCCGATCGCCTACGAGACACCGGCCGACACCGCGCAACACCATCACAGCATGCACATGCTGATGGCGTTCGAGTGTGGTGTGTCCACCAGGTTCAACTTCGAAGTAACGCAATTGACAGCCCAGTGCGGCGTCCTCGAACAACACCTGGCGGGTCACATCCTTAAAAGGTGCGCTACCATCCTGTTTATAGGCCAACAACGGCACTGACTGCCATCGATAATCGTCCTCGCTCGCGCGATGCGGGGATTGCGCTGTCATATTCACCTCAAACGCTGGTGGTGGCACTGCGAACTGGCCTGCGCCACCGCGGCGACGAACTGCTGGGCGCGTTCAAAAAGCGCGGCACCGGCGCTCAGCAAGCCGCCGCCGATCAATAACATCGAATCGATGCCGTAGGCCTCGATCATCTCTGGCACCCGTTCCACACTCATGCCGCCAGCCGGGACGGGCAGTGCCGGGGCAATCTCGCCCCAAGGCGCCTGCGCGGCTTCAACCAGCGCCTGGCAGGTCTCGCGACTGAAGCTGAAACGCCCGCCAAAATTCGGAAAAATCACCGCATCGGCACCGAACAGGCGAAACAGCTTGCCGTAGAACAAGGGGGGCGCAATGCGCAATATGCCGCTCAGGGCCGGATGCGCCAGTACCGGCATGCCGAAGCCATCGCAGGCGAGCGACTGGAACACCGGTAGGCCCATGATCATCGGTGCGGCCAGGACCATCTCGACTCCTTCACTTGCCGCGACCGCTAATTGATCGCGCAGCTTGCGAGGATTGCCGGACAAGCTCGGGGCATACCACGTGACACGACCGGATTCGCGAGCGACCTCGCGCAGCGCGCGTTGACAGGCCTGCACGCGCGCCGCGAACGGGGCGTACGCTTGGTCCGCGATGCCGTGATCGTCCTTGATGATATCGATTCCCGCCCGCGCGAAGCTTGCGCACAGGGTGGCGAGTTCGTTCGGTGCCAAGCCTTGCGGCTTCAGCGCGGTACACGTCAAGGCGCGATCGTGAACCCCGAGCCGATCGCGAATGCCAGACAACCCGTAACGTGGGCCGGGAAACGCTTGCCGTAGGGCCGGTGGAAAGTCTACATCGACAAGCTCCACATCCGCCTGCAGCGAGCAATTGCCGAACAGCATGTTCATGAGCTGGCCGGTTTCGAGCCCCGTGGTCGCGACCGCAAGATCCAGCGCGACCCGGAAGCGCGTCTCATCGATCTGCGCGATCGCGGCGACCCGACCGAGCGTGTGGGCTCGCACATAATCGCTCTGGATTGCAGCGGCAGGCATCTCCACACTTTGCTCCAACGCCAGTGCCTCGGCGCGCGCTGCGACGTCCTGCGCGGAGGACTCGAGATGATAAATTGCCCGGAATGTTTCCATGGCGGCGATCATACCCGGCGCGACGACGTCTGGCGTGTCTGGCGTGTCTGGGCGCTAGCGCGCGACAGACTCGCCTGCCGCGAAGCGCGCCAGCAGTTCAGACCAGATCTCCACCCAGCAACAGCGATGGTCGAAAGCGGGGATGTCCGCCGACTGCGCTTGGGGCTGGCGGGCGAAGAAGCGTGCTGACAGCGTGCGTGGCACATTGCGATCAACGGCGCCATAGAGATGCCACTGACGTATCGTCGATGCCAAAGGCGGCTGCTCGGCGGGGTTCAGCGAATCTGTAAGCGGCGAATAAGCATGGTGCGCGGTCCATACCGCAGTATCGAGATTGGCGGCCACGGTCAGCACACCCGTCACCCCTGCCAGTCGCGGGGCCAACAACATGGCGAGCACTCCACCCCCGCTGTAGCCGATCAGCGTGACCTCGGCGTGCGGATGGCGCCGGATGACCTGCGCCGCCAACACGGCAAGACTCGCCACCACCGCTTCGCTGTAGCGCGCTACGGTCCAAGCTTGCGGGGTACAGGCGGGGTCGGGGGAAGTGAGGTAGTAGCAGGGTCGACCGAGCAGCACCGCGGGCGTAGGGTCTTGGATCATCAAGTCAAGAATCAGTGCGCGCCGCGTGGAGGGATCGGCGGCAACCTGGCTCGGAGCAGTCCAGGGCGTCCCATCACCGTCGAAATACAGATGCAGCGCACTGGCGTGACGGGCCTGGCCGGTGTGTGCGAACAGCACATGCTGGAACGCCCCGCCCTTGAGTGCCTCCCGCGTCAGGCCCAGGTGCGTGGCCCGCTCAGTGAATCGCTGCGCCGGTGTCGCGCATCCGCACAGCGCCAGCAGGCAGGCGTAGAGGGCCCATCGGTGCGTCACGCTCGGGGCGGTCACCCCTCAAACGCCACCTGGTGACGGCCCTTTAGCGTGCGCTTCTGCCGCGCTGCCTCTGGCAGCGTCGCCCATAATGACTTTCCGCATGGCGTGTTCTCTGAGATAGCAAATCCGTCAAGGGGCACCT
Source organism: Pseudomonadota bacterium (assembly GCA_043734785.1). Taxonomy (GTDB): domain Bacteria; phylum Pseudomonadota; class Gammaproteobacteria; genus CAIKBL01. The sequence goes on along the minus strand of JAYTEX010000186.1, from coordinate 17,256 downwards.
TAATGCACTCGCCATCAATTTTCTAATCCACTGACTCCCCTATCGGGACCAGTTCTAGTATCGTCCAGGTTCTTCTAAGACCCGCAGGGGACGCTCATGGAATTCGGTCTCATTTATGAACTTTCGACGCCCCGCCCGTTCACGCGCGAAACCCAGAAAGCGGTCTATGAGCACGCCATCGAACAAGTCGTACTCGCCGAACAACTCGGCTTCACGAGTGTCTGGTGTGTCGAACACCACTTCCTCGAGGAATACAGCCATTCGAGCTGCCCCGAGATGTTCCTAACGGCAGTGGCGCGCGAGACATCGAAAATCCGGGTGGGTTTCGGGATAGCGACCTGCGTACCGGCTTTTCATCACCCCATCCGCTGGGCCGAAAAGGCCGCGTTCCTGGATATCCTATCCGGTGGTAGAGTCGAATTCGGCACCGGGCGCTCATCAACCTGGAACGAACTGGGTGGCTTCAACGCCGTCATCGATGACACCAAAAAAACCTGGGACGAATACATCCGGGTCATTCCGCAAATGTGGATGAACGAGCGCTTCGGCTATCAAGGCCAGTACCACACGATGCCAGAGCGCAATGTGTTGCCTAAGCCCTGGCAGCAACCGCATCCGCCCATGTGGGTGGCAGTAACCGCTGAGGGCACCGAACTCGATGCGGCCGATCGCGGCATGGGCGCGCTGATCCTGAGTATCTCTGATGTCGAACGCAACGTGCCTCGGATCGCCGCTTATCGCGAACGGATCAAACACTGCAATCCAGTCGGCGCGTTCGTCAACGATCAAGTCGCGATCGCGAATTGGATGTATTGTCATCCGGACAATACATTAGCGAAGCAACGCGGCGAGGCACTCGTCGGGACCTTCGGCTATATGGCCGGCCAGACGGTGGAAGTCTCGGAAGCCTATCCCGCCAGCAACTACACTGCACTCGGTCTGCTCGGCTCTCTGCGGGCCGATCCAAACGCGCCGGGTGATCACAAGCCCGTCTCTAGCGGCCTCTGCTTTGGCAACCCGACCACCGTAATCGATACCTGCAAGCGCTGGGAGGCTGCGGGCGCCGACCAACTTGTGTTCATGGTTCAGGCGCGCGAGCAACTGCCACAGCCGGACATCCTCGACAGTCTGCGTCTGTTTGGGCGTGAAGTGCTGCCGCATTTCAGCAACACACGCCGTCCTGTGGCGGTGAACGCATGAGTGCGGTGGAGCTGCTATATGGCCAACGGCCGGGCGCGACGGTTGGGGCACAGACGGCACTCGACACGACCGCGCGCGATGAGTTGGTGCTCAGGGATGTCGAGATTCACTACTGTTTGTTTGAATTGCCGATGGCGAGCGTGGTGCCGCGCCTGCCGGAGAGTCTCCATCCGAGCGTGCCAGCCGTGATCGGCCTCACGGTGTGGCGCTGTCACGCGAGCCCGCTGGGGGCGTTCTCGCTGGCTTACGTCGGCATCGCGTGTCGGACCGGCATCAAACCGAGGCATTTCATTCACGGCGCGTTCTGCAATCAGGCGGACGTCGGCACCTGGCTGGGCAGTCGCTACGGTTTACACTGCCAACTCGCGAAAGTGCACAGCCTCGAGACCTACGATCGCATCCACAGTCGCGTTGAACTCGACGGCCGGCCGATCCTCGATCTCGTGACTCAGGGCGCACAACCGCTGGTCGGCCGCGGCGCGATGGTGAAGTACTCGCCGATTCTCAACGCTGCGCGAATCGGTGATGAGGTGGCGCTGATCCAGATGGAAACCAGCTTCGATTTCAAACGGGTCCTGCGCGGCGTACCGCATGCAGACCTCTATGACGCTGGCGCGCTGGGCGATGCGACGTTACGTGCGCAGTATCCGATCTCGGGCACTTTCGCGGTAGCGGATGTGGCCTTGCATCCCGCGCGCTTCAAGCTGGACGTGAGCGTGCCAGCCGAGCACGGCGGCGCGCGTAAGATTTAAGCGGACATGAACAAACCCACCAGCCGCACAGTGCCGGCACTCTTGCGCGAAATCACGGCGCGCGCCCCCGCGCAAACTGCGGTGCTTGATGGCTCGCTTAGTTGGTCTTATCAAGACTTCGACGCGGCGGTTCAACGCTGCGCGCGTGCCCTCCTCGCCTCCGGCATTCGTCACGGCGATCGCGTCGGCATCCTTGCCGGTAATCGCGCGGAGTGGTTGGTAGCGGACTTCGCCGTGATGTCACTGGGGGCCATTGCAGTTGGCTTGAACACCTGGTCGAGTGCGCGCGAGTTGGCCTATCAGCTATCGCATGCCGCGGTGAAACTGCTGATCCTCGAGCCGCAGTTTCGCGAGCGCGATTTCATTGCTTTGCTGCGCGAGGCGCAAGCGCTGGCCGATGGCCTACCGCAATTAGAAGAGATCATTACGCTGGATGACTTCGCCGCGCCTGGCCACGTGATTTACACGGATTTCCTGCGGCGCGCGACCTGCGTCACAGACGCCGAACTCGCGGCGGCAACCGCGCAAGTGATGCCCGAAGATGTCGCCTGCCTGCTCTACACCTCCGGCTCCACCGCGCTCCCCAAAGGCGTTCCGCTCCTGCATCGCGGGCTAATCGATAACATGTGGGAGATTGGTGAGCGTCAGCATCTCGTGCCGGGAGATCGGCTGTGGCTGGCCGTATCCCTGTTCTGGTCGCTGGCCTGTGTGAACGCGCTGTTCGCCGTGATGACCCATGGCGGCACTTTCGTCCTGCAACATCACTTCGAAGCAGGCGAGGCACTGCGGCTGATCGAGGCGGCGCGTTGCACGGTCTTTTATGGCACGCCCAACATGGCGCTGGCGCTGGCAGAGCATCCTGATTGCGCACAGCGGGATCTGTCATCACTGCGCACCGGTGTGACCATTGGCACGCCGGCACAGGTGCGGCGCGTGGCTGAATTGGGTGCGATGCAAATTTGTAATGTCTACGGCCTAACCGAGACCTATGGCAACACGACCGTGACGGATGCCGATCTGCCACTCGCACGGCGCGCGGAAACCGTGGGTCAGGCCTTGGCGGGCAATCAGATCCGAATTCTGGATCCCGAGAGCGCAAGCGAGCAGCCTCCTGGCACGGCGGGCGAAATCATCATCCAAGGCAATGTGACGCCGGGCTATTGGCAAGATCCCGCGCGCACCGCTGAAGCCTTCACGCCACACGGCTGGTTCCGCACCGGAGACTTGGGCTTTCTCGATGAGGAAGGCTATCTCTACTATCGCGGGCGCTTGAAAGAGATGGTCAAGACCGGTGGCATCAATGTCGCGCCAGCCGAGGTGGAAGAGATCCTCGCCGCCCACCCAGCGGTCGAGTTGGCCTACGTAACTGGCATCCCCGATGAACGTCTCGACGAAGCATTGGCCGCAGTCATCGTCGTGCGCACCGGGACTCAGGTGGACGCGGCGGCATTGCGCGCGCATTGCCAGGGCACCCTTGCGGCATACAAGGTGCCCCGACATTATCGGTTCGTGGACGCCACGGCGCTGCCGTTGACGACCACCGGCAAAGTGCAGCGAAATCGGTTGTCGGAATTGTTTGTCTAGATCGCGCGCCGGCCAATTTCGCGCCTTCGTGAAATCGTGTGGGTAGTTCGTAGGCTAGCCTACTACGCGCACTTCACAAGCCGCTGCGCCCGCACCAGGCCACCTTCAACCATGAAACCTTGGCGCGCATCCGATCAGAAATACTACAGTGGCCAAATGGCGATACCCAGATTAATCGCCCGATTAATTGATGCACGGCGCGCGAGGCCTCTTCGCACAAGCGTCGGTTAAATGAGGCGTGGCGTCAGCCCCTGCGCATGATGGCAAGCGCACCGTCGCCCATGTCGCCATAGCCGGTCACGAGCCCCACCTCGGCGTCTGCCACCTGTGCCAGGCCTGCGTCGCCGCGCAGCTGGCGCACGAGCTCGACGATATGGTTCAGGCCCCACACGTGGGCTTGCGACAGGAGGCCACCGTGGGTGTTGGTCGGCAAGGCGCCCCCGAGGCGCAGTCGCCCGTCCGCCACGAACGGTCCACCCTCCCCTTTGGCGCAAAATCCCATGTCCTCGAACTGCCGGATCACCGCGTAGGTGAAGCAATCGTAGATCTCCGCGACGTCGATGTCAGCCGGCGTCACACCGGCCATTTGGAAGGCATGCGGCGCGGCCTTGGCCAGCCCTAGACTGGTCATATCCGGGCGCTGAGTGATCGAATCCGGCGAGTCAGGATGGCCCGTCGCCACCCCAGAGATGAACACCCGGCGATGACGCAGATCGGCCGCGCACTCAGCGGCGCTGATCACCACTGCCGCGCCGCCGTCGCTCTCGAGACTGCAGTCGAGCAACCGGAACGGATCCGCGATCAGGCGCGAGTGGCGATGATCCTCCAAGGTGATGGGCTTTTTCATCAGGGCATTGTCGTTCAACCCCGCATGTTCTCGGCAGGCCACCGCCACTGCACCGAAGTGCGCTACGGTCGTGCCATAGAGTTCCATATGGCGGCGCGCCATGGGCGCATAAATCTGGGCGGGCGCGATCATCCCCAGCGGGTATTCAAACTCGGTGACATAGTGAAACTGCGGCATCTGGTGGATGCGCGTCCCGGCTTTGTTGGATCCCGCAGTGACATTACGCCCGAAGGTTATCAACACATGCTTGCAGATCCCTGCCGCAACCGCCGCTGCGGCGCACTGCAGCGCCATCACCGGACTGGCGCCGCCATGCGGGATCAACGCTGAAAAACGCACATCGGAGAGGCCGAAGTTCTCGATGAAATCCTCGGCCGTGCCGCTGACGATACCGATCGGAATGACGCCGTCGATATCCTTCGGATCAAGGCCCGCATCAGCGATGGCCTTGAGCGAGGATTCGAGCTGCAGTTCGAACGCCGTGCTGGTCGAACCGCGCACATAGGCGGTCTCGCCGATGCCGCTGCAACAAGCTTTGTCACGCAGGGACATGCTTACCTCCGAGTTTCATCCGTCACGGTGCGCGCACCGACGGTCCTGGCGGCTCTCGGGAGCAGCGAATTGCCGATAATCTGCTTCATCACCTCAGCCGTCCCGCCGCCGATGCGACACATGCGCGCATCGGCAAAAGCGCGCGCGATGGGGGTTTCCCACAGATAGCCCCAGCCCCCGAATAACTGTAGGCAACGATCCATCACGCGCCCTTGCAGTTCAGTGGTCACGAGTTTGGCGGCCGCCGCGTCGGTGGCATCGAAGGCATGGTGCAGGTGCAGCTCGATGCAGCGATCGACAAACACCCGCTGCGCGAGCACCTCCGCATGCAGCTCGGCCAGCTGGAAGCGCGTGTTCTGGAACTCGCCCAAGGTCTGGCCAAACATTTGGCGCTCGGCGACATAGTCGATGGTCCAGCGCAGCGCTGCCTCGGCGCTCGCTACGCCGCGGATCGCCTGAATCAGCCGCTCCTGCGCGAGTTGTGTCATGAGTTGTGCGAAGCCCTCGCCTTCGGCTCCGAGCAGGTTGCAGACCGGCACGCGCAGGTCGCAGAAGAATAGCTCAGAGGTATCCTGCGCCTTGCAGCCGATCTTCTCGAGCTTGCGTCCGCGCGCGAATCCGGGCCGTTTGGTCTCGACCAGGATCAAGCTCACACCCTTACCGCGCGCCTTGGGATCCGTTTTGCAAGCGAGCAGCAGCAGATCCGCCGTGTGCCCGTTGGTGATAAATACCTTCTGCCCGTTGATCACATAGTCGTCCCCGTCGCGCACGGCCTGCGTGCGCATCGCCTGCACATCGCTGCCCCCGGAAGGCTCGCTCATCCCGAGCGCCACAACGACTTCGCCGGTCGCCATCTGCGGTAGCCATCGGTGCTTTTGCGCCTCGCTGCCGAAATCGACCAGATACGGCGCGACGATGTCCGAGTGCAAGTAGAAGGTGGGCCCAGTGGCGCCAGCCGAGGCGAATTCCTCGATCAGAATCGTGCTGTGCAGAAAATCACCACCCATGCCGCCGTAGTCCGCGGATACATTGCAGCACAGGAGGCCCAGCTCGCCAGCCTTTAGCCACAGTTCGCGCGGCACCTGGCCCGCTTTTTCCCAGTCCGCGTGATGCGGCATTACATACTCGGCAATGAAACGCCGCACGGTGGTGCGGAACAGGGTGTGCTCGGCGCTGAATATCGTGCGTGGAATCATGGCATGCTCACTTTCAGCGTCCCAGCCAATGCGCTTGGCGCTTTTCGGCAAACGCCGCAGCCCCTTCACGGGCATCGGATGACGCCAGTACCGGGCCGGTAATTTCCTGTTGGCGGGCGAACATTTCGCTCTGCGGCCAGTCGCGCTGCTCAACCAACACGCGCTTGCTGGCGGCGACCGAGAGCGGCGCATTGGCGATGATGCGCGCGGCCAGCCGCCTAGCTTCGGCGAGCGCCTCGCCCGGCTCGGTCAAAATATTCACGAGACCCACCTGGGCCGCTCGTTCGGCGGAAATCATGTCACCGGTGAGCGCGAGTTCCATCGCAATCCGCGGGGAGATCAGTCGCGGCAGCCGCAGCAGACCGCCGCCGCCGGCGACCAGGCCGCGCTTCACTTCCGAGAGTCCAAACTGTGCGTTGCGCGCCGCGACGACGAGATCGCATACGAGCGTCGCCTCGAAGCCACCAGCGAGTGCAAAACCTTCGACTGCGGCGATCAGGGGCTTACGCGGCGGCGTCATCGAGATCCCCATGAGGCCGCGCCCTTCGACACGAATAACTTCCCCCTGCAGGAAAGCCTTCAAATCCATGCCGGCGCAGAAGGTGCCACCAGCACCGGTCAGGATGCCAACGCGCAGATCCTCGCGCGCGTCCAGTGCGTCTATCGCCGCGCACACCCCATAGGAGACCGCGCGATTAACCGCGTTGCGTGCCGCTGGGCGGTTGATCGTGATGATCACGAGCCCCTCTTCGTAATCGACCAAAACTTCGGACATGGCATCAGTCTCCTTCATGATCGAAGTATACGGCGGACAATCCATTCGAGTCGCGGTTAGGCCACCGCGTACGCTGCGTACCCGCACAGCGAGTCACTTGCGTCGAGGCAAAACGCACCAGAGGCGTGGGCCGTCACACGGCCTCGACCAGGTCCTGACGAAACGCTATACAGTTCCCGGGTGCAGTTTCGAGCCGAAACTGGGCGCTCGCAATGGGTCAGTCTCCATCTAGGGCAATGGGTTCGTGTCGGAAAATTTGGGACACCAGCGTAGCAAATTTACAAACACGCGCTGTCCCGGATTTCGAGGTGAGCTTAACCCGATCGGGTTGCTGGGGTGAGCTTGCGAACCCCAACAGTGAGTAGACCAGCTCGCGCGGATACTCAGATTCGCGACCACGCGGTCACTCGGCGGATCATGGATGTTGGGGTTCGCGACGCTCACCCCAACCTACCTTGAACACGCTGCCCGCATGCGCTTTGGCGGCGCTAGAAGATTGGGTAGGTTGGGGGGTGAGCTTGCGAAGCCCAACTAGTGAGCAGACCAGCTCGCGCGGATACTCGGATTCGCGACCACGCGGTCACTCGGCGGATCATGGATGTTGGGGTTCGCGGCACTCACCCCAACCTACCTTGAACACGCTGCCCGCATGCGCTTTGGCTGCGATAGAAGCGACTTTTTCAGAGACGACTCGTTAATGCGGGCGATCGCGATGACCAGGAAGCTCCGCTTCATGCCTGTTTCTGGGCATGGCATGGGACGTGCTTCGTTTCGGATATAGAAATCGCGGCGCGCGATCCTTGCGATGCGTGACGCCGCCACCAAGCAGTCTATCCTCCAAGGTATTGGTTCAATGACGCCTTCGCTGCGAATGAATCCTGTCCCCGAACCGCCGCTCGATCTCACTGTCCGTGTCGGCTGCATCGTGACCTATCAGGCGGAGCGGCCGGCGCCTATCCTGCTGTTGCTGAAGCCGCATCTGGACTTGCGGCAATTGATTCTGGAAGAGCAACTGACGTTTGGCCCCGGCTTGCCGACCGAGCCGTTGGTCGATAGCCATGGTAACGTGGTGTACCGAATGATTCTGGCGCCAGGGCGCAACGACATTCGCCATGACGCTATTTTTTCCGTGCCGAGCCGGCCCGACAACGACGGGCTGCCAACAACGCTGGTGCCGATCGACCGCCTGCCGGTCTACGTGCTGCGCTACACCCTGCCCAGCCGCTACTGCGATTCGGACAAGCTGATGAATTTCGCCTGGCAGCAATTCGGCCATCTGCCGCACGGCATTGATCGAGTTCACGCGATCTGCGACTGGGTGCACGCCCACATCGAGTACCGCTTCGGCTGGGGCAATCCGACCACCTCTGCGGCGGATGTACTGGCGCAAGGCTATGGCGTGTGCCGCGATTTTGCCCACCTCGTAGTCGCGCTGTGCCGAGCCTTCAATCTGCCGACTCGCTATGTGTCAGGCCACTTACCCGAAATCGGGGTGATTGATCCGGGAACGAGGATGGATTTCCACGCCTACTGCGAAGTTTTTTTCGGCGGCTTTTGGCATACTTTCGATCCGCGTAATCACCGCACCATGCCGCGCATCGGTCGCATTAAGATCGCCCACGGCCTGGACGCGGTCGACTGCGCGCTGTCGACGATCTACGGGCAAGCGATCATGACCAATTTTGAGGTCTGGGCCTACCAGGTCAGACGCAGTGAAGTGCGCGTCGGTGATCCAATCGATCTCGGCAAGCGTCTCGACGGCACCACATTGGTTCAGTTGGTGGCGTAGATCACACGGCGCTGCGGCGCAAATCCAGCGTGAACGGAAAATTGCGGTTCGCCGCCTCCGCGACAACGGTGATCGTTCCCGGCGTGTGGCCGTGCGGCCAGAAGCGCGCGGCGCGGCGCGCCTCGGCTTCGTTGGCATTCACCGGGAACGTTTCGTAACTGCGTCCACCGGGGTGGGAGACGTGATAAGTGCAGCCGCCGATGGCGCGACCGCTCCAGGTATCGACGATGTCGAAGGTCAACGGCGCATGCGGCGCAATCGTCGGATGCAGCGCGGACGGCGGGTCCCAGGCGCGATAACGCACGCCGGCGACGAATTCTCCCTGCACGCCGGTGGGTTGCAGCGGCAGCGCGCGACCGTTGCAGGTGACGACATGACGGGGATCGGCCATGCCGGTCACCTTCACTTGCAGGCGCTCGACGGAGGAATCGACGTAACGCGCGGTGCTACCGGCCTGCATGTCCTCACCCAGCACGTTCCAGGGTTCGATCGCCTGGCGCAGTTCCAACTGAATGCCGGCGTAGACCACGCTGCCGTAACGCGGAAAGCGGAATTCGAGGAACGGCGCAAACCACTCGGACTCAAATGCATAGCCTGCCCCATTTAATTCGCGCACGATGTCGTTAAGGTCCTGGACGAGAAAATGCGGCAGCATGAAGCGGTCATGCAATTGCGTGCCCCAGCGCACCAGCTCGCCGGCGTACGGCGTACGCCAGAAGCGGACCAGTAGCGCGCGCAGTAACAGCATTTCGGTCAGGCTCATTTGCGCGTGCGGCGGCATTTCGAAGGCGCGAAACTCGAGCAACCCCAGCCGGCCGTTCGGCCCGGCCGGTGCGTAGAGTTTGTCGATGCAAAATTCGGCCCGGTGGGTGTTGCCGGTCAGGTCAACCAGGAGATTGCGCAACAGCCGGTCGACCAGCCACGGCGTTTCGCTTTCCACGCCGGTAGCCGTCTTTTCCGTCATTTGCTGAAAGGCGATTTCCAATTCGTAAAGGTTATCGTCGCGCGCTTCGTCGACCCGCGGCGCCTGACTGGTGGGACCGACAAACATGCCTGCGAAAAAATACGACAGCGCGGGATGGTTTTGCCAGTAGCAGACGAGGCTTTTCAGCAGATCCGGTCGGCGCAACAGCGGGCTATCTCGCACATTCGCGCCGCCTAGCGTGATGTGGTTGCCGCCGCCGGTGCCGGTGTGGCGGCCGTCGAGCATGAATTTTTCCGCCGCGAGCCTGGCCAACCGCGCCTCGTCGTACAGAATGGTCGTATTGGTCACCAGTTCATCCCAGCTCCGCGCCGGATGGATGTTGACTTCGATGACGCCGGGATCAGGCGTGATATTCAGTACTTTGATCCGTGCATCGGCGGGTGGCGGATAGCCTTCGATGGCAATAGCCATGCGCAATTCGCGCGCCGTGTCCTCCAGCGTGGTGACCAGCGCGAGATAGTCCTCGAGATACGGCAGCGGCGGCATGAATACATGGATCTGCGCCTCACGCACTTCGATGCACAGCGCTGTCCGAACGACCTCCTTGGGCGCGGGGTTGGGGGGCGGTGGATCAGCGCGCACGGAGAGGTCTGCTGATAGTGCGGCGAAATCGGCCAGCGGCGGGCGCGGTTCGAACGGATCGCGCGGCTGTTCTGTTTCGACATCGGCCGCGTCAACTTCGGGCAACGCGTCGAGCGGCAGTCGGAACCCCGCCGGTGAATCGCCGGGCAGCAGGTAAAGATGCTGGCTCTTTAGCGGCCAGCAGCTACTCTGCCAATCCGGCCGGCCGTCGTGCGGGGCTGGGCAGCGATTGGTTTTTGTGGCTTCAGGCGTCTTTCTGATCGAGGCGCGCAATGGCAGCACATACCCCGCGACGTGACCGAGACCACGACGTAACAGGCGCACGAGTCGGGCGCGGCCGGTGAGCGCCGTGAGATCTTCATGCTGCGGGTCGATGTTGACATCGAAGTTGCACGGGAGCCCGTCTTCCTCGACGATCGCGAGGCGAACGTCCTCGTAGGCAGGCACGAGGTATTGCCGGTTGAAGCCGAGCCGTTCGGCCAACCGAGTGACGAAGCGCAGCGCGTCAGCATCCGTGCAGCCGGCCTGGCCTGCGGCAACGTCGTCATTAACATCGTCGACTAGCAGCGACGGATCGCGCCAGATCGGCGTGCCGTCGATCCGCCAGTAAACGCCAAGCGCCCAGCGTGGCAGCGGTTCCCCTGGATACCATTTACCCTGCGCAAAATGGAGCAGCGCACCCGGTGCGAAGCGGCGCTGCAGCCGCCGCCGCAGGTCGCGCGCAAGCTTGAGCTTGACCGGACTTAAGGCGGTGAAATTCCATTCATCGCCGTTCATGTCGTCGACCGACACGAAGGTCGGCTCGCCGCCCTGCGTTAACCGCACATCGCCGGCTTGCAATTGCGCATCCACGGCGTGGCCGAGGGCGACGATGGCGTTCCACTGCTCAACGCTATAGGGTTTCGTCACGCGTGGGTCTTCGCGCAGCCGCGTGACCGTCATGCTCACTTCAAAAGTCGCCTCGCAGACATCCGTCATGCCGATGATCGGCGCAGCGCTGCCCGGCACCGCCGTGCAGGCCAGTGGGATATGGCCTTCACCCGTCAGCAAACCGGAGGTCGGGTCGAGCCCAATCCAACCGGCACCCGGAATATAAGCCTCGGCCCAGGCGTGCAAGTCAGTAAAATCGGCCTGCGGGCCGGTGGGGCCATCGAGGGACTTGATGTCGGCTACGAGCTGGATCAAATAACCAGAAACGAAGCGCGCGGCAATTCCGAGATGGCGCAACACATTGACCATGAGCCAGGCGCTGTCACGGCACGAGCCGCTCTTCAAATCTAGCGTCTGCTCGCAGCTCTGCACCCCGGGCTGCATCCGCAAAAGGTAGGCAATGTCGTGTTGGACGCGCTGGTTTACTGTCACCAGAAAATCGTTGATGTGAGTCCCGTTGCAGACGGCGGCAGTCCGAAATTCCTGTAGCCAACGAAGCAGGTGTGGCCCGGATTCGGCGGTCTCCAGAAACGGCACCAATTCCTTGGCGAGCGAATCCGGATACCGGAACGGGTAACATTCGGCATAGCGCTCTACGAAAAAATCGAACGGGTTGATCACCGCCATTTCGGCTACGAGGTCGACCGTCACCGAGAGATCGCGGGTCAGATTCGGAAATACTGCGCGCGCCACATAGTTACCATAAACATCCTGCTGCCAGTTGAGAAAGTGTTTCGAAGGCGAGATCTGCAACGAATAGCTCAAGATCGGCGTGCGGGCATGGGCGGCTGGCCGCAGGCGTATTTCGTGCGGCGACAACGTGACCGATCGGTCAAAGCGGTAGACGCTCCGGTGGTGGAGCGCGACGTGTATAGACATGGGTTCCTTCTGAGTTTCGTAGCGCGCGCTGTGGGCGCTACCAGTCAAGCTCCGGCAGCGCCGTAAAAGCTCGGCGAATGCCCTTGACCCACTTCTGACTCAACGCGGTGAAATACCGGTCGCCTTCCCTGAATTGGTGGCGCATGGTCGAGCCGAACGACACCAGCACGCATTTGGCGGCGTCGGCCAAGGTCGTCGAGTGGGTGATCACGCGGTCGATGATCGGCTCGCCGTCGCCCTGGTCGCAGCGCCGCTGCAACACCCCGACAACCGCCTGCGTGCCTGACAGATTACCGGAACTCAACAGCACGATGACGCGGTCCCCCGCTCTCTGGAACACCGTCATCTTGCAGAACTTCGCTAAATCGTCGACGCCGGCGTTGGTGCGCGAATCCGGCGCGAAGATCATGCCCGCATCAAGCATGATACTGACGCAATAAGTCATCGTTGTGTTGTCCTTGCGGCGTTAGCTCTTTGTTCGTTAGCTTGGTTCGCTCGGATCATTGTTGCTCAACCCTGACGCTGTGACATATTCTCCGGCGTTTGCGCCGTGGCCTCCGGCCACAGATATTCGCGGTTGATCTCGTCGCCCAATACTGCGATTCGTTGCAAAAATTCGGTCAGATATTCATGCAGACCGTGTTTGAAAATGTCATCGACACGACCGTAATGTAGTCGCGCATGGAGATCACCGGCAAGCCGGCTCGGTTCGCGGGTTGCGTTGCCGCCGACCAACTTCAGCAGTTCGTCGATCTCGTTCACGCAAGTATGCATCGATCGCGGCATGTCTTCGCGCAGAATGAGCAGTTCGGCGACCCGCCGCGGACTGACGATATCGCGATAAATTTTCCGATACGCCTCAAACGCGCTGACGCTGCGCAGCACCGCGCCCCATTGGTAGTAATCGGCGGCGCCGCCGACTTCTTTGGCGCTGGACAGCAGAACGTGATACTTCGTGTCGAGTATGCGCGCGGTATTGTCGGCGCGTTCGATGTAGGTGCCGAGGCGCAAAAAATGAAACGCCTCGTCGTGCAACATGGTGCCGAAGGTGACCCCGCGAAATAAATGCGAGCTGGTTTTGACGCGATCGAAAAAGCGGGTAATGCCGTCATTTTCCAAATCGGCTTCGGAGACTTGGCGAATTTCCAGCCAGGCTGAGTTCAACACCTCCCACATTTCTGATGAAATCGCGCTACGTACCGCGCGGCCATTCTGGCGGGCGTTTTGCAGCGTCGTGCAAATGGCGGACGAATTGTCCTGGTCTAACACCATAAAATGAAGCACGTCGCGCGGCGTCGTGCGGTCGTATTTCTTCGAAAAATCTTGAAACAATCCGGTGGTCAATAGCGGTGCGGCCCATTCCTGATTGATGCTGACTGCGCCATGCGGCACCAGCGACATGCGATAGGTGACATCGAGAATGCGGGCGACGTTTTCCGCGCGCTCGAAGTGGCGCGCCATCCAGTAAAGATTGCTGGCGATGCGACTCAGCATGACCCCGTCCTATCGAACGCGGCGCATCGCTGGCGGTTCATTGGGAATCTTCATCCGCGTCGATCGCGTCATTACCATTTTCACTGCTGAAATCGATGTCGCAGACCCAGGTGTCCTTGGTACCACCCCCTTGCGAAGAATTCACCACCAACGAGCCTTCCCGCAAGGCCACGCGGGTTAACCCACCGGGCACCACGCTGACGGTCTTGCCTGAGAGCACATAGGGCCGTAAATCCACATGGCGCGGGGCGATGCCTTGTTCAACCAGCGTCGGACAAGTCGATAGCGCCAGCGTCGGTTGGGCGATAAAGTTACCCGGGTTTTGCACAATGCGCGCCTGGTAGGCGGCGAGTTCCTCGACACTCGATAAGGGGCCGACCAGCATGCCGTAGCCGCCTGAGCCTTGCACTTCCTTAACCACCAGTTCCGCCAAATGCGCCAGCACGTAGGCACAATCCTCGGCCTTCTGCAGTTGATAGGTCGGTACATTGGCGAGTAGAGGTTCCTCGCCAAGATAGAAACGAATCATTTCCGGCACATAGATATACGTCGCCTTGTCGTCGGCGACACCCGTGCCGACGGCATTGGCGAGGATGACGTTGCCGCTGCTATACGCCGCCATCAACCCCGGGACGCCGAGTGTGGAATCGGGTCGAAACACGCGCGGATCAAGAAACTCATCGTCGATGCGTCGATAGATAACATCGACCCGCTGCGGGCCCTGCGTCGTGCGCATGTAGACGATGTTGTTGCGTACCAGTAAATCCTGGCCTTCGACCAGCTCGACGCCCATTTGCTGCGCAAGGAAAGCGTGCTCGAAGTAGGCGTTGTTGTAGGGCCCGGGAGTGAGCACCACCACTGTGGGATCGAGCGCCTGCGGCAGCGCGAGCGTGCGCAGGTTATCGAGCAGGACGTCGGCGTAATGGTCGACTGGCGACACGCGCATCTGCGCAAATAGTTCCGGAAAGAGCCGCATCATGACATTGCGGTTCTCCAGCATGTAGGAGACGCCGCTCGGCGTGCGCAGATTATCTTCTAGTACGTAGAACTCATGCGCTGAAGTACGCACCAGGTCGATACCGGCGATATGAGCGTAGATTTGGCCAGGCAGATCGACGCCCTGCATTTCAGGGCGATACATCCGGTTGCCGAGGACCTGCTGAGCCGGAATGATGCCTTCCTTCAGTATTTCCTGGCCATGATAAATGTCGTGCAGAAACGCGTTGAGCGCCCGGACCCTTTGGCAGCAGCCCTTTGCAAGCGCATCCCACTCAACCGTGCTGAGGATGCGCGGAATGATATCGAACGGAATTAGGCGCTCGACGCCGGTTTCCTCGCCATAGACGGCGAAGGTGATGCCGAGTCGGGTAAAAAACAGCTCCGCTTCCTTCTGCCTGCGGCAAAGACGCTCCATCGGCGCGTTGGCGAGCCACGCCCCATACTGCCGGTATGCGGCACTGACCTCGCCATCTGGTTGCCGCATTTCGTCGTATGCCGGCAAACGCTCGACGACGCGATCCATGGCATTCATGCTGGCCTCCGTCTCCAATTAAAGCTGAGCGATCCCGGCATTACCCCCGTGCTGGCAAGCTTAGCAGCAAGAATTGTTCCAGGGCGCTGCCAGTGAACGGAATTGGCGTTTATCGATCATCCCAGGCAGCGCGCGGCGCACCAACACGGGCAGCATCGCGCGCGCGAGGCATCGTTCAAGCGCTACGTTGTCTCGGCATAAAACCGCGCGACGCCCCTGCGCGGGCACGGCGTAAGAGGTTCGGGTTTGTAAATTCTTTCTGTCGCGTTTCACAAACTACAAAAATAAACGGGTTAGCCAGCGATTGGGGATTCTTCAACGGCGTTTTTTATGACACCGGGGACGAGCGCTCATCCTCGCTGCAGATGGCCGGTGCCGGCACGGACTCCGCGAGCGGGATGGTGAACAGGAAAGTCGTCCCGACGCCGAGCGTGCTCTCTACCCAGAGGCACCCGCCGTGGGCCTCCACCAGCCCCTTCGCGATGCTGAGGCCCATGCCAATCCCCCCGGTGCGAATCTTCCCTTGCGCCTGCCAGAACCGGTCAAAGATGCGTGGCAACTCCACTTCCGAAATTCCCTGCCCGGTATCGCGCACGGAAAACCGCGCCTCGGGCCCGCTACCCTGGGCGTCGATGTAGATAGACCCTCCAGCGGGCGTGAACTTGATGGCATTGCCGACGAGATTCGAAAGGATTTGGAGCACTCGCTCGGGGTCACAACGCACTCGCAGCCCTGCGCTCGTCATGCCTTCGAGCTTTAAGTCCTTCGTGGCCGCGAGCGGTCTCAGCATCTCGACGCTGTCGCGGATGAGGGCCTCTACGTCTTGAGGTTTCTGCTCGACTGTGAGCATCCCTGCCTGAATTTGCGCGAGGTCGAGCAAGTCCGCGATGAGACGGTTCATCCAGTCGGCAGAACGGAGGATGGTCTGAGTCAGCTTGTGAACGCGGTCTCCTTCGCTGCCACAGAGGGTCGCCCGCTCGAGAATCAGAGAGGCCCCGGTGATAATGGCGCTGAGCGGGTTTCGCAGATCGTGCGAAACGATGGCGAGCAACTCCTCTCGCGTTGCGACAGCGGCCTCGGCCTCAGCGCGCGCGACCCGTTCCGAGGCCGCGGTGCGCTCGAGGGCTGCGGCCCTGTCCTCAAGCTGGATGACAGACGCCAACATACCCCGGTTTGCATCAGCCAACGCTCGATACGCCTGGTCCAGTTCGACCTCTCGCGACCTGACTTCGTGGAATGCACGCAGGAGTTTGGTGTTCTGCTGTCGCATCTCCTCCACTAGGCTCGTCGGGGCAAGCTTGGCGAGCTCGGCACTGATCTGCAACACGAGTTGAGGCGTGACTTTGGGCGCATGAGGAGGCAGCGCCTTCCCGAGTTCGATCGTGGTGCCATGGCCGGGAACGCTATCGGCGCGAAAGGCGTCCATCAGCCTCCTGGCGCCCAGCAGCCCCACCCCCAGTCCGGTCGCGGACTGGTAATGGCCGGCGAGAATGGCGGACAGATTGGGGATGCCGGAGCCACGATCGCTGATGCGGATAATGAATTGCTCGGGCGCGGCGCCCTCGATGGAAAACTGGGCGCGTCCTCCGTGGGCGTACAGAAATGCATTGCGTGCAATCTCGGAGACTGCGGTCGAGATGCGCGTTTGCTCGTGGGCGTCGAACTCGAGGAGCGCGGCAATCTGCCGCGCCCGTTGGCGCACCAAGACGACGTCCGCCTCTGTGCTGATATCCGAGGTGAGGAGCAGGGTGTTCAGGGCAAGCCTCCTTCCTGATCGCAGGGGTTTCCGTCACGCTCCCGTCCCACCAGCACGACCACATCGTCCCGTCTGCTCGCGAAATCGCGGTAGAGCACCCCCGCGATGAGACTCGGGTCCTTGCTGGTCAGACCCGGATAGAGTTCGAGTGTCCAGCGGCTGGACAGCCCATCGGAGTGCAGAATGAGGAGCCCCGCGTCTGGCCAGGCGTGCGTAAACGTCTGGAAGCGAGTGACGTTCTGCCCCAGAGTGCCGCTGTGGGAAACCAGGCTTGACGCCTTGCCCTCAACGGGCACCAGCGTGCCTGCGATGTTGCCCGCTCCCGCCCAGCGCAGCTCGCGCTTGTCCCAGTCGATCTCCGCGACGCCGCCCACCGCGCCGCGAGTTTCGCGCAAGGTCTGATG
>JAYTEX010000185.1:0-4323 GCA_043734785.1 Pseudomonadota bacterium | reverse complement strand
CGATAGAACTCCTGCGCGCGTTGCATGCCGCCGAGCGCGCTTGCGTGCACGCGCTCGGCGGCGGTCGGAGCGATGGAGTGGTGGATCATCGCGTAGGGTATGCCAAGTTGATCGCTCGCCATGAACCCGTAGTAGTCACGCTCGGCGGCGAGGACTTTGAAGGTGGCCTTGGCGCTCGCGGTCTGACCGGTCTCTTGCAGCGCACGTGCCTGCCAGTAACGCCACCGCAAGGGATTGGTGGTCGCGCCACGCGGTGCTTGCGCGGTCCAGGCCACGAGCGTCGACCAGTCGCGTGCCCGCAGTGCTTCGCGTAGCCGCAGACGTTCGATCGCGTCCTCGACGCCCTCCGGGTTCACACGCCCGAGCAGTTCGCGCAAGCGTGGATGGTCTTGGGCTGCCGCCGCGAGTGCGATTTCGCGCGAGACATGCCCGGCTTCCGCAGGCGTGAAGCGGTAGCGGGACTGTGCTTGTTGCCAGGCGTCGGCCGCGCGCGAGACGTGCTGCCGGGCGAGCCGCGCGAGCCCGTAGCCAACGATATCGCGCACCTTCGGCGTGTCCTGGCGCAGGGCCGGGATCTGTAAGGTGCTGGTCGGAGTATTCCAAACGCGCACCAGTAGATCAGCCAATGCCTGCTCTGACGGGCGCGCAAAACGTTTTGCGAGTTCTAGAGCGCGGCGCGGATTGCTCGCGCGCGCGCTCAGCATGATCCGTTGCCACACTAGGTCATCGGTGAGCACACTGCGGGTGCGCAACGTGGCGAACACCGCATCGCAAGCGGCGGGTGAGGATTTATCGGTGAGCCAGAGTTCGAGTCCGGACTTGACTGCAGTTGCGGGGGTGTGTCCGCGCAACTCACGCGCTAAGGCGTGACAGCGAAGCTCCGGATCGGTCTGCGGTGCATAGTCGGTGACGAATAAGTCGAAGCGACCCTGGCGAGCGGTTTCCTTTAGCCACTCCGTGCGCAGTCGCGCTCCCAGCAAGCTTTCCGGATAGTCGGTGAGAAACGCGCGCACCTCGGTGCTCGGCAAAGCGCGCAGGCGCGCTCGAAGCTGGTAGTAGCGCAGGTAGGGATAAAGCGGATAATCGATCAGCGAACGAAGTTGACCGGAGGTCGATGGGACGCCCGTGACTGCGGCGGCGTAGGCCGTGCCGAACAGCACGCGTTGTTGCACGAGGTTGGCGGCCTGGACGGGCAGCGACAATAGCAACGCGAGAATGGCAAAATGCTTCATAAGTAGCCTTAACCTAGATAGCTAATTCTCGCTCCACTAAGTCAACCGCGCAATGTTGCTCGACCTTAGCCCGTGCAGAAGGAAAATTTATTCATGACCGCACCTGAATCGGCACCCGCGCCGCATGCTGGACAGTTGGCGGCGCTGCTTGGCACGCTGTTGCGGGAGCGGCGGACGATCCACGATTACACCGGCGTCGAACCGGCGCAGAGCCTCGTCCTCGAGGCGATCGAACAGGCACGCTGGGCACCCAATCATCATCACACCGAACCGTGGCGGTTCTATCTGCTGAGTCGCGCGATCGGCGCCCAGGTTGCCGCGCTGAATGCTGAACTTGTGCGAGCAAAAAGTGGCGAGCAGGCGGCGGAAGCTAAACTGCGGCGCTGGCTGGCGATGCCGGGGTGGCTGGTCGTGACCTGTTTGACGAATGCCGATCCGGCGCGTGAACGGGAGGACTACGCGGCCTGTTGCTGCGCCGTGCAGAATCTGATGCTCGCGCTGTGGGCACAAGGCATAGGGACCAAATGGGGAACTGGCAAGGTGACGCGCGATCCACGCTTTTTGGCACTCATCAAGGCCGACGCGGCCGCGGAATTCGTGGTCGGCTTATTCTGGTACGGGTATCCCGCCGTCGTGCCGAAACAAACGCGCCGTTCGATCGATGAACTGGTGCGCATAATCGATTAACTGGCGCGTGTCGATGGCTTGCTGCATATTGCGTCAG
The DNA here is from genome assembly GCA_043734785.1 of Pseudomonadota bacterium. Lineage (GTDB taxonomy): Bacteria > Pseudomonadota > Gammaproteobacteria > CAIKBL01. The sequence continues at coordinate 2,367 of JAYTEX010000185.1, read as the reverse complement.
CGCTCACGCAAAAGGACATGACCATGGCCAAAGCCGTCTGGAATGGCGCAGTGATTGCAGAATCACCACGCTACGAACTGGTTGAAGGAAACGTCTACTTTCCCCCTGAGACGTTGCAGCGCGCGTACGTGCAGGACAGCGCGACGCAGACTGTGTGCGGATGGAAAGGCACCGCGAGTTATTACGATGTCGTGGTCGATGGCAAGATTAACCACGACGCGTGCTGGTTCTATCCGTGTGCCAAAGACGCCGCTAAGAATATTGAGGGCTATGTCGCCTTCTGGCGTGGCGTGGAAATCAGTACCTGAAGCGTCCTCACCGTCTTTGCAAGGTCCAACAATGCGCCATCCAATGCGATAACGCCGACCGCCTGAATCAAGACACCGCACCTAATTGGCTGGCGCGCGCCACTCTATCCGCACTGGCCTGCGCTGATGCTGTCTCATCCCAGGCCGGATCACATTCCGGCCAGCCGGCAAGGTGGTGGCGGAGCAGGCCGCTTAGCGCCGCGATGTGATCGGGGCGGGCATTAAGCGCCGGGATGTAGCGCAGATCCTGGCCGCCAGCGGCGATGAATAAGGCGCGATTCTGCAAGGCGATCTCTTCCAGCGTCTCGAGACAATCCGCCGCGAATCCGGGGCACACCACATCGACACGGCGCGTGCCGGCGCGGGCGGCGGCTTGTAAGGTGCGATCGGCATACGGTTCCAACCAGCGTGCGCGACCGAAGCGCGATTGGAAGACCACCTGCCAGGCGGTGTCCTCAAGGCCGAGTGCGTGAGCGACCAGGCGCGCTGTCGCCTGGCAATGGCAGTAGTACGGATCGCCCTGTACAAAGACTTTATGGGGCAATCCATGGAATGAAAAAAATAGCTTCTCGCCGCGCCCCGCGTGCTGCCAGTGTTCATGGATGGATGCCGCGAGCGCTGCGATGTAGGCGGGTTCGTCGTGATAACTCGCGATGAATCGGAGATCGGGCACCCAGCGCCAACCTTGCAACGCGGTGGTGACCGCATCAAATACCGAGCCGGTGGCAGGCCCTGAGTACTGCGGGTAGAGCGGCAATACCAGTAGACGTCTGACTTTCGCCGCCCGCAAGCGCTCAAGTGCGCCAGCGATCGACGGTTGCCCGTAACGCATGGCCAGCGCGACCTGCACGCGATCGGCATAAGTGAGGGTGAGCTGTGCCGCGATGGCCGCCTGTTGCGCCTGGGATTGCACGCGCAGCGGTGAACCTTCCGCCGTCCAGATCTTGGCGTAGGCATGCGCTGATCGGCGCGGTCGAATATTCAGGATCACGCCGTGCAGAATGGGCAACCACAGCCAGCGTGGCAGTTCGATCAGCCGCGGATCGGATAGGAACTCCGCGAGATAGCGCCGCACAGCCGACGGGGTCGGTTCGTCGGGGGTGCCGAGATTGCACAACAACACCCCGACTTGGCCGGGTGCCGCATGGGCATGAGGGGTATCACCAACACCGAGATAGCGGGGTTTGAAGCGCATGCGTACCGGCAGTTTTGTAGTGATGGCAGCCGAATCTTATCAGGAGAAATCTCCGTGCTGATCAAATCCACAGCTGACTGTGCGCCTTACACGGCGATCGATGGTTGCCAGATACGGGAAGTGTTACATCCCAGTCAGGATTCGATAGCCTTACCTTATTCGCTCGCCGTGGCCGAGGTTGCAGTCGGCGCACGGACCTACCGTCATCGCCTGCAGCAGGCGGAAGTGTATTACCTGCTCGAAGGAACGGGCCTCATGCATATCGATCACGAGGCACGCGAGGTGCGCGCCGGAGACACTATCGTCATTCCCGCAGGCACCGAGCAGTGGATCGAAAATCTGGAAGCCACGCCGCTGCGTTTTATCGCCCTGGTGAGTCCGCCATGGTCCGCGGCGCTGGACGCGCGGTTGGAATAAACTTTGCTCATCTGGGCGCATAAGGTGCGCTGCAAACCGATGGACCCTGACGAATTGGCAGCGCCCGAAATACCCGCGCTCCCCGACCCGCCCCCCAAAGCGGATCGTGCCCCCCACCAGTCCCCTTTCTACCCGGGGGTTTTCGCGCTCCGGGGTGCGTGCTGATCGGCACGCGGGCGCCTTCAGGGCATGTCTTTTCCGTCCTCGGAAAAAGCGCGTGCTTATGAAGCTGCTCCGCAACTGGCAATTGCTGTCACCAGCGCGGTAGGCGTCGGTCATAGGCAGGTCGCGGACCGTTTGTCAGCGCGCTGTTTCGAGATCCCTTGACGCGTGGCCTAGCCGAAGGCGCTCGGATGCAGTATCGGCCGATAGCCGTTAGCCAAAGCCATGACAGAGGTCGGTGGTGTCAATACGGCGGCCACGCCATGCGACGGCCTTGGCGTTCGC
>JAYTEX010000184.1:0-6970 GCA_043734785.1 Pseudomonadota bacterium | reverse complement strand
GGGGCGAAGGCCGTAGGCGGGACCTCGAACGCAATAGACGCCGCGCAAAATGCCTGTGTCATGACGGAAAGCCGCCCATAGTCCGCCTGGCTGGGCGTCGCGACCAGCCGTTCGGCCACTTCTTTCTGCAGCATGAAGCACATTTCTTCCACTGCATCTCCCAATTTGAGCAGCCTTAGCAACAGCGGCGTCGAGATGTTGTAGGGCAGATTACCGACAATCCGCAATTTATGGGGCGTCGTGGCGAGTTGACGGAAATCGAAATTCAACGCATCTCCCAGGTGCACGTGCAGGCGCGTTTCGCTACCGAATCGGATGGATAGTGCATGAACCAGATCGCGATCTATCTCGATGGCGTGGATGACAGCCCCTTTGTCCAGCAGTCGGGAGGTCAGGGCTCCTCGACCAGGGCCAATTTCGACCAGCAACTCGTCCGGGCGCGGCGCGATGCAGGCGACGAGTTCATCCAAGATGCGCGCATCGATCAGGAAGTGCTGTCCGAAGCGCTTGCGCGCTCCGATGGAGGCGGCGCTCGGCACCCGAGAATTAGCGGCCAATGCGGTGGGTGGCGAGCTTGATGGCGAGTGCCAGCGCCGCGCGCAAACTGCCAGAATCGGCCCGGCCCGATCCCGCGATGTCCAGCGCGGTCCCGTGATCCACCGAGGTTCGAATGAAGGGCAAGCCCAGCGTGACATTCACCGCATGACCAAACCCCAAGGCCTTCAGCACCGGTAAACCTTGGTCGTGAAACATACTGATATAGGCATCGTATTTCTCGCGTGCGGCCGGCGTAAACGCGGTATCCGCCGGCAAGGGCCCATGGAGAAAGAGGCCTGCGCGTCGACATTCCTGAATTGCCGGCGTAATCACGTCAATCTCCTCACGACCTAGATGCCCACCTTCCCCCGCATGCGGATTGAGGCCACAGACTGCAATTTCCGGCGCGGCAATATCGAACGACTCGCGTAGGTTGCGCGCGACCGTCTCAAACACATAACAGAGGCGCTGAGTAGTGATGGAGTCAGCCACCGCGCGCAGCGCCAGATGGGTCGTTGCCAACGCGACTCTTAACTTGCCAGCGACCAACAGCATGACGGGAGCCGCATTGCCTGCCTTTTCAGCAAGGTATTCGGTATGACCGGTAAACGGATATCCCGCATCATTGATCACACTTTTCTGCACCGGGCCCGTCACCATGGCGTCGAACTCGCCACGCATACACCCCTCGATTGCGCGATCGAGTGTGCGTAGAACATAGCGGGCATTGCCGCGTTCTAGCGTGCCCGGTACGACGCCACGCGGGGCGCCAATATGTTCAATCTGCAGCTGCGGAATCGGCGCCGAATCCCGGCGCTCGGGCGTATACGCAATGAGAGAAGGCGTCCGTTGGAGTAAGGCGCTGCGCTGCTCAAGCATTACGTGGTCGCCGATGAGCACCAGCTCTACGCCCGGTGCAGCGCCCTCCAGGCTGAGGCTCAGATCAGGACCGATGCCAGCCGGTTCTCCGGTGGTAATCGCAATGCGAAGAAACGGTCGTCTATTTCTCGACACGTAACTCAACGTAAGCTTCGTCGCGAAGCCGACGTTGCCATTCCTGATACGCCTCCTCCCGCTTGCGGGCCATTACCGCTTCGCGCGCTTTTGCACGCCGGACTTCAACCGTGCCATCGTAGGTGCGACGGTCGAGTACCTGCAGAATATGCCACCCGAATTCGCTGCGGAACGGCGCACTGATTTGTCCCTTTTCGGTCGCGCGCATGACTTCTTCAAACTCGGGCACCATCTGACCCGCGCTGACCCAACCGAGATCTCCTCCCTGCAACGCGGACCCGCGATCATCCGAATGCATACGCGCCAATGTTGCGAAATCATCCCCGCTTTCCAGCCGCAGTCCGAGCTGGCGCAAGCGCTGGATTGCCGCCTGCTCATCAACCAGTTCGTTCGGCGTAATCAAGATATGGCGAGCCTTGGTTTGTTCCACCATGACCTTCGCGCCACCTCGCTTCCCGATCAGTTTGACCAGGTGATATCCATTCGGGCTGTTGATCAGGTCGCTATGGGCATCGATATCCAGCGTGCGGACGCTGTCAGCAAATAAACTCGGGATTTCTTCAATCTTGCGCCACCCCAGATCTCCTTTATCAAGTGCGTCCTGGGCATCGGACATCGCCAGCGCAATATCTCCAAAATCTGCGCCTTCGGTCAGCCGCGCGAGCGTCGCTTTCGCTTTCTCCTCGGCGGCCCGCCGCTCAGTGTCGTTCGCGTTCGGGGGGATCCCGATCAGGATATGCGCGATGTGATATTCGTCATCGTTGACGACACTGTCCCCCGCATTCTTCAGTTCGTTCTCAATTTCCCGATCGCTGACCTGGATTCTGCGGTCCACTTCTTCTCGGCGCAGCTTGGAAACAATGATTTCCTGTCGGATATCGTCGCGAAATCGCTCAAATTCATAGCCCTCTGATTTCAGAATTTCCTTGAACTGCGGCATCGAGAGCTTGTTCTTCTGAGCGATATCGTCGATAGCGCGATCGAGGTTTTCTTCGGTCACCTCGACCCCTGTTTGTTGGGCGACCTGGAGCTGGATCTTATCCAGGATGAGTCGCTCCATGACTTGGCGCTCCAGTACCGAGGTTGGAGGCATCTCGGCGCCTTTTTCACGCAGCTCGCCACGCACTCGCGCGAGCATCTGGTCAAGCTCACTGCGCATCACGATATCATCATCGACGACGGCGATAATTCTATCGAGCTCTGCACTTTGAGAGCCTGCGCTGAAAAGCAGCAGGACTGCCGCCGATATCCATGTTCTTAAATGCATTATCGTCACTATATTGGCCCGCTGGGGACCGAAGATGGTGCACCTGCGGCCTTAGTTTAACCAGTGGCCCACCGAAGTTCATGATTTTGCGAGCGAAACGCGGGGGCCGCAGCGGATCCAATGCTGATGCGTTGGGCGCCGATCGGATCCTCGAAGCTCGCTATCCGCCGGCCGTTCGCCGCGCGGATTTTAAACCTAAACCGGTTGATTTACGTCGGTTTGAACGGCTAAAACAAGGGTTCGTACCCAGGGATACTGCGTCGCAGGAATGAAGAGGCGGTGCGACCGAACCCGCCTAAACCTTTGAATTCGGCCTGCATGAAGATGGCGGTGTCGAATTCACCTTGAATATTGCGAATGAACCTGCGACTCAAAATCCGGATCCCCCAGCAACAACTCTCGTATTCCACGCCACCCACTATCTCAAGTGCTTGCTGGTTCTGCAAAGAATAAGCCCAGCGACCAATCAGACTCAGGCTTTCCGTCATGGGAATTCGGAAAGACACGTCGGTCTGCTTGATATCGCTAAGCGCACGTCGCTGACGATAGGCAACATTCATGACCGTGCCGTTGGCTGGTGCGTAGCGTACAGCGATCGCGGATTTGTTGGTCTGTGAGGTATCCGGGTCCCATTGCAGCGTAGCCCGCGCCGACCAGTCGTCTCCTACATGGGTTCCAAACTCTCCGATCAACTCGGAGGCGCTGCTGTCCTGAACAGTGAGTCCAGGCACAGTAATCTCGCGATCGCGAAAATAATAGATCTGTCCGATGCTGGTCCTGAACAATTCGCGTCCAGAACGCAGACTGAAATGTCGCGAAGTCACCGCAAGTGCCAATTGATTCGCGTCCCCGATCCGGTCGTGGCCCGAAAAGCGATTGTCGCGGAACAGATTGATGAATGAAAAATCGAACACCCCGGAATCGAAAACCGGGAACTCGTCCTGGCCAACCTTGGGAACCAACAAATAGAAGGCGCGCGGTTCCAGTGTCTGGAGCATACGGTTGCCAAAAAACTTGAAGCGCCGTTCCATGAATAGCTGGCTATCCAGACTGACCACAGGGACCGCGCGATTCTCGTGATCGTCGAACTGTCGAGAATTCGTCAACAGATAGTCCGTATAGCGAATGCCAAGCGCTGGTTTTATATAGGCCCAAGGCTTGATGAATGGCAACGAGATCGTGGGCTCAACCTGGAGCCTGGTGCCGGTGACGCTGTCATCTCGATCGAAGTAAGTGAGCTCGGATAGCGCGTAGAAATGCGGACGCAGGTGGGCCTGAGGGAATAGGGTTTGAGCGATCACCTGCGGAAGTCGTCGATACGGTCCGAAGGACCCCGGAATTGAGTCATCGATACTCTGATAGCTCTGCAAAACGCCGTAGAGCCAGACCCGACTGTCGTAGTAGGTGGTTTCGATACGGCGGTCAAGGTAGCGTTGGCTGGTGACACTCAGGCTATTGCCGAAATCCTCGAAGTACTGCGCGTCGGACACATTCTGGATCAACGCGTTCACGAAGCCGTGTTGTTCAGCGTAGTACTGCTGATGCGTCAGTGCGATGGACGAACGATCCGCACCGCCTGCCAGATCATCGCTTGGCAGATACTGAAAATCCATTTCAGTCCTGAATAATGGACCCATATAGCGATATTCGCCGGTGAGCATCTGGCCACGATCGGCGATGAAGCGCGGGGCGATGGTGGCATCCTGGTGGGGCGCGATGTTCAGGTAATAGGGGATCTGAACATCCAACCCGGATTCGTTCGTGGTGCCGATGGTCGGCGCCAAAAAACCGGATTTCCGTTTACCACTTAACGGAAAGCTGATGTAGGGAATATAGAAAACCGGCACTCCGTGGATCTTCAAAAGCGCATTTGTGGCGTAGCCACGATCTTCGTCGTGGTCCAGTTTTATTTTGGTGGCCGAGAATTTCCAGGTTTCCTGGTTCCGCGGGCACGTCGTATAGTCGACGTTCGTCAAGCGCGTGATATTCGCCTGGCTATCGTTCTTGATGAGTTTTGCCGCACCCCGCCCTTGCCTGCCTACCAGCCAATATTTACCGCGTTCGAATCGCGAAATATCATCGCCCAGATTAAATAAGGCGCGCTCACCACGCCACAGAAAGGAGCGGTCCCAAATAAACGTATTCCCTTCCGCACGAGCGGACTGGGTTTGTTGATCGTAGGTGATTTCTTCTGCTTTGATCGCAGCGTCATCCTGGATGAGTTCCGCGTTACCCGCAAAATAGGTGGTCTCGTTATCGACGACCCGGGCGGTGTCTGAGCGTATCTCAGTGCTGCCACTTTCGATTTTCTCGCTGGAGAATTCAGGGCGAACGGGCACACTCCGGTCGACCGGACACAGCCACCAGTATTCGTCTGGAGTGCGTTCGTACGGAGCGGCGATTGCCGTCTGCACGAACAGCGCGATGATAATTGCAGTGGTTGTTTTTGTTCGCATCGTCTTGGATGCCGTCCATCGCCAGCGTGCGCGTAAAGTCGCACATGTCGCGCGGGGGTTCAACCCACTTCGGGGGGAACTAAGGCGAGCATTGGGAGCTCAATGGGTACTCGCGTGGCGTATTCGTAATTGACTTAGAAAAATTTCCATGCAGGTTAGGAGCGCACGGTCGTCCTCAAGTGAGAGAAGCTCAACTTTCTGTGCGAGCGTGAAAGGCAGCATCTCAGCAACCCGATATACAAATTCCGTGTTGCTTAAACGCGCGAGTTCGTTTGCTTGGTCAATTGCGTGGTTATGCTCAAGCAACTTGTGAAGTAACGCTCTCAACTCAGCATACTCATCAGGAGCCGCTGTCACACCCGGTGAATCGCGCCACTCAACCGAGGCCATCAGGAGGTGATTCGACGCCACGTCATGCGCTTTGATCCGAAAGCGTCGGGTGCCGCGCGTGAGGATATTGAGGAGACCGTTGGTGCCTTGGCTCCAATCCGTAATCTCGGCATAGGTCCCCATCAGAAAAGGGATCGCGGGGCCCCCGGCCTCACGGCCTTCCTTGATGGGAACGACCCCGAAGCCTTGATTCGTGCGTAAACAGTCGCGAACCAGGTCGATGTAGCGCGCTTCAAAGATCTGGAGCGGGAGGAGGCACCCAGGAAAGAGCACCGTCTGTAACGGAAACAAGGCGATCGTTGCTGCGGAATCTGGCGTGTGCATGGCGGCTTATGCCGAGAGTTGGGCGAGGAACCGTTGGTGCAAACCCCCGAAATCTCCGTTGCTCATGACCAGCACATGCGAACCAGGCGTGGCATGGCGACCCAGGGCGGCCAATAGTTCTGCGCGCGATGCGCAGGCCGCGCCGCGCTCGCCTAGGGCCTCCGTGACGACCCCGGCGTTCCAGCCAAGATTGGGCGGGGCGAACAGCAAAGCGAAATCGGCGCCGGCGAGTGCGGGGGCAAGGGTGTGCTGATGAATGCCCATGCGCATGGTATTCGAGCGCGCCTCCAACACCGCGATAATCCGCGCGGCACCGACCTGTTCGCGGAGCGCCGCCAAGGTTGCCGCGATGGCGGTTGGGTGATGTGCGAAGTCAGCGTAGACCGTAACACCGCCGGCCGTGCCAAGCCTCTCCAGTCTACGCTTGACGTTTTTGAAACGCTGCACTGCCTCAAGCGCCGCCGGCGCGGCGATCCCGAGCTGGGCCGCGGCCGCAACCGCCGCAAGCACATTGAGCGCGTTATGGCGTCCAGACAGGGGCGAATCCATCGGGACAGGCGGGGATCCGAGCGGGTCGATCACGGCATAATGGGGTGCGCCGCCGGTGGCTTGTGTGGTCAACCGCCAATCTGCGCCAGGTTGCTCTCCGAACGTCACCTGTCGACTCCACAAACCCTGCGACAACGTGGCCTCGATATGCTTATCGTCGCGATTCCACACCACCACCCCATGGCGTGGAACCGTCCGAATCAGATGGTGAAACTGGGTCTGAATCGCGGCGAGGTCCGCGAAAATATCTGCATGATCGAATTCCAGGTTGTTGAGGATCAGGGTCGACGGGCGGTAGTGGACAAACTTCGAGCGCTTGTCGAAAAACGCGGTGTCGTACTCATCGGCTTCAATGACAAAAAACGGCGAATCACCCTTTGGTGAGCGAGCTGAGATTCCGAAATTTGTTGGTATGCCGCCGATAAGAAAACCG
>JAYTEX010000183.1:0-7461 GCA_043734785.1 Pseudomonadota bacterium | reverse complement strand
ACAGCTACCGCGAGATCGCCGAACACTTCCAATTGCATCTTGCGACCGTGGGCTCGGATTATCCGAGCACGGATGCTACCATGCGAGAACTGACCCCGTATTCTGACCCCGTATTCTCCCTGGATTGAGCGCCCTGGCTTGGGGCACATCGTTGCGCCCGGGCTCAGCTCGCGTAAGCAGCCTGCTCGGCCAACGCGGCTTCGAGCTCGAACTGCCGCGCTGCCTGGAGTCGCGAAAGATTGACCAGGCGCGTTAGGGTCACATTAGTGTGCGCCATGGAGTGCAGCAGAGCCCTGTGCACCACGCCCTGTAGGCGCAGCGCAGCGGGCGTATCCCCGTGGTAGAGCTGCACAAAAGCGCGGCCCGGCAATTCCAGCAATAACGTCGCTTCGCGGGCGCGTACTCGCACCTCGGTTGGCATGGCATCGATCATGCTGCGGTACCCCACCAAGTGTCCGGGACCGAGGATCGCCAACCGTCTGATCCGCATCAGGTGCGCGTCGTCGCGATTTGAAACGACAGTGGGTGCCGACACTTCGAGCGCCCCGCGCACCGTAATAAAACATGCCGCTGCAACCGTGCCTTCAAAGAATATCGCGTGACCGCGCGGCAGTTCGAGCACGCGCGTGTGCGCCAAAAATTCTTCGATAGCTTCCGACTCCCAATCGGCGAACACTGGCAATATGGGCAGAAACGCCGGGTAAGCAAACGACGCCGTGTGCGTGCGTGCCCAGCCTGCGAGGGGATCCATGGCTGGGGCGGCGTAGAACGGCAAGTCTTCCGGCGCGGGATATGCCAGTAACCGTGCGTTGAGCGCGGCGAGTTTGGTGCACAGATTACGCGTAAGCGTGTGCTGCACGCTGAGAGCGGCGGCACTGTGTCGCGCCACCAACACCCGAAAATCGTCGCGCGGGATGAACAGAGCGTCAACCGGCGAGAGCGCCGTGACACTGGCTGAACACGTGCCATGAGCCAGTAGTGACATCTCGCCAATCACGCCGCCCGCAGGGATCTCAGCGACCGCCAGCGTTTCCCCGCCGGGCAAGCGCACCGTCACCGCCACTGTGCCTGCGCGTAACAGATACGCGCCGCGCGTCGGCGCGCCTTGTCGCAGGAGAAACGCATCCTTCTGGAACGAGACCGGTCGCGCAATCGCCAATAACGCTTCACGCACTGCACCGGTCAGCGTGTCCAACAGACTGCCTGCGCCCTGCTCACTGGCAGCGAGGCTCGGATTAGTGGAAGATTCAGGCATCATTCCAATCTAGCTTACCAGCCTGGTCATGGACGACGCGGAATAATTTTCTCCCACTTAACCGAATCCGCGAAAGAATCTAATGAATGCATCTGAACTGTTCATCAAAGCGCTCGAGCAAGAAGGCGTCAAATACATCTTCGGGATTCCAGGCGAAGAGAATCTGGCTTTCCTCGACGCGCTGTCCCGCTCCAGCCAGATTCGGCTGATCCTCACCCGGCACGAGCAGGCCGCTGGCTTTATGGCGGCGACCTACGGCCGGCTGACCGGCCACACGGGGGTGTGCCTTGCGACGCTCGGGCCGGGGGCCACGAATTTCGTGACCGCCGCAGCCTATGCCCAGCTCGGGGGCATGCCGATGATGATGATCACCGGCCAGAAACCCATCAAATCGTCGAAACAAGGGCGCTTCCAGATCATCGACGTGGTCGACATGATGCGCCCGATCACCAAGTACACCCATCAGATTGCCTCGGCCGACAACATCGCCTCACGGGTGCGCGAGTCGTTCCGCCTCGCCGAGGAAGAGAAGCCCGGTGCCGTTCACCTGGAGTTCCCGGAGGACATTGCCGAGGAAGATACGGACACCCTTCCTATCCCGCGTAGCGTAGCGCGCCGCGCGGTACCGGAAGATAAAGCCATCCGGGCGGCGGTGACCAGAATCGAGCGTGCGCGCACGCCCATTCTCATTGTTGGCGCCGGCGCGAATCGAAAAATCACTTCGCGCATGCTGCTGCAATTCATCGAACATACTGGCCTGCCCTTCGTCACCACTCAGCTCGGCAAAGGGGTGATCGATGAGCGGCATCCGCAGTTCGTCGGCAACGCGGCGCTGTCCGCCGGCGATTTCGTGCACCGCGCGATCGAGACCGCCGATGTGATCGTTAATGTTGGACACGATGTGATCGAGAAGCCGCCGTTCTTCATGAAGCCCGGCGGTTCGGAGGTCATCCACATCAACTTTCGTTCGGCCGAAGTCGACCCGGTCTATTTCCCGCAGATTGAGGTGATCGGCGATATCGCTAACGCGATCTGGCAGATCAACCAGCACATTACCCCCCAGAGCAGCTGGGATTTTGGCGGCATCGAGACCATCCGGCGCGCGGCGGAAGCCAATCTGCTGGTCGGCGCAGATGACGATCGCTTCCCGATTTATCCGCAACGGCTGGTCGCCGAAGTGCGCAAGGCGATGCCGTCCGATGGCATCGTCGCGCTCGATAACGGCGTGTACAAAATCTGGTTCGCGCGCAACTACAAGGCCCACGTGCCGAACTCCGTGCTGCTCGATAACGCGCTGGCGACGATGGGTGCCGGCCTACCTTCCGCGATGGCCGCGCGTTTGGTGTATCCCGAGCACAAAATCATGGCGATCTGCGGTGATGGTGGCTTCATGATGAACAGTCAGGAACTCGAAACTGCCGTGCGTCTCGGCATGCAGTTGGTCGTGCTGGTGATTCGCGACGATGCCTACGGCATGATTCGTTGGAAGCAGGCCAATATGGGTCTAGCCGACTTTGGCCTGACTTACGGCAACCCGGATTTCGTGCGCTACGCAGAGAGTTATGGAGCCCATGGTCATCGGGTTGGCAGCGCCGCTGAATTGGGTCCGTTGTTAGCGCACTGTCTCGCGAGCGACGGCGTCCATTTGATCGACTGCCAAATCGACTACTCGGAGAACGACGCGGTTCTAAATCGAGATATAAAGCGCTTGAGCGCGGCGATTTGAGCGCCGTTTTCGCGACCTTCGTCGCTTAATTCGCAGACCAACCCGGAGGTCTTTATGTCCGCTATCAAAACACGCTATCCGTACTACCTCGCGAATAAGGCGGTCGATGGGGAGCGCACCTTGCCCGTCACCGACAAGTACTCCGGCGCGGTCGTCACCCAGGTCGCACTCGCGGATGCGGTCGCGATCGATCGCGGGATCGCGGCCGCGGTCAAGGCGGCCCCGGCCATGGCAGCGCTCGCCGCCTACGAGCGGCAGGCGATTCTGAACCACTGCGTCGGGCGTTTTCGCGAGCGCTTCGACGAACTGGCCGAAACACTGTGTGTGGAGGCTGGCAAACCGATCCGCGATGCGCGCGGCGAAGTGACCCGGCTGATCGACACCTTCCGTATCGCCGCCGAGGAAGCCGTGCGCATGCATGGCGCGTTGCAGACCTTGGACATCTCCCCGCGCGCACGTGGTTATCGCGGCATGTGGAAGCGCGTGCCGATCGGCCCGTGCTCGTTCATTTCGCCGTTTAATTTTCCACTCAATCTGGCCGCTCACAAAGTGGCCCCGGCACTTGCGGTCGGCTGCCCGTTTGTGCTGAAGCCAGCTTCCAGGACGCCGCTAGGCGCGCTGATCATCGGTGAGGTGCTCGCGGAAACTTCACTGCCTGAAGGCGCATTTTCCATTCTGCCTTGCGCGCGCGATGGCGCGGATCTGTTCACCACCGACGAGCGGCTGAAGCTGCTGTCCTTCACTGGCTCGCCCGACGTGGGTTGGGATCTCAAGGCTCGGGCCGGTAAAAAGAAAGTCGTGCTCGAGCTGGGCGGCAATGCCGCAGTGATCGTCGACCAGGATGCGGACATCGAAGATGCCGTGGAGCGCATCGTGTTCGGTGCGTTCTATCAGTCCGGGCAGAGTTGCATCTCTGTGCAGCGAATCATCGTGCACGAGAGCCTCTACGAGAGGATAAAAGCGCGCTTGGTCGAGGGTACCCGCGCGTTGAAGTCCGGGGACCCAAAAGAGGAAACCACCTTCATCGGCCCGATGATTGCCGAAGCCGAAGCGCAGCGACTTGAGCGTTGGATTCAAGAAGCCATTGCGGCAGGCGCGCGCCTGCTCTGCGGCGGTGGGCGCCACGGTGCGATGCTTGAAGCCACCCTGCTGGAGAGCGTTCCCTCGAATGCTAAACTGTGTGCGGAAGAAGCCTTTGGTCCGGTAGCGGTACTGTCTAGCTTCAAGAATTTCGATGATGCACTCGCAGAGGTCAACGCTTCGCGCTTCGGGCTGCAAGCCGGCGTGTTCACCCGTGATCTCTACAAAGCGCAGAAAGCGTGGGACGTGCTCGAAGTGGGTGGCGTGGTGATCGGCGATGTGCCGTCCTATCGCGTCGACAATATGCCCTACGGCGGCGTAAAAGACTCCGGCCTCGGTCGTGAAGGCGTGGTATTTGCGATGGAAGACATGACCGAGATCCGAAATCTCGTGATTCGCACGGCCCCTGGCACGAGTTGAGCGTAGCGGGGATCGGTCGCGCGGAAAACTACTAACGGCCGCGCTTGCCGAACCCTGGGCCTCGTGCTTGTTGCGCGGCACGCTTTGAGGTATACGGTGAAAGCATGATCCGAAGACGCCGAAAAATCACTGCGTGCCTGGGCATCGCACTGCTGTTATTCGCGCAGTTCGTGGTCGCGGGCTATGCGTGTCCGATCGAAATGCCTGACCTGGATCTGCAGCCAGCAGCCGAATCGCGAGTGGCGGCCATTCCGTGCCACCCCACGGACGAGCAAAACCCGAATCTTTGTAAACAACACTGCGAGCAATCCGCGCAGTCAGTTGACACTCGCGAGCACGCCAGAGGCGAGCAGCCGATACTGCCGGCCCACCTCTTGGTTGCCCAATCGGCCCTACACCTTCTGACGCGGTGCTCCGGGCTGAAAGCGTTGCAGCCGCAACTTGCCAAACCTCCCCTTTATATTCAGCACTGTCGCTTTTTGATCTGATCCCTCCGCTGGCGTAGTCCCTCAGCGCGCGTGACGCGCGCAGGTTTTGACCGCTTGCTTTCTGGAGGTGTCATGTCATCGCTATTACGCGCTCGCGAACGGCAGCGTATCCCGGTTCGTCGGTATTTATTGGCCAGTCTGCTGAGCGGCGTGGCCGGCATACTGGCTCTGTCGAGCGTCGCTCATGCGGCCAATATTCCGCTCACCTTGGAAGCAGCACAGCGCCGCGCCGTCCTGCGCTCGAGCCAATTGTCGGCCCAGGATTTTACGGTCGCCGCTGCTCGGGAAATGGCCGTGGCCGCCGGCCAGCTCCCCGATCCGGTCCTCACACTCGGCCTCGACAGTTGGCCCGTGAATGGACCGAACCGTTTCAGCTTTGGCGATGACGATTTCACGATGGGTCGAGTCGCCGTGGCCCAAGAGTGGACCCGTGCCGAGAAACGCCAGCTCCGCACGCAGCGCCAGAACCGTGAAGGCGACAAAACGCAAGCTGAGAAAACGGCGACGGTTGCCGAGATCCAGCGCGACACTGCACTGGCATGGCTCGATCGCTATTACGCTGAGGCAATGGCGGCGGTGATCGCCGAACAGCACAAGGCCGTGGCGTTCGAAATTGTGATGGCCGACAGCGCCTATCGCGGTGGCCTCGGCAACCAAGCCGACGTGATCGCGGCGCACAGCGCCTTGGTCGATTTGGAGGATCGTGCCAGCGAAATCAACAGTCGCGTGCGCACGGCGAAAACTCGCCTCGCGCGGTGGGTCGGCGAGGCCGCCGAACTGCCACTCGCAGGCAAGCCCGCAATCGATGTCGTTCAATTGGATCGAAGCGCGCTCGAAACCCAGCTTGCTCACCATCCGCAAGTCGCGCTACTCGACAAGCAGCAAGAACTCGCCTGGACCGAAGCCAAGCTTGCTGAAGCCAACAAGCATGCCGATTGGAGTGTGGAGCTGGCATACGCGCAGCGTGGCTCGGGGCTCTCCGATTTCGTGTCCGTCAATGTCTCGATCCCGCTCCAATTTGCCCAGAAGAACCGCCAGGACCGCGAGGTTGCCGCGAAACTGGCATTGGCCCAACAAGTCGGCGCCGAGCGCGAAGAGGCGGTGCGGATGTATGTGGGCGAAGTGCTTGCACAGTTAGAGACGTGGGAGAACAGTCGCGAACGGCTGGCCCGCTACACGCGCGACACTATTCCGCTCGCAGCGGTGCGTACCCATGCCGCACTCGCAGCCTACCGCGGCGAGAAAGCGACCTCGACAGATCTGCTGCTTGCCCGCCGCGATGAAATCGACCTACGCCTGCGAGCAGTAGAACTCGAAAACAAAATCGCGCGCCTGTGGGCCCGCCTCAACTTTCTATTTCCTGAGGACCATCAGACGCCTGCCGGCGCCGCAGCCGCGAATCCTCGAACCCTGGACGAGGAGTTGAAATGAGCGCCCTGAAGTCTGTGCTGGTATTGATGGTGTTCGGTCTGCTCGGAGCTGCCGGGATTGGCCTCTACCAGATCGGGATGCAGCATGGCATGCAAATGACCGCGCCAGCCGCGACCGCGGGGGATGCACCATCCGCGGCGCCCGCCCGCGACGCCAACCCACCCTTGTATTGGCACGACCCGATGTTCCCGCAGCAGAAATTTGATGCGCCGGGTAAGTCACCGTTCATGGACATGCAACTGGTGCCCGTTTATGCCGAAGGCGCGGCACTGGGCGGACAAGTGAGCATCAGCCCGCGACTACAGCAGAACCTGGGGGTGCGGTTGGCCAAAGTGACCACCGGCGTGCTGGCCTCCAGGATTGATGCGATCGGGAGCGTGGCCTACAACGAGCGCGATGTCGCTGTCGTTCAGGCCCGCAACGCAGGTTTTATCGAGAAACTCTATGTGCGGGCGCTGCTCGACCCAGTCAAAAAAGGGCAGGCGCTGGCTGCACTGTACGTGCCGGAGTGGGTCGCGGCGCAGGAAGAGTACTTAGCGGCCAAGCGCATCGCGGGGCTTTCAGCGACGCTCGGTCTGCGCTCGCTGCTCGACGGCGCGCGCCAACGCCTGCGTCTCGCCGGCATGAGCGAAGACCAGATAAGGTTGGTCGAAAAGAGCGGGCACGTGCAGACGCGACTTATCCTGACTTCGCCGCTGACGGGAGTCGTGGCCGAACTGGGGGCGCGAGACGGCATGACGGTGATGCCCGGGACACCACTCTTCCGGATTAACGGGCTGTCCACGGTGTGGGTCAACGCAGAAGTGCCGGAAGCGCAGGTCGGGTGGCTCAGACCAGACAGCGCGGTGGTCGCGCGTGCGGCGGCGTATCCCGGCCAAACGTTTCCTGGCAAAGTTGGTGCACTGTTGCCCGAGGTCAATCTCGCGACGCGAACACTCAAGGCGCGCATTGAGCTTGCGAATCCACAACAGCAATTGAAGCCCGGCATGTTCGTCACAGTGACTTTTACGCCGCCGTTAACAAGCGGCGAGTCGCAAGTGTTGCTAGTGCCGACCGAGGCC
>JAYTEX010000182.1:0-2676 GCA_043734785.1 Pseudomonadota bacterium | reverse complement strand
GCCTACAAGTTATCCGGCAGCGATTGGCAAAACGATTCTTTGCTCGACGTCGCCAAGAATGGCTATCGAGTTCTCCTGACTCGGGCGCGCAAGGGCATGGTCATTTTTGTGCCGAGCGGGGACCGCTCTGGCGAAGACAAGACTCGCCATATCGATTATTACGACGGTGTTTGGGCGTTCTTGAAAAAGTGCGGGGCGAGGGAGCTTGACGATTAAGAGGGCATTACTGTCGAGCCACCGTAGCACTGGCCTCTCGCCCCTTCAGCGAGGTTGCTGATGCAGCGCCTCAATCGCTGCGCGCGGATCAGCCGCGACGATACGTAGCAGTGCGCGCGCCGGACCGGTTGGCCGTGCGCGCTTCTGTTCCCAGTTCTGCAGGGTCCGCAGGTTGACACCGATCAACGCGGCAAACTCCGATTGAGACACGTTTGCCATCTGCCGGATCTCGCGGACGTTCGAGCTCGGTTCAAGGGATGTTCAGAGATCTTGATCGTGCGCGCGCTCCCTGAACTTAACGCTGCAGCGATCGCCGCCGTGTGGGTTCGAGATCTCTGACCTCTTGAACTCGGAATGAAGACGTTAAGCGACCGCTAGCGGCGCAAGCCGTTCCTACTGATAGGCTTCGATCGGCGGGCAACTGCAGACCAGGTGCTTATCGCCGTGAGCATTGTCGATCCGGGCGACTGGTGGCCAGTACTTGTCGTCGTCAAGATCGGGCATCGGAAAGAACGCCTTGGCTTTGGGGTAGGGCTTGTCCCAGTTTTCCGCGACTAATAGACGGTGAGTATGCGGGGCGTTCTTCAGGAGATTGTTCTCTCGATCAGCCAGCCCTTGTTCAATTTCCGCTATCTCGTTACGAATTTGGATCATGGCTTCGCAAAAGCGATCAATCTCGCGTTTGCTCTCGCTCTCGGTCGGCTCGATCATCAAGGTGTCGGCGACGGGGAACGACATCGTCGGAGCGTGAAAGCCATAATCGATTAAGCGTTTCGCAACATCATCGACCGTGATCCCAGTGGCGGCTTTAAGCGCTCGCAGGTCGATGATGCATTCGTGCGCAACCATGCCGTTCTTACCCGTATAGAGAATGGGATAGTGATCTTTAAGTCGCTGCGCGATGTAGTTGGCGGCGAGGATGGCGACCATCGTCGCGCGACGCAAGCCGTGCGCGCCCATCATCGCGATATAGGCCCAAGAGATTGTCAGAATGCTGGCGGAGCCCCACGGGGCCGCCGCGATCGTGCCGATTGTACCTTCTGGTCCTGCCGCCGGATTGACGCCGCCGACCACCGGGTGCTCCGGCAGGAAAGGCATCAAATGCGCCAGCACGCCGATCGGTCCCATTCCGGGGCCGCCGCCCCCATGCGGAATCGCGAACGTCTTGTGCAGGTTCACGTGCATGACGTCGGCACCGATTTCGGCCGGACGGCAGATGCCGACCAATGCATTCAGGTTGGCACCGTCCAGGTACACCTGGCCACCGCGCTGGTGGATGATCGCGCAGACCTCGCGTATCGATTCCTCAAACACGCCATGGGTCGAGGGATAGGTGACCATCAGCACCGCCAGCCGCGCCGCGTATTGGTCTGCTTTCGCGCGCAGATCGTCAACATCAATATTGCCGCGTGTGTCGCAGGCGACGACGACGACTTCAAGCCCTGCCATCGCCGCGCTGGCCGGATTGGTGCCGTGTGCCGAGGCCGGGATCAGGCACACCTCGCGCTCAGGCTCGCCACGCACCTCGTGATATTTGCGAATAACGAGCAGGCCCGCATACTCGCCCTGCGAACCGGCGTTCGGCTGCAACGAAAACGCAGCGAAGCCCGTGAGGTCGCACAGCATCGCGGTCAATTCATCGAACATCTGCTGATAGCCCTGAGCTTGATCGAGCGGCACAAACGGGTGCAGATCACTGAATTCTCGGTAAGACAAAGCTTGCAGTTCGGTCGCCGCGTTCAACTTCATGGTGCATGAACCGAGTGGGATCATCGCGCGATCAAGTGCGATGTCGCGCCTGGCGAGCCTACGCATGTAACGCATCATCTCGGTCTCGCTGTGGTAGCGCGAGAATACTGGGTGGCTCAGGATCGGGGTGGTGCGCCTTAGACCCTCGGGAATGCAGTCCTGAAGTTCTTTGTCGAGTCGGTCAAAATGGAGATCTTCATCGGCGTCACGGGCGAATACGCGCCACAAGCTGCGCACTGTGACGCGCGTGATCGTCTCATCGAAGGAGATCCCTAATTGATCGCTGTTAACGACCCGCAGATTAATTCCCGCTTCGCGTGCGCGAGCGGCGAGTGCTCGGGCGCGGTTTGGCACATGGACCGTGAGGGTGTCAAAGAAGCACGTGGTCACGATTTGATAACCGAGGCGGTGCAAGCCAGCCGCGAATATTTCCAGCAAGCGATGGACCCTTCCCGCAATCAGCGCTAATCCCTGCGGCCCGTGGTAGACGGCATAGAAGCCGGCGATTACGGCAAGTAACACCTGCGCAGTGCAGATATTGCTGGTGGCCTTCTCACGACGAATATGTTGTTCACGGGTCTGCAGCGCCATGCGCAGCGCCGGGCGGCCATCGCGATCAACCGATACACCGATCACCCGTCCCGGCATCGCGCGCACATAGCGCTCGCGAGTCGCAAAAAATGCGGCATGCGGGCCACCGTAACCCATCGG